>DASVEF010000335.1:0-49299 GCA_036380715.1 Thermoanaerobaculia bacterium | reverse complement strand
TTGCGCAGGGTGGCGATCGGCTTCTTGTAGGCGGTGATCACCACGTCCTGGCCGTTGGTGACGCCCCCTTCGAGGCCGCCGGCGAGGTTGGTGGGCCGGGTCCAGCGCCCTTCGGCGTCACGGCCGATCGGATCGTGCGCCGCGCTTCCGAAGCCCGCGGAGGCGGCGACGCCGGAGCCGATCTCGACCGCTTTGACGGCGTGGATCGACATCACGGCCTGGGCGAGCCGGCCGTCCAGCTTCTCGTTCCACTGCACGTGGGAGCCGAGGCCGGGCGGCACGTTGTGGGCGATCACGGTGACGGCGCCGCCGAGGGTGTCCCCCTCCTCCTGGGCGCGGTCGACGAGGCGGACCATCTCCTCTTCCAGCGAGCGGTCGATGGCGCGCAAAGGAGAGGAATCGTCCACCTGGAGAAGGTCTTCCCAGCCAGGAGTCGGGCGGCCCGCGCCGATCGGCCCCAGAGAGCGGACGCCGCTGCGGATCTCGACTCCGAATTCGGCGAGCAGCATGCGGGCGAAGGCCCCGGCCGCGACGCGGGCGGTGGTCTCGCGCGCCGAGGCCCGCTCCAGGATGTCGCGCAGGTCGTGCCGCAGGTACTTGATGCCGCCCGCGAGGTCGGTGTGGCCGGGCCGGGGAGTGTGGACGCGCCGCTGCTCCGCCCGCCGGGGGTCCACCTCGACGGGGCTCATCATCGGCTCCCAGTTGGCGTAGTCGCGGTTCTCGATCCACAGGACCAAGGGGCTGCCGAGGGTCTCGCCGCCGCGCACGCCGCCGCGGACCTCGGCCTTGTCCTTCTCGATTTTCATCCGGTTGCCGCGGCCATACCCGTGCTGCCGCCGAGCCAGGTCGCGGGCCAGGACGTCGAAGTCCACCCGCATCCCCGCGGGCAGACCGGTCAGGATCGCGGTGAGGCCAGGACCGTGGCTCTCCCCGCCGGTGGTCAGATGCAGCCGGCGCATGGGGGAAGGATATCAGGGGAAGCGGCCCCTCACCCCCGTCCCCTCTCCCATCCCCTCCCTTCCTTCCGGGAGAGGGGCGCCCCCAACCTGCCAAAGGACCCTCACCCCCTGGCCCCCTCTCCCACCCGCACTCACACCCACCCGGGAGAGGGGGAAGGCAGATTCTTCGCTTCGCTCAGAATGACGTTTTGGAGAGTTTTCCCCCCTCTCCCGGTCGGCGGGAGGGGGCTGGGAGAGGGGGGAAGGGGGGTGAGGGTCACCGCACGAAGTCGATGAACCCGCGCTCCACGTCGGTGGAGACCAGGCGCACCCGCACGCGGTCGCCGACGTCCAACCCGTGGTGCCCGTGGACGACTCTCCCTTCGACGATGGGGCGGCTGGAGGTGCGTACCCAGGTGCCTTTCTCGGAGGCGCCGGTGACGATGGCGTCGAACCAGTCGTCGATGCGGGGTGCGATGAGCAGCGCCGCGGCCGACTTGCGCACTTGGCGCTCGACCTTGTTGGCTTCGTCCTCGCGCACCGTGCAGTGGACGGCGAGCTCTTCGAGCTCCGCCGCGTCGTAGGGGCAGGGGAGCCCGGCCAGGGCCGCCTTGAGCATGCGCTGGGTGACCAGGTCGGGGTAGCGGCGGTTGGGCGCGGTCGAATGGGTGTAGTCGTCGGCCGCGAGGCCGAAGTGCCCCGGCGAGGGCTGGCCCGGCTGATCGACGGTGTACTCCCCCGAGCCCAGCAGCTTCACGACGGAGAGGGAGAGCTCCGGGAAGCCTTCGGGGTCGGCCTTGCGGCGCTCCTCGAGGAAGGCGGCGAGGGCCTTGGGGCTCGGATCGGGCGGCAGGTCCGTCCCGTGCCCCCGCGCCAGGGAGACGATCCGCGGCCAGCGCCTCGGCGTGCGCACCACACGGCGCAGGGACGGCAGCCCACGGGATTCGAGGAAGGACGCCGTGAGGCCGTTGGCCGTGATCATGAAGTCCTCGATCATCTCCTTGGCGCGATCCTTCCGCTCTTCCGCGAGGTCGGCGAGGGAGCCGTTGTGGAAGACCGGCCGGACTTCGCTGGTGTCGAAGTTGAGCGCCCCGCGCTCGTGCCGCCGGCGGCGCAGGCGGTCCGCGGCCTCGTCGTTGAGGCGGAGCTGCTCGGCGATCCCCGGCACGGCCTCCGCCTTCTCGGGCAGGGGATCCGCGCCCTCCAGCCAGTCGCCGACCGCCTGGTAGACCAGCTTCGCGTGGTTGCGCACCCGCGCCCGGTAGATGTCGGAGCCGTCCGTCGATCCGTCCTCTGCGATCACCATCTCTACCACCATGGCCAGGCGGTCCTCCCCCTCGACCAGGGAGGTGGCGTCGGTGGAGAGCTCCTCGGGGAGCATGGGGAAGGTGCGGGCGGCGGTGTAGATCGAGGTGGTGTTGTGGTGGGCGTGCTCTTCGATCGCCGACCGGGCCGGGACGAAGGCGTCGACGTCGGCGATCGCGACCCGGAGCCGGATGCCGCCGTTGTCCAGCCGCTCCGCCACGGTGAGCTGGTCGAGGTCGCGCGTGTCCGCGTTGTCGATCGAGAACCAGAGGAGGCCGCGCAGGTCCTGGACGCCCGGGCCGTCCTCGATCCTGTCGCCTTCGGCCGTCCGCCGGGCCTCCCGGCGCGCCGCCTCCGAGAAGTCGGGGAGGAACCCGCGCTCGGTCATGACGCGGCGGGCGATCGCCTCGAGGTCGTTGCGGTGCCGGCTCATTGGAAATAGCCGTTCACGTCGACGGTCAAGTGAACCGGAGCCGTCGTCGGAGAGTTGTAGACGCCGAGGGTGCCGCTGCCCGACGAGGAGAGCATCAGAACGGCGCTGCTCGCCCGCGTCCGGCCGGGCGGAAAGCTGACGATGCTGGTCGACCCCGGCGAGCCGTTCCCCGGGAAGAAGGTCAGGTACCCCCCGCCCGGCGAGGTGACGGCGGTGACGTTGACCGACAGGGCCTTGGCCGTGACCGGGATGCCGCAGCTCCCGGTGGCCTGGATCGACCGCTGCCACCCGGGCGGCAGGGCCGGGCCTCCGAAAGGACCGTACGCCTGGCGGGTGTCGAGGAGTCGGCAGGGGGGCAAGGTGTAGAAGTCGAGCGGTCCGGTGGCGGGCGCGACCGGCGGCCGCCAGCCGAGCTGGACGACCTCGAAGTCCGAGGCTTTGAGCGACGCGAAGGCCGGGTTCAGCACGTCGTTGTTCCAGCGGGTGTCGTACGTCCCCTGGATGTACATGTCGGACCCGTTGTCTGCGAGGATGAGGCCGTAGGTCTTCATTGCCTGGAAGATCTTCTGGACCTCGGGAGCATATCCCGAGATGTTCTTGCTCGCCTTCAGCCGCAGGCGCGCCCCCATGGGCAGCGCGTTGACGTTGGTGCTGGTGCTCGCGTCGTGCGACGCCGGGTACACATACCCGCGGGTCGGAAAGACGGTGAAGCGAAAGGCGTGCCGGATGGGGTCCGGGCCGAACGCCTCGTCATAGCGGACCAGGCCCGGGAGGATCGCCAGGCCGGCGGCGTCGGCGCTGGTCCACGTCTCCGGCCGGCGCTGGTTGGAGTCGAGGGAATAGATCGCGCCCGATTCCGCCTCCCAGCGGTTGAGCCCGGGATTCCAGACCGTGCGGTAGAGCTCGTAGAGGATCCGGCTGTCGCGGTCGACGATGAGCATGTGACGGTCGCCGCCCTGGTCGTCGTCGCCCGCGTACCCGCTCTCGATCCATTTCGTCTGGGTCTTGGCCTGCTCGGGGATGGGATAGCCGGCCGCATGCCCCGGCACACCGTCGTCGCTCTGGTCGCCGTAGGCGGCCCAGGTGACCGGCACCCGCGGCTGGCTCGCGGAGACGGTGATGAACACCATCCCGTAGATCTCCGGATCGTCCTCGGCGTCGCCCCCGAAGTCGGGATGGAGGCCCGTCGTGGCGCCGATGAAGTTGATGAAGTTGGCGCTGTTGGCGTCGACCGGTGCGGCGCTGACGTCGATGTTCCACCAGTTGTCGGGCGGGAACAGCGGCAGCGGCGCGGGCAGCCCGCCCCCGCGCTGCACCTGGGCGGGGAGGGGGAGGGTGGAAAAAAGGAAAAGGGACAGCACCAGAGCGAACCGCTTCATGCGTCACTCCTTCCGGAAAAGGGACAGCGTATGCAGGGATGTAAATGCTCGCAATTCCGGAGGCGGTTGTCAAAGAGCCTGGGGTTGAAACCCCAGGCTGAGTTGTTTCGCTCCTCGCGGAGCGACGCCCCAGCCCCTCGCCCGGAGGGCGGTACGATCCAGCCTGGGGTTTTCAACCCCAGGCTGCTCGGCGAGGCCTATGGGATCACCGGGAAGCGGTCGATCCGGAAGGACATTCCTCCCGCCAACTCGCCGTCGAGCGTCTGGCCGAGGTCCACGCGGTGGGAGCCCGCGGGGCCTGGGGCGAGCTGGAGGTCGAAGGAGGCGGGGATCACGGTGCCGCCGGGCAGCCGGGCCGGTGGCAAGGTGACTTTGCAGCCCTGGAAGCGGAGGACGAGCTGGTCTCCCTGCCTGCTCAGCGTGGTGCGGGGCACCCGCGTCCAGGCCGCCTCCAGCGCCGGGTGGAAGTCGGCGGACAGCTCGGCCACGGCGCCCTGCTCCCGGATGGGGAAGTCGTTGCAGTCGAATTCGAGCCCCACGCCGGCCTCGTCCACGTCCGGGTTGAAGATCATGAACTTCTTCACGCCCGTCACCTGCAGGTTGAGCTGGCCGATGTTGTTGTCGTTGGCCACGGTCCCGCCCCAGCCGTTGACGATCGTGTCGAAGTTGGGGACCGTGGCGGTGTCTCCGTCGGCGCGGGTGATGGCGAGCAGACAGCGGTGGCCCACCTGCTCGGCGGTCGGGGTCCAGTTGAAGGGGCCGAGGACCTTGGCCTCGTCCAGGTTGAGGGAGACTCCTGCGGGGGTCTCCGCGCCGATCTGGCTCCAGTCCGTCTGGATCATCGCCGGATTCGCCCAGGCGACTTTGGCCCGCACGTTGTGGATGGTTTCGCAGCCGGTGTTCTTGACCCGGACCCAGACGCTGTAGGACTGGCCCTCCAGGACCGTCGCCTCCTGGGGGCTGTCCCAGGCCGCGGGCGCCGGATCGCCTGCGGCGGTGATCCGGATGTCCGGGCTGATCCAGAACTTCTCGCCGCCCAGGGTCGAGGGGACGGCGCCGCTGTCGGACGGGTTGTCGCGGATCACCAGGTCGCCCGTCGCCGAAGGAGCGGGTCCGCCGTTGTTGACCAGCACGAACTTATGCTTGGCGGCCTTGTTGCCCCGCACATCGGCGACCTCGACGCTCACCTGGTAGCGGCCGTTGGACACCGCCGCGCTGTCCCACTTCCCCGGCTGGTCGGTGTACCCCCACTCGTTGGTCAGGAGGTGGAAGTACTTCTCGGTCCCGGAGTAGGAGTCGTCCGAATTGAACGTAACGCCGGCGTCGTTGAACAGATTGTCGGTGTAGGTGACGCCGAGCTCCGCGCCGCCATCGCCGTAGGGAGGCAGCAGAGCCACCTTCTGGATGAAGTCCGTCTGCGTCAGGAGCGTGCCGTTCACCGGATCGGTGCAGCTCTTCCCCCGCTGGGCCCCCCGGCAGCGGTAGGGTCCGCGGTCGAACTGGTACCAGGTGCCGTCGTAAGGGGCGCCGGAGGGCGTCCTCCGGATGCGGTAAACCCCCTTGTGGACACCCATCGAATTCGTCGCCTTGAACGGCGGCGCCCCTCCGGTGAGGTCGTGATAGATCTCCTTCGCCTCCACCAGCAGGTCCACCGCGCCGTCCAGGGGCTTCGTGCAGCCCTCCGCGTCGACCACGGTCTGGGTGTCGTCGCGCAGAAAGACGAACTGGGGGATCGTGGGGTCCGTCTCGTCCACGTAGGGGGAGCCTTCGAAGTCCGGTGCGGGAAGCAGAGCCAGAGGATTGAGCCCGTCATAGCTCTCGCAGGCGTCGAAGATGCCGAAGTGCAGGTGAATGAAATCATTGGGAAAAGGACCGAGGCCGGCGAGCTTCTGGCCGGCGGTGACAGGGTTCGAGTCGACCGGCAGATCGTCGGCCGGGTTTTTCATCGCCGCGCTCTCGATCCGGGCCCGGACCTCGGAGTCGGTGCCGTTGCGGACGCTCAGGTGGGAGTAGTAATAGATGTGGCGCCGGTCCTTGCTCTTCACGTAGAGACGGCACAGGTTGGCATGGTCGCAGAAATCGCCGGAGAAGGTCGGCGCGGCCCAGATGTCCCCGTCGGCCACGACCAGCACCAGGTCCCCCTTGCTCGTCCCGTTGTTCCAGACGCCGCGGATGTCGATGCCGGTGTGGACGTAGTGGCCCTGGAACTCCCCGAAGCTGCTCATCAGGCTGCTTCGCGTAGGTCCCGGGGCATCGCCGGCCAGCCGCTCGTGCACGGGCCAGACCGTGAGGGTCCCCGGCGCGAGCGGCGGAGCCGTGGCGCAGTTCGGCGCGTCGGCCCAGGCGTCCGCGCCGCCGAGACCGAAGAGCAGGAGGCAGAGGAGAACGATAAGGATCAACCGGTTCTTCATGGCTATGGGCTCCGGAGGATGTCGTAGGCGGTCAGTCCGCGCTGCTCGACGAGCAGGAAGCGGTCGCCTCCCGGCGCGAAGCGGACGGCGGGACGGTAGGCATCGCGATCGGTGGCGGCCGCGTCTTCCCACAGCAGGTTCCCCTGCCAGTGATAGAGGAAGACGCGCCCCTCCCCCTCCTGTCCCTGGCTGCCGACCAGCACCTCGCCGCGGTCCGAGATGTCGAGGGAGTTGGCGTAGGCCGCCGGCAGCCGGACCTCGGCCGTGAGCTCGCCGTCGCGGAAGACGTAGAGAGCGGTCTGGGTGGTCGCCGCCGAGTACCGGCCTCCAGGGGCGATGGCCAGGTTCCAGACCACGCCGTCCACGTTGGCGGTGCTGGTCTGCGTCGCTCCCAGGAGATGGACCACCCGGCCGGGCACGTAACGCGGCACGAGGATGGTCCGGTCCGCGGCGGACTCGAGCTTGTGGACGTCGATCGCGGCGCTCCAGAGCACGGTCCCGTCGAGGCGCCTCGCGATCAGGGCCGAGGGCAGGGTGTAGACGATCCGGTCGGTGAGGAGCCGGGAGATCTCCAGGCCGGGCGCCGGGAAGTCGGCCACGATCGAGGCGTCCGGCCGCTGGATCCGCACGCTTGTCACCCGGCTCTTCTCCTGCCCCAGGGTCTGGACCCGGGGGGCGAAGACCAGGTTGCCGCCCGGTACGAGCTTGAAGTACGAAAAAGCCCCCTCGAGCGGGAGGCTCCCCAGGAGCGCCCCGGAGGCGTCAAAGATCCGGAACGTGCTCCCCTGGAGGATTCCGAACGTGTCGCCCCCGGGGTTGAGCACGGCGCGGTCCCCGCTCGCCAGCGGAGCGAGCGCGCCGGCCGGGCTGACCGAGAAGACGCTGCCGCCGGTGGCCGCCAGGAACCCTCCGCCCAGCCGCGGAGCGGCTTCGACGAAGACGCCTCCGGCCGGCGCGGCGACGGGAGTGTCCCCCCAGGCCTTCTTGACGTCCGCGCATTCGTCGAAGAGCGGCACGATCGTCTCAAAGGATTCGACGGAGACGAACGAGACGCCTCGGGCTTCGAGCTGGGCGCGGGTGAGCGGGCTCCGCACGCGGTCGAAGCCGGAGCCGCCGTCGACGGTCTCGCCGGACTTGGCTTCGCAGGCCGCGCCGATCACGAAGACGTCCGAGCCTCCACGGCCGGAGGCCTGATCGCGGTCTGGGCCAGGACGGACCAGGTCGGCGCCCGGGCCGCCGGTGAGCCGGTCATCCCCCCGGCCGCCGCGCAGCTCGTCCGTCCCGAAGCCGCCGAAGACCTCGTCGTTTCCGGTACCTCCCCGGACGTCGTCCCTGCCCCAGCGGCCGCGCACCCGGTCCGCGCCCTCGCCGCCCAGGAGGACGTCCGCGCCGCTCCCGCCGGAGCATCGGTCGTCCCCCTTGCCGCAGAAGAGGAGGTCCTTCCCGCACCACCCTTTGACGGAGTCCTCTCCAGCCTTGCCGACGAGGCAGTCGGCCTTCTTCCTGCCGTGCAGCCGGTCGTCCCCTTCGGTCCCGGCCCTCACCTGCAGGCCGGCGGGGCAGCAGGAGGGCTGGTCGCAGTCGGGTGACAGAGGACCTTGCGGCCCGAGCGCTCCGCTCCCGGCGCAGCCCGCCGTCAGGGCCAGGACTGCGATCCATCGGAAGCTGCGGTACGAATACCCCAATCTCGCAAAGCAGGGCATGGTGGTCCTCCAGGGGACAAGCTGCTTTTCCCTGCTTTCTTAGGCGCAGGATCGGCCGACCCCGTTACAGGACCGCCCTTCGGCCCGCTGGAGATCCTTCCCACTGTAGAGACGCCCCGTGGGGCGTCTCCTGCGGCGGCGCCATTCATTTCCAGGATCCGCGCGATGCCGCGGCACCTCCGGAGGAGGAGACGCCCCACGGGGCGTCTCTACAGTGGGGGATGCCTATGGGAGAGAGGGACTGGGTTGGGCCTACTCGGCGTAGCCCAGCGCCCGCAGCTTCGCCGCGCTCTCGGGGTCCACTTCGACCTTGGCGATGCGGTCGGAGGCGGCGAGCCCCTTGCGCAGGTCGGCCATCCAGCCCTGGAGAGGGCCGGAGAGCGCGCCGCCTTTGGCCAGGTTCCTCGCCTCGCGCGGATCGGCGGCGAGGTCGAAGATCCACCGCTTCTTCTCGGGGAGGCGGAAGATCTCCTTGCGCCAGCCCGCCTCGAAGAGGACTCCGACCTCCAGCAGCCCCCGGCGCCGGGCATTGGTGGCCTCCTGGGCGGAGAGGACCGCCCCCTTGTGCGCCTGGAACCAGACCACCCGGTCCCTGGGCGCCGGCGCCTCCCCCTGGAGCACGCCGGACCAGTCGTAGCCGCGGAAGGTCCCCGGCACCGGCAGGCCGGCGAGCCCGAGGACCGTCGGCGCGACGTCGATGTTCAGCGCCGAGGACGAGACCACGCCCGGCCGGATCCTGCCCGGCCAGACGAAGCCCAGAGGGATGCGCAGCGTGGGCTCGTAGAGGTTCCGCCCATGCCCCCAGTACGAGTGCTCCCCCAGGCTCTCGCCGTGGTCCGCGGCGAAGACGATCAGGGTGTTGGCGGCGAGCGCCGGGTCGCGCTCGACCATGGCGAGGAGCCGCCCGAGGTGGTGGTCGGCGAAGGCGATCTCGGTGTCGTAGCGGTCGCTCTTCGACACCTCGCCGGAGGCCCGGACGCCCAGCTTCGGCGCGAAATCCTCCTGCAGACGGTAGGGCGCGTGCGGCTCGACGTAGTGGACCCAGAGCAGGAACGGCCGGCGGCTGTCCTCCCGGTGCCCGCCGAGCCATTCGAGGGCGGCGTCGGTCAGGTCCTCGGCCGTGGCCTCCCCCTTGAACATCCCGAGCCAGCGCTTGCGGCTGAGCACCTCGTCGTACAGATCGAAATGATCGCCGATCCCCGAGATGCCGTTGCGCAGCGTCCAGTTGCCCACGAAGGCGGCGCTCCGGTAGCCGCGGCGGTTGAGGACGCGGGCCACGGACGTGGCGTCCGGCCGCAGGCGCAGGCCGTTGCGGGTGGCCCCGTGCTCGTGCGGGTGGAGCGAGGTGAACATCGAGCAGAGAGCCGGATTGGTCAGCGGCTCGACCGTGCGCGCCTGGGTGAAGCGCACCCCCGAGGCGAGCAGGCGGTCGAGGTTGGGAGACGTCGGCCGGCGGTAGCCGTAGGCCGACAGCCGGTCCGCGCGCAGGGTGTCGATGGTGACGATCAGCACGTTGGGAAAGCGCTGCGCCGGCCGCTGGGCCGAACGCGCGGCGCCCAGCGGCAGGGTGCCGGCGAGGATCAGCGCCAGCAGGAGCAGGGCGATCCCTTTGTTAAGCTTGCCTCCATGGACGAGACACAGAAGATCCGACCCGAGACGAACCCCGGACCCGCGCCGGCCGTCGAGCGGGCGGCGGCGGCGCGCAGCGGAGAGCCGCCGCGCTGGGGCAAAGGCACCGAGCGGGCCGACGACGGCCGGTTCCTCGAAGGCCCGCAGACCCGCACCTCCGAGCTTGCCCGCCTGCTGCGTATCGGCGCCGACTTCATCCGCGGCTTCCGGGCGCTCCACTTCGTGGGCCCTTGCGTGACCGTCTTCGGCTCCGCCCGCTTTCCCGAGACCCACCGCTACTACGAGCTCGGCCGCGAGATGGGGCGGCGCCTCGGCCGCGCCGGCTTCACCGTCATGACCGGCGGCGGGCCGGGGATCATGGAGGCGGCCAACCGCGGGGCGCGCGACGTCGGGGCGACCTCCCTCGGCCTGAACATCATCCTGCCGCACGAGCAGAAGCCCAACCCCTACGTCGACCGCTGGGTCGAGTTCCGCTACTTCTTCGTCCGCAAGGTGATGCTCGTCAAGTACTCGTATGCCTTCGTGGTGCTGCCGGGAGGGTTCGGCACGATGGACGAGATCTTCGAGTGCGCCACCCTGATCCAGACCGGCAAGATCCGCAACTTCCCGCTGGTTCTCATGGGCACCGACTACTGGCAGCCGCTGCAGGAGTTTGTCTGTCATCGCATGGTGGAGGAGAAGACGATCCTGCCCGCGGATTGCGAGAGGATCTTGTTCACCGACTCGGTCGACGAAGCCATGGATCGCATCATGAAAGCCGCCACCCAGGAGTTCGGTCTGGTCTGGGAGGCCGCGCCGCGCTGGTACTTCGGCGAGTCCAAGTTGCAAAAGCCGGGCCGGGCCGCGGCGCCTCCCGCCCCGGTCGACAGAAAATTGTAATCCAATACCCCTCACGATCCCCATGCATTCCTCCCCCCCTCTCCCGGCCGGGGGAGGGCAATGGGAGAGGGGGCCGGGGGGTGAGGACTTACAGCAGCATGCTCGCCAGGTTGGCGAGCGCGGAGCGCTCCCCCTTCTCCAGATTGACGTGCGCGTAGAGCGGATTGCCCCGCATGCGGTCGATCAGGTAGGAGAGGCCGTTGCTGTGGGCGTCCAGGTAGGGCGTGTCGATCTGGAAGATGTCGCCGGTGAGCACGATCTTGGTGTTCTCGCCGGCGCGGGTGATGATCGTCTTCACCTCGTGCGGTGTCAGGTTCTGCGCCTCGTCCACGATGAAGATGACGTTGGACAGGCTGCGCCCGCGGATGTAGGCCAGCGGCACGATGTGCAGCTTCTCGGTCTCCACCAGCTCGTCGACCTTCTTGTACTCCCGGTCGCGCTCGCCGAACTGGTTCTTGATGATCCCCAGGTTGTCCCACAGCGGCTGCATGAAGGGATTGATCTTGGACAGCACGTCGCCGGGGAGGAAGCCGATGTCGCGGTTCGACAGCGGCACGATCGGGCGGGCGAGGTAGATCTGGCGGAAGAGGCGCCGCTGCTCCAGCGCGCCGGCCAGGGCCACCAGGGTCTTGCCCGTGCCCGCGGCGCCGGAGAGCGACACCAGGGGGATCTCCGGGTTGGCCACGGCGTGCAGGGCGAAGGTCTGCTCGGCGTTGCGCGGCGAGACGCCGTAGGCGGCCGTCTTCGGCACCCGCTCGACGCGGTCCTGGCGCGGGTTGTAGCAGGCCAGGGCCGACTTGGTCTCGCTGCGCAGGATGAAGTAGTGGTTCGCCGGCGGCGGCTCGGGCACGATGTCGGAGACCGGCACCCACTCGTCGCGGTAGAGCCGGTCGATCACCGACGGGTCGTCGATCTCCACCTCGCTCTTCCCCTTGTAGAGGTGGGCGACGTCCTTGATCTTGACGGTCTCGTAGTCCTCGGCCGGCAGGTTCAGGGCGCGCGCCTTGAGGCGCAGGTTGATGTCCTTGCTGACCAGGATGACCTTGCGGTCGGGCTCGGCGCGGGCGAGGGTGATCGCAGCGTTGAGGATGCGGTGGTCGGGCTTCTTGTTGCCGAACACCTCGACGGCGTCGACCGGCGCCCGCTCGTCGGTGAGGACGCGGAACTTGCCGCGCGCCGGACCGTCCAGCGGGATCCAGTCGTTGAGCATGCTGCGGCCCGCCAGGCGGTCGAGTTGGCGGATGAACTCCCGCGCCTGGAGGTTGAGGACCGAGTTCCCCTTCTTGAACTGGTCCAGCTCCTCGAGCACGGTGATCGGGATCGCGACGTCGTGCTCCTGGAAATTCTGGATCGCGTTGAAGTCGTGCAGGATGACCGAGGTGTCGAGGACGAAGATCTTGCGTTGTGATTCGAGCATAGGGGCTGCGGGCGATCTCCTGGGCAAAGCGGTGACTCCGGAACGTCGAAGCACAGGCTAGCTCAGAACGGGGGGAGGGGCAAGGCGCGCCGCACCTACGCCCACCGCCGCAGCACGGCGATCCCCGAGACGCCCAGGGCGAGGACCAGCGCGGCCAGCCCCCACTCGCCCGCCGTGGGGATCTCGACGACGCTCTGGCCGCCCACGGCGGCGCACACGCCGCTGGCGATCGCCAGCCCCTCGAAGCCGTCCAGGCTGGAGCCGGTGGCGGTCCGCACGCCGGTCACCACGGTCGCGGCGCCGGTGTTCGGATTGATGGTGAAGATCTGGCTGGACGTCGCGCGGCCCACGCTGCCGTCGTGGATGCCGTAGAGCGTGCCGCTGGCGCCGACGTCCAGGCCGCCGTCGACCAGGGTGACCGCGCTTCCCAGAGGCCCGATCTCGGTCGCCTCGCCGGTCACGATGTCGATCCGCACCAGGTTGTCCACGCCGTCTCCGCCCAGCCCGAAGAGGGTGCCCTCGCTGTCTCCCGCGAGCCCCGTGATCTCCTGCCCCTGGTCGCCGATCAGGGTCGCCAAGCCGGTGATGTGGTTGACGCGGTAGAAGTTGGGCGGCACGTCCGTGGACATGTAGAGAAAGCCGTTGGCCGCGAAGGCGAGCCCGGTGTCGGTGACGTTGACGCCCAGGGGGCCCACCGCGGTGCAGGCGCCCGACACGGGATTGCAGGCGAGGAGGCGGTCCGTCACGTCGTCCACCGCGTACAGGGTGGCGCACCCCGGCGCGAAGGCGAGCGACTCGACGTCTTCGAACCCCGTGTTGCCGATCGGCGTGGCGATCCCGCTCCCCAGGTTGATGGAGTAGAGGAAGTCGTCGGTCGCGGACGTGCTGCCGTCGGAGCGCACCGAATAGGCGATCTGGGCCGCGGCGGGGGCGCCCGCCAGCAGCGCCAGGCCGAGGATCAGAGCTGAGCTGACACGCACCATGTCCTTGGTTCTCCCGTCGCGCTGTCTCTCGTGGACGGGAAAGACTACTACAGAAGCGGCCCGTCTCACGCCCCCCAGTGGGCCACGAAGCCCCGGGTGTCGACGTGGATGTAGGGGCCGTGGGCGGAGGTGGAGTTGTAGGCGCCCAGCCCCCCGATGTAGGGCTTGAACCAGAGGTCGTCCTGCATCTCGTCGACGAAGCGGTACAGGAACAGCGCGTCTTCCTTGGTGATACGGCCGTCCCGGTTGACGTCGTCCATCATGCTGTCCCCGTTCTCGTCGACGAAGATGTCCGCGGCGCCGCCCCACTGGTGGATGCTGTAGGTCGTGGTGTTGCCGATCGCCCGGTTGTAGAACGGGGTGCGGAAGCCGCTCATGACGTGGAATCCGTTGGCGGGGATGCCGTTCTCGTTGAGCTTCTGGAGCAGCACCTCCAGCTTGCGCAGCAGGCGCTCGTCGAGCACCAGGTACTTCGGATAGCCGCCCGCCTGCTTGCAGAGGAACTGCCCGAGGGTGAAGTGGGGGGAGACCGGGACGTCCTCGTACCACGGCTGGACCTCGATCAGCCCGTCGGGCGGGTTGTAGACCTCCAGCCCGTTCAGCGGCTGCGCGGGATAGTCGTCGATCCGGTAGCCGTGCAAGGTCCCGCCCTGGACCCGCGAGAGGGGGACCGTGACGAAGACGTTCAGGGTGATCGTCGACACCGTGACCGGATGGACGATTTCCAGCCGGTAGAGCCCGGGGATGTCCGGAGCCGTCCAGAGCCACCGGTTCCTCCCCGGGCGGGTGAAGGCGCCGGCCGGAGCGCGGAGCACGAACCGCCGGTCGTCCGGCGCGATCGCCTCCAGGTCGACCTCTTCGCCCGGCAGCACGTACAGGCCGAAGACGCGGTAGGGGATCACCTCGTCCTGGGCGCGGAGCACGAACGGCGCCGTACCCTCGACGAAGTCCATCTCGGGATCGGCGGCGCTCAGGCCGAAGAACGCGAGGACGAGCAGCGCCGCCTTGGCCGCCCCTCGGCGGGGCCACCAGGAGCGCCAGCTCAGACCTTGGAAAAAACCGCGGACCTTCATGAATTGTCGGGCAAACCGGTAAGATCTCCGCCCGAGCCGGTCTCCCCGGTCTCGGCCTATCGCAAACCCTGTGCCGACTTCCGACCTGCGATCCGCTCCCGCCCCCCGGGCGCTCGTCCCGCGCCTGCAAGTGCTGGCCGCGGCCCTGCTGTTCTCCTCGGGCGGCGCGGCGATCAAGGCGGTCCACCTCACGAGCTGGCAGGTGGCGTGCTTCCGCTCGGCCGTGGCGGCGCTGGCCCTGTTGCTCCTGATGCCTGAGGCGCGACGCCGTCCGAACCTGCGCATCCTGGCCGTCGGAGCCATCCACGCGGCCACCCTCATCCTCTTCGTCCAGGCCAACAAGCTCACCACGGCCGCGGGCGCGATCTTCCTGCAGGCGACCGCGCCGCTCTACGTGCTCCTGTTCAGCCCCTGGCTGCTCAAGGAGCGGGTGCGCGGGGCCGACATCTTCTACATGGGGGCGCTCGCGCTCGGCCTCGGCTGCTTCTTCCTCGGGCTCGACCCGGTCTCGGCCACGGCGCCCAACCCTCTGCTCGGCAATGTCTTCGCCGCCCTCTCCGGCCTCTGCTGGGGCTTGACCATCATGGGATTGCGCGCGCTCGGGCGCGCCGGAGGGGAGGGCGAAGGAGCGGCCGCCACCGCCGCGGTCTGGGGGAACGCCTTCGCCTTCGCGGCCTGCCTCCTCTGGGCCCTGCCCGTGGGAGAGACCCGTCCGATGGACTGGGGCCTCATCGCTTTCCTCGGTCTCTTCCAGGTTGCTTTCGCCTACGTCTTCCTGACGCGGGGAATCGGCAAGGTGCGGGCGATCGAGGCCTCGCTCCTCCTGCTCCTGGAGCCGGTCCTCAACCCCCTCTGGGCCTGGATCGTCCACGGCGAAGAGCCGGGCGGCTGGTCGGTCGCCGGCGGCGCGGTCATCCTCGCCGCCACCGCGGCCAAGAGCTGGTGGGACGTGCGCCGGGCCGCGGCGCCCGTGCCAGTCTGAACGGGGATACCGCTTGCGTATAATGTCCAAGGACGACTGGCGATCCCGAGGCTGGCCTGGGCTGACCACTCGTCAGAGAGGTGCCAGATGGCGCTGGAAAAGGAACTGGCGGTCTACCAGAGCAAGCTGCCGGAATGGAAGGCGGAGGAGGGCAAGTTCGTCCTGATCCACGGCGAAGACGTCGTGGACCTCTTTACCAGCTACGAGGACGCGCTGAAGGCCGGGTATTCTCAGTTCGGCCTGGAGCCGTTCCTGGTCAAGCAGATCCACGCCCTGGAACAGGCCCAGTTCATCTCACGGTTCGCCGACCCGTGCGTAGTGGGGCCGGCTTCCTAACGCCGTGCCTCACTTTACTCTTCAGATCAGCCCGGCGGGACCGATCCTCGACGCGTCCGTAGGGGTGAGCCGGCCGCGGGCTACAGCCCTGAAGGCTGCGGGCCAGCCAGTTCCGAAGGCGATCCCCATTCGCGCTTTGATAGACACGGGCGCAAGCTGTACCTGTCTCGACCCTTCCATCCTTGAGGGATTGAGCCTGACGCCCACCGGCGTCGTCAGCGTCAACTCGCCCACGACAGGAGAGACACCTCACCAGGCCGACCAGTTCGATGTGGCGCTGTTCATCCCCCCACCGAACGGACTGCCCCTCTTCATCCAGGCCATGCCTGTGGTTGCTTCCCACCTCCTGGCCATGCAGGGTTTTCATGCGCTCCTTGGAAGGGACATCCTGAACAACTGCCTCTTCGCCTACAACGGCGAAGTTGGGCTCTTTACACTGGCCTTTTAACTCTGCGCGACAAATATGACGCGGACGACCATTTCCCAGACCGACCTCGCGCACGGGACTCCGGAGATCCTGGAGCGGGTCCATAGAGGCGAGATGGTCGTCTTGGAACGCGACGGAAAAGAGCAGATCGTTCTGCTAGATATCCTCGATTACCGGCTCCTTCGGTCTCTCGCCGCCAGCGCGGTCAAGGCCGGAGCGGACTCGGGAGTAGAGGAGTCCCTGGATGCTCAGGTGATGCGGGATTATCTGGCGGAGGAGATCAGCCTCGGCAAGGCTGCCGAGCTCCTCCATCTGTCCCGTTTCGAGCTCCAAGAGCGATTCCTGCGCCTGGGGGTCCCACTGCGGCTCGGGCCCTCCTCCATTGAAGAAGCGCGGGCGGAAGTTGCCGTAGCTCGCAAGTACTTCTAAACCGCTACTCTCGTTATAACGGAGAGTGTGAGGTGATCCCTTGACTCCGCCATCCAGCCCGCGGTGGTAAAATTTCTCCCGCCCGGCAGTACCAACCGAGAGGAGGGATTCATGAAAGCCAGAGTCTTCCTGATCGCTCTCACCTTGATCGGCGTCGTCTTCCTTTCTCACGAATCCGGGGGGCAGAACCCTCCGCCCAGCCCCGACAGCGAGGCCAGCCGGATTTTCCGGGGATACCAGATCGCTCCGGTCCCGCTGCGCCTGAGGGGACGCAACCGCGCCCTCGTCGGGCTCGGCAGCTACATCGTTAACGCCCAGGGAGGATGCAACGACTGCCACACCAACCCGCCCTATGAAGACGGCGGCAACCCGTTCCTCGGCCAGCCCGAGCGCATCAACACCGCCGGCTACCTGGCGGGCGGCGTCCAGTTCGGCCCCTTCACGTCGCGCAACATCACGCCTTATGAAGACCGCCTGCCGGCGGGTTTGACCTGGCCGGAGTTCAAGCGGACCATCCGCACTGGCCACGACTTCAAGCAGGCGCATCCCCAGATCTCGCCGCTGCTCCAGGTCATGCCGTGGCCTGTCTACCGGCACATGACCGACCGCGACCTGCGGGCCATCTACGAGTACCTGCGCGCCATCCCGCCGATCGAGACCCCGGACCCCGGGGGGAACGGCTAGGCCGGTCCTCAGCCGTTGGCCTTGAGCTCGGCCACGACCATCTGAATCTGCTGGTCGGGCTCGTCCATGAGAGGGATGCTGCCCGCGCCGCGGTGGCCGCCGCCGCCGTAGCGGGCAGCGAGCTCTCCCACGTTCGTCTTGCAGGTGCGGTTGAAGATGCTGTGGCCGAGCAGCAGCATGGGGAAGGTGCGCCCCGGCCCCCAGTGGACGCGGACCGAGACGTTGATCTCCGGATAGAGCGCGTAGATCAGGAACCGGTTGCCGATGGGCACGTGGTCGAGGTCGCGGAAGTCGGTGATGACGACATTGCCGTCGACCCGGCTGTGCTCGCGCAGCTCGGAGCGGAAGATCTCGTCCTCGCTGTCGAGCATCTCGCAGCGCCTCTTCACGGCGGGGTCGTTCAGGACCTCCTCGGCCGGCGGCGCGGTCTTGAGCACGTCGAGCAGGTGAAGGAAGTAGCGCTCGAAGGTGCCGAGGCCGGTGCGGCCGTCGATGGTGAAGCCGAGCTTGATGTAGCCCTGGGGGTGGAGGACATCCTCGGGCGTCAGGTTCGCGGAGTCCAGCCGGTCGGTCTCGCGCACCAGCTCGGCGAGCTGCGGCATGGCCGACTCCCCGCCGTAGTACTCGTAGACCAGCCGGGCCGCTGAGGGGGCCTGCCCGAAGGCGCCCTTGAACTCGCGCGGCGGCACGTTCGCCGTGGCCGTGTGCAGGTGGTGGTCGAACCACATGGCGCAGGCCGGGTGGTAGGGGAGGTTGGCCACGATGTCGTCCGGCCCGATGTCCGCCCGGCCGTCGGTGATGTCCTGGGGATGGATGAGCGAGATGCCGTCGATCTCCTCGTTGAGGGACAGCAGCACCGCGCAGGTCAGACCGTCGAGGTCGCCGCGTGTGACGAGACGCATGCGCAGATTATAGAGGTGTTTGGAAGCCGGCCGGTCTCCCTCATGGGCAGTGCCTCTCGTCACGTTCGGCCACCCCCCGGTACCTCCCTTTATAGGGACCCTGTTGGGTTTCGAGAAAGAAAGGGGGAAGACGTGACGATGACGCGCTGCGTTGCAGTCCTGTTGGTCCTCGCGGTCCTGTCGGCGCTGCCGGCGGCGGCCGCTCCGCCCTCCCGTCCCCGGTTGATCGTGGAGCCGGGCCAGGGGGCGAACCGGATTTTCGTCGAGGTGGAGGTGGGGAACGGGCAGACGCGGCGGAGTTTGCTGCGCGTGACCCCCGCGGCGGTGTCGCCCGGCGCCACGGGCTGGGACCCGGCCGGCCGTGCGGCCTTCGTTACCTGGGACGAGGCGGGGGAGCGCTGGTTCTCCGCGGCACGCGACGGCGCCGGCGCCTGGGATGAGCCGCGCGCGATCCAGACCGCCCTGCGCCTGCACGCCGGAGCCGTCGAGCCCGGCCGGCCGCTGCCCTCCGTGCCTGCCTCCTTGGCGCTGCCTCCCGAGGGCCGGCTCTTC
Organism: Thermoanaerobaculia bacterium; assembly: GCA_036380715.1. Lineage (GTDB taxonomy): Bacteria > Acidobacteriota > Thermoanaerobaculia > Multivoradales > UBA5704 > UBA5704. Next base: position 30,837 of record DASVEF010000335.1, on the reverse strand, counting down.
CTGGTGCAGCTCCGCACCCTCAGCCTGCCGGAGTGGCGCGACGCCCTGCGCGACGTGGGGGCTGAGGTCCTGAATTACTTCCCGTTCAACGCGCACATCGTCCGCATGCACCCGGCTCTGGTCCAGACGGTGGCCGGTCTCGACTTCGTCGAACGGGTCGAGCCCTACCATCCGCATTTCCGGCTGGAGGCCGAGCTGCGCGACTGGCTCTCCGGGGGGGCCGGACCGGCCGAGCTGCGGGTACGCGTCATGGCCTTCGAGTGGGGTCCGGAAGGGAAGGACCGCATCCGCCAGGCCGCCGAGGCCGACGGCGCCCGCGTGGCCGAGTCCTACCCGAGCGGCCACATCCTGGAGCTCTGGGTCGACCGCGACCAGCTCCGCCGGCTCGCCGCCCACGACCACGTGCTGTGGGTGGACCGCTGGAGCGCGCCCGAGAACGACATGGACCTGGTGCGCCAGGACTCCGGGGCAAATTTCATCGAGACCAGCTTCGGCACCTGCGGCCAGGGGGTGCGGGGCGAGGTCCTCGACTCCGGCTTCGAGACCACCCACATGGACTTCAACGGGCTTCTCCTGCACGGCTCCAACAGCTCGTCGAGCCATGGCACCAGCACCTACGGCATCGTCTTCGGCAACGGCAACCGGGACGGCGACGGCAACGCCCAGGGGACGGGCCAGCTCGTGTGCGGCTCCCAGGGCATCGCCGCTGACTACGACTTCCTGGGCGACCGCTTCGCCCACACTCAGCAGCTCAAGAATTCGCCCTACTTTGCCTCGTTCCAGAGCAACTCCTGGGGCGACGCGCTCACCACCCAGTACACCAGCATCTCGAACCAGATGGACGACATCATCTGGCGGCTGGACATCGCCATCGCCCAGTCGCAGTCCAACGCCGGCACGCAGAGCAGCCGGCCGCAGGCGTGGGCCAAGAACATCATCAGCGTCGGCGGCATCCGCCACTTCAACACACTGTCCACCGCGGACGACGCGTGGAGCGGTGGCGCCTCGATCGGTCCGGCGTCGGACGGCCGGATCAAGCCGGACGTCAACTACTGGTATGACAGCATCTTCACGACCACGACCGGCAACACCTACACCACCGGCTTCGGCGGCACCTCGGCGGCCACCCCCGAGGTGGCGGGCGTGCTGGGCCTGATCGTCCAGATGTGGTCCGACAACGTGTGGGGTACCAACCCGCAGGGCGCGACAGTCTTCGAGCGCCAGCCGCACGCCTCCACTATCAAGGCGCTGCTGATCAACAGCTCGCAGCAGTACACCTTCTCGGGGACCACGAGCGACCTGACCCGCACCCACCAGGGCTGGGGGCGTCCGAGCGCCCGGCTCGCCCGTGAGCGGGCCGCCAACAGCCTGGTCGTGGACCACGGGATTCCGCTGCAGCTCAACCAGGCGGCGTCTTATACCGTCAATGTCGCTTCCGGCACGAACGACCTCAAGGCCACCCTGGTCTATCCCGATCCGCCGGGCACGACCTCCGCGACGCTGCACCGGATCAACGATCTGAGCCTCAAGGTGACCTCGCCCACGGGGACCATCTACCACGGCAACAACGGCCTCAACGCCGGGAACTGGTCGACCGCCGGCGGCAGCCCGAACACGATCGACACGGTGGAGAACGTCTTCGTGCAGTCGCCTGCCGCGGGAACGTGGACGGTCGAGGCCCGCGCCGCCGAGGTCAACCAGGACGCCCATCTGGCCACTCCCGAGGCGGACGCGGTCTTCAGCCTGGTGGTCACCGGCGGCACGGCGCAGCCGGCCTTCTGCGGCAACGGCATCCGGGAGGGGAGCGAGCAGTGCGACGGCGGCGACCTGGGCGGCCAGACCTGCCAGAGCCAGGGCTTCTCCGGAGGCGCGCTCTCCTGCACCGCGACCTGCACCTTCAACACCTCCGCCTGCCAGACCTGCCTGCCCGCGAACTCGACCTGCGTTTCGAACAGCGACTGCTGCTCGCAGAGCTGCCGGAAGAAGGGGCAGACCAAGACCTGCCGGTAGGCAAGATCCGTTGTTTTTGAGGAAGGGCGGGAAGGCCGTGAGGCCCCTGCCCTTCGTGCTTCAAGCACGCAGATCGTCTAAGCTGGATACCTATGAACAAGGCTGAGATTCAGAAGCTCCTCGATCTGCCTGCCCGCGACAAGATCGAGTTGGCCCAGATGCTTTGGGAGAGTATCGAGCCCGACGACGAGCAGACCTGGGAAGAAGTGAAGGCAGAGCTCCGGCCTGAATGACGAGGCTGGTGCTCCGCCGGGGGGCGAAGCTCGACCTGATCGAAGCTCGCCGCTGGTATGACGAGAGGCAGCCTGGGCTTGGTGTGGGTGGGGACAGACCGCTTCCCTTACGGGCATCTTCTACATGATTGATGGCGACACGATCCGTGTGATCGCGATCCTGCACCAGGCCCGCAGCCCGGAGATCTGGAAAAGCCGCATGACCCGGTAGCCGAAACGTCCGCGCCCCTCCTTCGTAAGATCCTCCAGGTGGGCCGTTCCGTCCGTCATCCCTTAAGAGCGACAAGCCGGGTCAACTGCTCCGAGCGATATCCACGTTGGTCAGCCAACCCTGGACCGGCTCATTCCGACTGCCTCCGGCCGTCACAAACACGTCGCTGCATCCGGGCTTCGTGAGCATCGCGCTCCTGGCTTCGGAGATGGTGGCTTGCCTTTTGACCAGGACGAAGGTGTTCTCGAAGATGTCTTTCATCTCGCGATCCGCGAGCAGGTCAGAGAGCGTCAGGTCGCCCGGGCTCTTGCTGTCGGCGGAGGCCAGCACGTGCTTCACGATGAATTTGTCAACCATGCTACGGTGGATGATGTACAGAGGATGTCCCTCGCCATTGAACATGGGGATGCGGTTCAATCTCCGCAGATCGAGCTCTGCGATCAGATCTTTCAGCTTGAGTGACTCGGGCGTGATCTCGCCCAGGTTTTTGTAGAAGAACTCCCCGAGCGGAATCATTTTCGAGGTGACCGGCACCGCCCGCGGATCCGACAGGTTGTAGAAGTAGAGGTCGAACTGCACGGCCTCGCTGAAGGGGATCCGCCGCACCCGGCTGAGCACGGGAGTGAATTCAGCGTCGCCCCCGACTTCACGGACGGGCGTCCACCGGATGATCGGAAAGCCTCTCCCGGCGCCCAGCATGATCTGCTCGCAGCAGGAGTCGAACCAAGCCGCCTCCGCGCCCGGGTATTTGCTCTGCCAGGCGCTGAGCAGGGCCGATAGCTTCACTCGCGAGGGAAGGACAGCCTGCCCGAATAGCTGGGCGACGCGCGCATCGCTGTCAACCACCTCCCCGAAGCTCTTGACGATCTGTTGCGTGATCCCCGCGCGCTCACTCTCGCTCGCCTGCTCCATGCGATCGACCTCCGACCTCGGCAGCTCGATCCGCAGATAAGGCCAGGTCGGCCACTCCACGACCAGCCCCTCGTCAAGACGCGGCAAAACACCGCTGAGAAGCTCCTGAAGCTCCTTAGCCGCCTGTTCCACCAAGGCGTCCCTGAGGGCGGGAGCGAGAGCCTTCTGGAGGGAGGGGAAGAAATCAGGCTCGCGCAGGAATTGCTGGGCGAATCGCTTGAGGTGGTCATAGTTGCGCGCATTGACCCGCAGATCGTCCTGGAAAGGAGCGGGGATGTCCGATCCGCACTGGAACACGATGATGTTTGTGTCCGGGCTTTGCGAGTCGCTGGCGACGCCGCACTCCCACATGCAGTACGACCAGTCCTGGTCGGCGGAGGTGTAGACCAGGATCAGAACGTCGGTATTCCAGAGCGCCTGCTTGAGCTGATTGTTCAGGCCGCCCTTGCCGAACCTGGGTCCCTGAAAGTCAGGATCGGAGGAGAGATGGACCTTGACGCCGGCATTGCTCCACGCTTCAACGAAGGTGGCGATGGCTTGGGCGATCCTGTTATCGGGAGGCTTGTGCTTATGACTGATGAAGAGCAAGGGATCTGCCATGGATTCACCTCCAGTAGAAGCTTCAGGGTTCCGTTCCCGGAATCCCCGTCGGTATGGACGGAACTAGAAAGAGAATTCCGGAGCGAGAGTGCTCATATTTGCATGCTTCTTCTGCTGAGCATTCCTGCAATAGCCTATGATAAGGCATCGCGGAGGTCGAGGCCGCCACCGATCCAATCGTGATCTGAGCGAAACGTCCACGCCCCTTCCTGCGTAATATCCTCCGGGCGAGCTGTTCGTTCCGCATCCCCGAGAGAGGTCCTCCATGAGCTCCGTGCTGCAACCGTTCCGCGCGTTTGCCCGGGTCCTGCGCAGGAATCCCGGTTTTGTCCTGATCGCCGTGCTCACGCTGGGCGCCGGCATCGGCGCCAACGCGGCGATCTTCAGCGTGGTCAACGCCGTGCTGATCCGGCCGCTGCCGTATCCAGAGCCGGAGAGGATCGTGGCCGTGTGGCATACGGCGCCGGGGCTCGGGATGGACCGCATCAATCAGTCGGACGCGACCTATCTCCTCTACCGGAAGCACAACCGGGTGCTGGAGGATCTCGGGATTTACTACCGGGGCTCCGTCGCCCTGACCGGCGGGCAGGAGCCCGAACGGGTGGGCTCTTCGGGCGTCACCGGCTCCGTGTTCCAGGTGCTCCAAGTGCCCCCCTTGTTGGGGCGATGGATTCAGGAGGCCGACGAGAAACCGGGCGCGGAGCCGGTGGTGGTCCTCTCCTACGAGCTGTGGAAGCGGCGGTTCGGCGGCGACCGCGGGGCGGTCGGCTCGACGCTGCAGGTCGACGGCGTGGCGCGCCGCGTCGTGGGCGTCATGCCCGCGGGCTTCCACTTCCCCTCGGCCGACGCCGAGCTGTGGATTCCGCTCCCGATCGATCCCGCCAACCTCGCGGAGGGGAACTTCAACTACGACGGAGTGGGGCGGCTCCGCCTCGGAGTCTCCAACGAGCAGGCCACCCGGGAGATCTCGGCGCTCGTCTGGCGCATCCCGGAGGAGTTCGGCGGGGAGGACTTTACGCGCGGGATGATCGAGAACGCCAAGCTCTCCACCCTCATCTATCCCTTGCGGAACGACGTGGTCGGCGAGGTCGAGCGCATCCTCTGGATCCTCCTCGGCAGCGTCGGCCTCATCCTCCTCATCGCCTGCGCCAACGTGGCCAACCTGTTCCTGGTGCGCGCCGAAAGCCGGCAGCGGGAAGTGGCCGTGCGCACCGCCCTCGGCGCCTCGCGCTGGAATATCGCCCGCGTCTTCCTCTCCGAGAGCCTCGTGCTCTCGCTGCTCGGCGGAGCGCTGGGGATCGCCCTCGCGGCCGGCGGCGTCAAAGTCCTCCGGACGCTCGAGCCCCAGGGCATCCCGCGGCTGGAGGAGATCGGCGTCGACGGGACCGTCCTCGCCTTCACCGTGCTCCTGGCCCTCCTCGCGGGCTTCCTGGTCGGCGGGTTCGCCGCTCTCCGCTACGGCGCTCCGGATCTGGTCCCCGCTCTGAAAGAGGGAGGGCGCGGCGGCATGGCGGGCCGGGCGCGGCACCGGGCGCGCAACGTCCTGGTCGCTCTCCAGATGGCGCTGGCCCTGGTGCTTCTGGTCGGGGCCGGCCTGATGGTGAAGAGCTTCTGGCAGCTCAAGAACGTGGACCCCGGGCTGAAGCCGGAGAGCGTGCTCACCGTGCGTCTGGACCTCCCCGAGGCGAAGTATCGGGATGTGCCATCCACCGCCCGCTTCGTCCAACAGCTCCTGGAGCGGGTGCGGGCGATCCAGGGGGTGGAGTCGGCGGGGACGATTTCCCTGCTCCCCCTCTCCGGCGGCCGGTCGAGCAGCGGACATGCGATCGAGGACCATCCGCTGCCGCCCGACACCGTGCCTCCCATGCTCGGGACCCGTTTCGCGAGCCCCGGCTACTTCGAGGCCATGGGCATCCCCCTGATCGAAGGGCAGGTCTTCGACCGCCTCGACCCTGACCGCCGGACGGACGGAGTGGTGGTGAGCCAGGCCGTGGCCGAGCGCTTCTGGCAGGGCAAGAGCGCCCTTGGCAGACGGCTGAGCTCCGACTTCTCCGACAGTCCGACCTGGTTCACGATCGTCGGGGTCGTGGGGAGCGTCCGCGAGCAGTCTTTGGACGAGAAGCCCACCGAAGCCGTCTACTACCCGGTGTCGCGGCTCCTCATGGAAGACGAGGGGGAGGGGGAGGAGTGGGTGCCGCGCAACTTCACCCTGGTGGTCCGCGGCCGCGTCGCGCCCACTTCTCTGGTGGCGCCGGTCCGCGAGGCGGTCTGGGCGCTCGATCCCAACCTGCCGCTGGCCCAGGTCTACCCGATGGCGGAGGTGGTCGAGCGCTCCATGGTGCGGACCTCGTTCACCATGCTGCTCCTGGTGATCGCCGCAACCGTCGCCCTGCTCCTCGGCTCGGTGGGGATCTACGGCGTCATCTCCTACGTGGTCAGTCAGCGGACGCAGGAGATCGGCGTGCGCATGGCCCTGGGCGCCCGGCGGCAGGACATCTCCCGCATGGTGCTCCGGGAGGGGCTGCTCCTCACGGTCATCGGGATCGCCCTCGGCCTCGCCGGCTCCTTCTGGATCACCCGCTTCATGGTCGCCCTGCTCCACGACGTGAGCCCGAACGATCCCGTGACCTTCGCCGCCGTGCCTGTGCTGCTGGCCCTGGTCGCGCTCGTCGCCAGCTATCTCCCGGCGCGGAAGGCCGCCCTGGTCGAGCCCCTGGAAGCGATCCGCTACGAGTGAGCTGCGCGGAGAGACGCGCGTCAGCCCTGGATCTTCCCCGCCCGGCGCAGCCGCTCCAGGTGAGCGAGGACCTGCCGTTCGGCTAGGGGGTGGGCCTCCTTGGGGACGTCGTCGTAGACCGTGGGCAGCATCTCGCCTGGAGCGCGCATTCCCTGGCTCCAGGCGTCCAGGACCCGCTGCTCCCTCCAGAGGCGGTGGTCGACGTACTCGCGCAGCTTCGCGACGGCGTTCTTGATCGCCGGGCCGTGCCCCGGGAAGAGGGTGCGGGGGCGCAGCGCCGCCAGCTTTTCCAGCGATCCCAGATAGTCGTCCATGTTCCCCTCGGGAGGATCGATGACGATCGTGCCGAGGCCGGCCACCAGGTCGCCGACCAGGGCGGAGCGCCAGGTCTCTTCCAGGAAGCAGAGATGGCCGCGCGCGTGGCCGGGGGTGTGGACCACGCAGACGGAGAGCGGCGGGTCGCCCGCGAGGACGATCCGCTGGCCGTCGTTGAGCTCTCCGTCGACGGTAAGGCCGCGCCCGGCGAGCCGCTCGGCGGTCATGGGATGGGCGAGGACCGGGACTCCCAGGAAGCTCCGCAGCCGGGCCACGCCGCCGATGTGGTCCGGGTGGTGGTGGGTGAGCCAGATGGCGGTGATCCGCCGCCCGAGCGGGTCGCGCATCGCCGTGAGCGCCCTCTCCAGGCGCTCGTTCTCGCCGTCGAGCGGCGATCCGGGGTCGACCAGGACGGCCTCGCCCGTCCCGAGCACATAGGTGTTCGTCGTCATCGCCGGCGGGAGGGTGTGGGTCGCAACCGGGAACATGAGGACCCCCGGCCGCATCTCGATCCGCCGCATCGGTCCCAGGTTGGTCTCCGAGGGATCGCGCAGGCGTCCGAGACCGGCCTCGGGCCCCTCCTGGTGCAGGACCTCCAGGATGTGGAGGATCGGGGGAGCGGTGAGCACTTCCGCTCTCTGCAGGAGGCCCAGAGCCTCTCGGGGATCGATCCACTCGCCCGATTCGCACTCGCCGGGGAGGATTGAAGGCTGGACCGCCTCGCCCCGGGGCCATTCCAGGAGGAAGAACCGGTTGTCGAAGCGGACCGGCGCGAAGTTGGGCGTCATCCAGCGCCCGGCCCAGACCAGGCGGGAGGCGTCGAGCGTCGCGCCAAGGCCGGACAGCGCGTCGGGAAAGCTCCGCTCGCCGGAGAGCACAGCCTTGCGCGTCCGGTCCAGGTCCGAGGCCCCGGCCGTGGTCCTGGCGAGCAGGAGCCCCGTCTCCTCGAACAGCTCGCGCAGGGCGCAGGCAATCAGACCGGGAAGGAGGTCCGGCCCCGGATCGGCGCCGCCGTGCAGCGATTCCGGGAACCCCGCGGCCGGAGGGCCTTCGCCCGCGCCGGCGGGAGCGCCCTCCATTGGGATGGCGGCGTCGGAGCGCGACAGCCCGCCGCCGGGGAAGGCGTGCCAGCCGCCCATGAACGGCAGCTCCTCGGACCGCTTGATCCAGTAGACCTCGATCCCTCCGCCTTCCTTGCGCCGCCAGGGGATGACCGCGGCCGAGGGGCGGGCGGGGGGTAGGGGAGGGGAATCCGCCGCGGCGCGGGCCGAGTCGGACAGGTTTTTCAGCACCATCTCGTACAGGCTTTCTGCGGTCTTCGCGTCCACGGCTCCGCTTATATCACCTCGCGCACTACACTGAGTGAACCCCCGGGTCCACCCGGAATCCGTGAAAGGAGATCCCATGACTGCGAGAACCCTTTCGTCGCGCGTCCTCTGCTCCCTGGCGCTCCTCCTGGTCCTCGCCGCCGCCGCCGTGACCCTGATGCCGGCGACCGCCGAGGCTTCCCACAACACCCGCTGCGGCAACTACTTTTACTACTACAGCGACAACACCTACACAACCCTGGTCGGCGTCCGCTTCTACGAGTGCGACTGCACTCTCAATTCCTGGGGGACCATCAGCTTCTACCGCGTCATCGAGTCGCTCGGCTGCGGCGGCCACTAGGAGGTCCCGCGAGCCGGGAAGGACGGGAGGGTGATGCGGGGTTAGAATGAGTGCCGGCGTCACCCGCCCGTCCCGCGGGCGACCTCCTATGGACCGCCGAGACAGGAGCGTGAAACGGATGAAACCTCCCGAGACCATCCGGCTGACCCCGGGGAAGCGGGTGCTGTTCCTCACCAAGGATCCCGAGCTGATCCGCCGTCAGCTCGCGGGGGAGCTGGACCTCCGGATGGAGGATCTCACCGTCGAAGACCTCCTCGACGACATCAACACCGACGCCATGACCCCGGCCTGGGTCTGCTTCAGCTACCGGCCGGAGGACATCGCCCGCGACGCCTATGCCGGCCTGATCGTCGACGGCAAGCGCCTGTTCGAGCGCGACGCTCTCATCAACGGCAACTTCGAGGTCATCGTTTCCGGCTACCGCAAGGGAGTCGGCAGCTCGCGCGAGACCGCCGTGCAGGCGGAGAAGTGGTCCGGCATCCGCATCGCCATCGCCGCTTCGTTCGCGCCCATCCACGCCCGCAACAACATTAGCCAGGGCGTCCTCATGGGCGACCACGGCCAGCTCCGCCGGCTGCAGGCGGGCGAGGGCATCCCGCTCTCCGAATTCTACGAGGGCTACGACCCGATCACCCAGCTCGTCATCCAGCACGGCGGCCTGTTCCCGTTCTCCAAGGCGCTGGCCGCGGGCGAGATCGAGCTGCCCCGCCCGGACACCGGCCCGCGGCCGATGACCATGGCGGAGAAGATCCTCGCCAACCACATGCTGGGCGAGGGGCCGAAGTACGTGAAGCCGGGCGACGCCGTGGTGGTGGAGGTGGACGGCGGGTACTCGCACGAGTTCACGACCGCGCAGGTGCACTACTTCCTGGAGCAGGAGCACGGCTCCGACTACACGGTCAAGAACCCGGACAAGCTCGCGGTCTTCGAGGACCACCTGATCTACGCCGACGAGGTGCCCAAGATGCGCGCCTTCGTCGACAAGATCGAGACCCTGCGCCAGCTCCAGCGGGAGTTCCAGCGCCACACCGGCGTGCGCGACTTCTCGGCCAAGAACGGGATCTCGCCGGGCATCTGCCACGAGGTGGCCCGCGAGGAGCTCATCGATCCGGGCGACTTCATCCAGGCCACGGACAGCCACACCTGCATGGGCGGGGTCAACAACGCCCTGACCTGGGGCGTGGGAGCGACCGAGTACGCCGACCTGGTCCACCAGGGCTTCACGCAGGTGGAGGTTCCGGAGTCGATCCGCTTCGAGCTGACAGGCAAGCTCCAGCCCGGGGTCACGGCCAAGGACCTGATGCTCTACATCCTGCTTTACCATGCCCGGCCGCAGCTCACCCTGAACCGGGTCATGGAGTTCACCGGCCCCGGCGTGGCGACGCTGTCCATGGACGAGCGGGCGACCCTGACCAACATGGCCACCGAGTGCTCGGCGCGCACGGCCATCGTGATCGCCGACGACGAGACCTTCCGCTGGCTCGCCGAGTGGCGGCCGGGGATCGACGTCGAGCCCCTGCGCGCGCGGGCGGTTGCTCCCGATCCCGGCGCGGAGTACGCCGGCGGCGTCCACACCGTCGACCTCTCGGCGCTCCGGCCCATGGTCGCCCACCCGGGCGACCCCGACCACGGCGTTCCCTCCGATCCGACCAACGGGGCCTGGATCGACGAGATCGGCGACGTGCCGATCGACATCGCCTATGGAGGGAGCTGCACGGCGGGCAAGATCGACGATCTGATCTTCTACCACCAGGTGGTGAAGGAGGCGGTCGACGCGGGGCTCAAGGTGGCGCCCGGCGTCAAGTTCCTGATCCAGTGCGGCTCGATGGCGGTGGAGGATTTCGTCCGCCGCAACGGCCTCGCCGAGACCTTCGAGCAGGCCGGCGTGACGCTGATCCACCCCGGCTGCGGCGCCTGCATCGGCTGCGGGCCCGGCGTCTCCGAGGATACGGACCAGGTCACGGTGAGCGCGATCAACCGCAATTACAAGGGGCGTTCCGGCCCCGGCAAGCTCTGGCTCGCCTCCCCGTTGACCGTCGCCGCCTCGGCCTTCACCGGCAAGATCACCGCCTACGAGCCCGGGATGTTCCAGCGGCTCCAGGAGCGGCAGCCGGATCTGGTTCCAGCCTGAAGGCTTACCACCTCCGCCGCACTGAGAATCCCCATACCTGGGCGGTGCCGCTGTAGGTGCCGCTGACCAGCGGGCTGGGCTCCTGGCGGCTCGCGCCCTGAGGGTCGTGGTCATGGAACGAGTACCCGACGTCGAAAGAGACCTGCGGGAAATTGTAGGAGAAGCCGGCCGCATAGATGGTGGCGTCGCCGCGCGGAAATCCTGGCTCGACCCGGTCTCCCACCGGCGATGGCTCGTAGCCAACGCCGCCGAAGAGCAGGAAGTTGTCCGTGATGTTCCCTTCCAGCCCCAGGCGGATCGCGAGGGTGTCCTCCCAGTCACGCGGGGTCACGAGCGGGCTCTGGCGGAGCAGATCGGGGCTGAAAGTGATCGAGGTCTCATCCAGGCTCGACCAGCTCTGATAGGCGAGGTCGAGCTCGATCCGCAGCTCCGGGTAGGGGGCGAACCAGGTGCCGGCGCGTATCTCGCGCGGGATCTCGAACGCCTGCCGCGCGCTGCCGGACTGGAGGAAGTTGCGGATCTGGGTCTCCAGCGCGGGGTTCGGGAGATCGCGGACGTCGTAGCTCACGTCTCCGTTCCCCTTGAGCCGGGCCGGACTGCGGAAGACCCCTCCCCAACCCCAGGACGGAGCGGCGTAGTGGACCGCGAGGTCCCACGCGAAGGCGTCCACGTCGGCGTCGGAGGTCCGTTCGACCTCGACGTCGAAGATCTGACCCTGGGACGTGACCTGGAACAGCTCGTTGTCCCCCTGTTCGAGGCTGCCGTAGACGTAACGGAGGCCGCCGGCCACGCTCCACCCCTCGCCGAGGTCGTAGGCCAGCACAGAATGGAGCTCCGCCACTCTCAGCTCGAACGCGCGGGTGAGGAAGCGTCCCGGGAAGAGCGCGGGCTCCCAATCCATCCTGGACCAGAACGGGGAGTCGAGCCCGATGCCGAGGGCGATCGGAGCCTCCCGTGCCTTCCAGGTGAGATAGAGGGTCGGCGGGAAGTCGATGATGTGCTTGGCCGAGAAGCTGCCGGTGCTGCTGATGTACTTGGTCTCCGAGTTGCTGAGGTCGAGACCCGCTTGCACCTGGAGACCGGAGAGCTGAGTGATTGCCGCCGGGTTGTAGGTGACCGCGGAAGGCTCGGAGGCGCGCGCGGTGAAGGCCCCTGCCTGGCCCATGGCGCGGCCGCCGTGCTGGAAGAGGCCGTAGCCCGAGGCGGCCGCGAGGTCCGTCCGCAAGAGCCCGGCGAGTAGACACAGCAGGACAAAGCGTTGACGCATGAAAACCCTCCCTTGAAAACGCTGCTCACTCCACGGCCCGGATCTCCGGCACGATCCGGTGATCGGCCACGGTGAGGATAGCGAGCGTCAGGGGTAGATGGAAGCGCCTGGGCCCGCAGGCTCCGGGATTGAGCAGCAGGCATGAGCCCTTCCACTCCAGCTCCGGCCGGTGGGAGTGGCCGAAGACCAGCAGCCGCAGCCGCGAGGGCCAGGAGGGCTCGACGTCCTCCCTCCTGTGCACTATGCGGAAGGGCAGGCCGTCGAGGTCGCCCGACAGGACCGGCGGCAGCTCCGCGGCCGTGGCCCCGGCGTCGGTGTTGCCGCGCACCGCGGCGACCGGCGCGATCTGACGCAGCCGTTGCAAGATCTCCAGCTCTCCCACGTCCCCGGCGTGCAAGATACGGTCGCACCCGGCGAGCAGCTCCAGCACCCGTGGCCGCAGAAGGTTGTGCGTGTCGGAAAGGACGCCTACGCGCACGCGCTCATCTCCGTCATCCCCCACGCCCGTTCTCCCATCTCTCCTCTCGCTCGCCTCCCTGCATGGAACTTGCAATCCTCCGCGATCGGAGCGGAACGAATCGTGAGCATGTTATCAACACAGGTGATCCGAGGCGTCGAGGACATCGGTCCCTACCAGGTTCTGGAGAATCTGGGACCGGCTCCGTTCGGCACCGCTTATCTGACGGTCGACAGCCGGACGGATCAGACGGCGATCGTCAAGGCAATCCCCCCGTCGCAGCCGTGGCTGCTCCAGGAGCCGACCCCCTGGGAGCTTCTGCTCAAAGAGACAGAGAGCCTCTTCCGGATCTACCACCGGGGGATTCCGGCCCTGCTGGAGATCGCCGAGCACGACGGGATGCTGGTGGTGGCCTTCGCTCCGGCCGAGGGAGAGACCCTCCACGAGTTCCTGGCCCGGGGAGGGCGCCCGGACCGCGCCCTGCTGATCGACTGGGGCTGCCAGCTCCTGGAGATCCTGGCCGAGGCGCACGCCGAAGGGATCCTGCACCGTCACGTCACCGAGGACCAGATCGTCCTCTCGCCGGACGGGCACCTGGTCCTGACAGGGTTCGGGCTGACCCAGATCTACTTCGATCCGCTCACCACCTTCCCGCCCGTGCACGTCTCGACCGAGACCTGCACACCGCAGGACGACCTCTACTCCGTGGGGCTGCTGCTCCGCCGGCTGGCGTTCGCGAGCGGGCTGAAGAGCGGCGGCGTGCCCGGGAGGGACCCGCTTCTCAAGGTGCTGGCGAGGGCCACATTCCCCGACCCGGCGACCCGCTTCCAGGACGCCGCCGAGATGGCGGATGCCCTGCGGAGCACCGGCCGTGTGTCAGGGGCTTCCGTGCGCCGCGACTCCGCCGCTCCGCGCGAGACCGCTCCCGCTTCAATCTCCTCGGTCCGCCAACTCCCGGTGCGCTTCATCCCGGATCCGGCTCCCGAGCCGAGCGAGGGCAGTGACCGGAGATTCGCCCTGATGCTCGTCGCCGCCGCCCTCCTGCTGATGTTGACGGTGATCGCGACGGGGTGGTTCCTGATCGCTCCCGCCTCCGAGGACGCCTCCGCGCCCCGGCCGATCCCCGCGGCGCCTGTCTCCTCCTCTTCTTCGAGTCTCTGAGCCCGCACCCCCCGGGAGAGGGGGAGAGCTGTGTCTTGTTGTCGTGTTCCCCCTCTCCCGGGTGGGCGTGAGTGCGGATGGGAGAGGGGGTTAGGGGGTGAGGGTCCTGGACCTCCGCCTGGCAGGGGGGTAGGATGCCCACCTCTAGGATGGAGGTCTGCGCATGAAATCCCGCATCCTCTGGCTGGCCTGTCTCGCCGTGCCCGCCCTGCTGATGGCTCAGGGCGGGACGCCGGAAACGCCCGCCAAACCGCAGGTGACCGCGCTCAAGGCGGCGCGGCTCTTCGACGGCAAGTCCGACTCGGCCGTCCGCAATGGGATAGTGATCGTCGAAGGGGGGAAGATCCGGGCCGCCGGCTCGGGGATCGCCGTTCCCGCCGGCGCCCGGGTGATCGACCTGGGGGATGCCACTCTGCTGCCGGGGCTGATCGACGCCCATACGCACATGACGGGCGAGTCCTCGGACAACTGGCTTCAGGACACCATCTCCAACCTGCGCCGGACGGTCGCCGAAGCGTCGATCCGGGCGACGGCCCACGCCGAGCGGACGCTCAGGGCCGGCTTCACCACGGTGCGCGATGTCGGCTCCGGGGAGTACATCGACGTGGCGCTGCGCAACAGCATCCGGGAAGGCTTGATCCCCGGGCCGCGCATGATGGTCGCCGTCCACTCGTTGGGAGCGCGCGGCGGGCACTGCGACGAGACCGGCTTTCCGTACAAGCTTTTCGGCAGGGAGTCCGGCATCGAGGACGGCATCGCGAGCGGTCCCGACCAGTTCCGCGACTCCGTGCGCTTCCAGATCAAGTACGGGGCCGACGTGATCAAAGTTTGCGCCACCGGCGGCGTGCTGTCGCTGGCCGACGAGGTGGATACTCCCCAGCTCACCCAGGAAGAGATGGACGCGATCGTCCAGGAGGCCCATCGCCTGCGCAAGAAGGTCGCCGCCCATGCCCACGGCGCCGAGGGGGCCAAGGTCGCGATCCGCGCGGGGGTCGACTCCATCGAGCACGGCTCCTTCCTCGACGACGAGGCGTGGCGGATGATGAAGGACCGCGGCACCTACCTGGTGCCGACCCTGCTCGCCGGGGAGTACGTAGCGGGCAAGGCCGCCGAGCGGCACTATCCGCCGGAGATCGCGGCCAAGGCCAAGGCGGCGGTCGAGGCCCGGTCGGCCACGTTCCGCCGCGCGTTGAAGATCGGGGTCAAGGTGGCCTTCGGCACCGACTCGTCCGTCAGCCCCCACGGCATGAACGCGCAGGAGCTCGCCCTCATGGTCGACCACGGAATGAGCCCCGCGGCCGCCCTGCGGGCCGCCACTTCTATGGCGGCCGAGCTGCTCGGCCTTTCGAAGCAGATCGGCACGCTGGAGCCGGGCAAGGAGGCGGACGTGATCGCCGTGCCCGGAGACCCGCTGTCCGACATCCGGGCCATGGAGCGCGTGAGCTTCGTCATGAAGGGCGGACAGGTCTTCCGCGACGACCGGACGGCTGATCCCATGGCACGGCGATGAGGATCTACAAGGTCTATACGAAGACCGGCGACGAAGGGGAGACCGGCCTGGTCGGCGGAGCGCGGGTGCCCAAGGACTCTCTGCGCATCGAGAGCTACGGCACGGTCGACGAGCTGCAGGCGGCGATCGGGATGCTCCGCGCCGCGCTGACGGAGTCGGACCGGCATCCCGAAGTCTGCCGGGAGATCGTCCAGGCGCTCCACCAGGTGCAGCAGGACCTGTTCGATCTCGGGAGCACGCTGTCCACCCCGGCCGAGCACCTCGACCGGGTGAAGCATCCGATCACCGAGGAGCGGATCGCCTGGCTGGAGGAGTCCATGGACGCCTGGAACGAGAGCCTGGCGCCGCTCCGCTCGTTCGTCCTGCCCGGCGGCGGCCGGTTCTCCGCGTTCAGCCACGTGGCGCGGACCGTCTGCCGCCGCTGTGAAAGGGTGGTGCTGCGCCTGAGCCGCGAAGAGGAGGTCCCCGGGGAGGTCCTGCGCTACCTCAACCGGCTGTCGGACTTCTTCTTCGTCCTCGGACGGCGCCTGGCGCAGGTCTTCGGCGAGGAGGAGCCGCTCTGGGAGACGCCTCTCCGGGGGTGAGCCCTCACCCCCTGGCCCCCTCTCCCGTCACCGGGAGAGGGGGAAAAAAGCAATCCAAGATGAATGAGACGGGGCGGTGGCGCCCCTCTCCCGGTGACGGGAGAGGGGATGGGGGTGAGGGTCCTCCGGAAGGGGTCACGTATACTGCGCCGATGTCCGCCGCCCCGGAGCCGACGCCCGCAGACACCGGTGAGCGGGAGGGCCCTGCGCCACCGGTCCGTCCGACCTGGAAACACAAGCTTCTCCTGGTGGCTTTCGGGCTCGCTCTGGCCGTCCTGGTGGAGCTGGCGCTGCGCCTCGCCGGCTTCGGCGGCCGGACCCCTCTCCTGCATCCGCTGGAGATCGCCGGTTATCCGGAGGGGGCGGAGGGCGCTCACTCCGGCGCGCGTCTCTACGAGATCCATCCGCGGGTGGCCGACATCTTCTTCACGCGCCGCGGCCCCGGCGGCGCGGCGATGGTGGGCAGCCATCGCCGGGAGCTGGTCATCCTCCCCAAGGCGCCGGGCACGCTGCGGGTCGTGTTCGTGGGAGCCTCGACGGTCGAGGGCTTTCCGCTGCCGCGCAACCTGACCTCCTCCCGGTTCCTGGAGCGGATGCTGCGAGACGCCCTGCCGGGCCGCCGGGTCGAGGTGATCAACCTCGGGGTCACGGCCGTGGCCAGCTTTCCGATCCGCAAGCTGGCGATGGACGCCCTGGAGCAGCTCGACCCCGACCTTCTCCTCGTCTACGAGGCGCACAACGAGTTTTTCGGCGCCTCGGGCATGGCTTCCCGCCAGTTCATGGGGCACAGCGTCCAAGCCATGGAGCTGATCTACAGGCTCCGTCAGCTCGCGGTGGTCCAGGCCTTCGAAGCTCTCGCCGCTCGCGGCGATCCACCCCCCGGGACCCAGCGCGATCAGATGATCCAGGTCATGGCGGCGATCGACGAGATCCCGCCCGGCGGCGAGATGCACGCCGCGGCGCGCCGCAGCCTGGAAGAGAACTACCGCGCCATCGTCCGCGCGGCGCGCGACCGCGGGGTTCCCGTGGTCCTCTCCACCGTAACCAGCAACGAGCGCGACCTCGCTCCGATCGCCTCCTTCGCGGGGGACCTGCCTCCCGAGCGGCGGACGGAGTGGTCGCGGCGGCTCTCGGCCGCCGAGGCGCGGCGGCCGGCGGAGGCCCTGGAAGCGTATGCGCGGCTGGTCCGGGAGGCGCCCCGCCACGCCGGCGCGGCGTATGGATACGCCCGCGCTCTCGAAGCCGCCCAGGAGAAGCAGGCCGCGGCCGAGATGTACCGGCGGGCGCGCGACCTGGACGCGATGCCCTGGCGGGCCTCCCGCGACAAGAACCAGGTGATGCGGCGCCTGGCGAAGGAGGAGGGGACCCCTCTGGCCGACTGCGAGAGGGCTTTCGCCCGCGCCTCTCTCCCCGGACCCGCCGCGGGTGCGACGACCTGGGAGCTCTTCCTCGATCACGTCCACCCGAGCCTGCGCGGGCAGGCTCTCCTGGCGCGCGTGTTCCTGGAGGTGATCGCCCGCGAGCGGCTGCTGCCGCTCGGTCCGGAGCGCCTGGCGTCCCTTCCCGACTGGCGGGAGACCGCGTTCCGCCTCGGCTCCCACCCGCTGGAGCGCTACGCTCTGGCCCACAAGATGGCGGCCCTGTTCCGGGTCCCTCCCCTGGGGAGCAACAACGAGGCCGCCGCGGAGCAGGCGGAACGCTTCCTGCGCAGCTTCCGGGCGTCCGCCGACCCGGTGGACGCCGCGGCGATCTCCCTGTGGGAGCAGTCCTCGCGGGAGGCCGGCTTCGCCCTGCCCATCTCCTACTTCAGCGGCGTCGCGGCCCTGCGGCAGGGGCAGCCCCAGAGGGCGGCGATGTATCTCCATGCCGCCACGGAGAACGCCTTCCCCTACAGCGATGAGCGCTGCGCCGCCCGGCTGCTGGCCGCGGTCGCCGTGCTCAACGCGGGCGAGGAGCCGCAGGCATTCCGCCGCCGGCTCCACGCCTCTCTGCGGGAGGCGGAGCAGGTCGCCTCTCTGCCCGGGCAGCCGACCGCTCTCCTGGCCAAGTGCCTCGCCGGCCTGCTGAGCCTCGCGGGAGAGACCGGGCGCGCCGCGCGGTACAAGGCGGAAGCCCGCCAAATGGAGGTGGCGGCGCCCGTCTGGCAGAAACCCTTCTTGCGAGGTCTGCCGGAGCCGCCGGGGTAGTCTCACGATCCCAGGCGTGTCATCCTCCGGAGGTGTGTCCCGAAAAGCCCCGCCAGACACCTCTTAGTAGTAGAGGGGGGCCAAATGGCACGACGGGTTCACTTGCAGAAGAAAAAGGCCGCGGAGGCGAGGAATCGGACTTTCAGGTACAAAGCTACAAGGTCCTCAGAAGAATATGCAACCGGAAGGAAAAAACGAGCCAGGGCGTTCGGATCTTTTGAGATGCTGAACGATCGCGCTCGCTGGCTGGCCAGACTGCTCGATACCTCCGGTCTCTCGCACAAGGAGCTGGAAGCGCGGCTTGGATGGAGCCCTGGGCTGCTCGGCCAGCTCCTGGACGGCTCCGTCGAATGCGAGTCTCACCACCTGGTGTCGGTCCTCTCCGGGATCGGCTCGGAGCCCGCCCGGCCGGCCTACCAGGACCAGGACTGGTGGCAGGACAGCGGCACCCAGATGGTCGAGGACCTGATCGAGAGATTCCGCCGGCTCGGCTACAGCTCGGCCGATTCCCCCCTCCCCGTGGAGACGCTCAACGGCGCCGAGCTCGAGAAGAGAGTCGAGTCCGTCCTGCGCGGCGCCTTCGGTCCTAGCCTGAAACCCACCAAGAAAGCCGGCGGCTGAAAACGAAACGGCGCCGCGGAATCGGCGCCGTTCAGGGACAGGGTCGGTCTTCCGAGCCTTCAGGCGAGAGGGTGTTTCGAGCGCTCCAGGTGCTTCGCCACCGCTTGAAGCAGCTCCAGGGAGAGGGTCTTCTCCGTCTCGAACGACTCCTTCAGAAGGAGCAGCGCCGCGAGCGCCTCGCGGGCGATCTGCCGGGCGCGGAACGTGGCCACCATCTCTTCGATGAGCCCGCGCGCCTCGGCCGTCTCGCCCTGGCTCAACAGAACCATGCTGAGGTCGAGCGAGACGAGCGCCGCATGGTAGTCGAGGCCGAGGCTCTCGAGATCCTGGTGAGCCTTCTGGAGCGACTTCTCCGCCCGCCGGAACTGTCCGAGGCCGGCGTCGATCTTGCCTTCCAGCCAGACCAGCTTGATCAGGTTCAGTTGGTCGTTCTGGGCGAAATAGGCGCGCCGGCTGCGCCGCAGCAGGCGCTGTGCCTGGTGGAAGCGCCCGCAATCCGTCAGGAAGTACATCAGGTTGTGGACGGCGGAGATGACCAGCTTGGGATCGGCCGCCGGATTGATCATGGCCAGGCCCGCTCCCAGGAACTCGATCGCCTCCTCCGGAGCGTTGTTGTACCCCGTGTAGAGGCCCTTGCTGATCAGCGCGCGGCCGGCGTTGTGCCGGTCGCCGTGGCTCTCATAGAGCCGGTAGACGATGTCGAGCAGGTCGAGAGCCTCCCCGAACCGCCGCTGATAGCCGCGCAGCGAAGCGGTGAGGTCCATGATCCGAGCCAGCAGCAGCGGGTCCTGGCTTCCCCGGGACAGCCATGCCACCGCCTGGCGCATGGCTCGCTCGGCAGCCTCCAGATCGTCCCCGACGCGATGGGCGTTCGCCAGCTCGGCGAGGGTACGAGCCCGCATGTCGGCAGTCCGCTCGGGACCATACTCCATCGCGTCGAGCTCCGTCGCAATGGCGACGGCCCTCTCGGCGAGCAGGACCATCTGCTCCGGATCGCGGTGACGGCAGGCCTGGCTCCTCGCGATCAAGGACTCGCAGAGCCCCCATTTCTGCAGACCCCCGCGCATCCAGGGGACCTGCTCGTCGCTGCCGGAGAAGGCGTTCCCCGGAAAGAGGCTCCAATCCACTTCAGATCTGGACTGTGAATCGCTCAACGCTATATTCCCCCGCTACGTCGCTTTGCAATTCTCGGGCCAATTTCGCATCCAAAGAAATGGCCGATCAAGGATCTAGCCGTTCGGATCGATGCCACAGCCCGCTTCGCCGGAGGTGCAGGTGTTGGTCGCCGGGGCAGGTTCGCTCTCACCCTCGTTGATGTCCTGCGCGAAGGCCTTCTCCAGATTCGTCCAAGCACTCGTCAGCCAGGTCCAGGCTTGGCCCAGGTCGAACTCGAAACCTGCAGCCGAGCTCCCGCGAGAGGTGAAGTCCGCGGCGGCGGCGGGGCCCGCCACCGAGCCTAGAAGAGTGATCATAACGGCGGCGATGGTTGTCCGGAACACGCGCTTGCTCATCTTGATCTCCTCGCCACCGTTTCGGGCGGCAACCGGAGGGTGAAACCTTCCTTCCCCTCTTATTTCCCGGCCCTATGCAACGTACGTGCCTGGTCGGGGAGGTGAGCCGATCGGCGCAGGGGCGCCCGAGCCCGGACCGCCATCGATAACCCTACATTGCTGTGATCGTGTCGAGCTTCGGCGTGTGGGGAACGGTCCTGGAGGGGTCCCTGGAGCGAGAAAAATTTGCAGTTTGTTCTTTGCGATTTTACAGATCAAGAGGCCGAGCGGCGACGCGCCCCTGGAGCGCGGCTCAGCAGGAGGCGGCTCAGCAGGGCGCTCAGTGCGATCCCTTCGGCCCGCACCTGCGTCTCCGGGTGCGATTCGCCGAGCAGGACCTCGCGGGCGCGCAGGCGGCCCAGCTCGATGGCTCCGCGCAGGATCTCCCAGCGGCGCTCGGTGAACGCGACGGGGAGGCGGTGGCGCGGCCGGATCAGCACGGTCCGCTCGCGGTATTCGGGAGGGATGACGTGCTCGGGCTCCCGCGGGTTGCGGTACAGCCTGCCCTCGCTCTCCCCCTTCATGGTCACCAGGACCACGGCGTCGCAGCCTTCCGCGAAGGCCTTGCCGTAGGGGATGTTGTCGGTGAGCCCGCCGTCGCCGTAGCGCTCGCCGCCGATCCTCGGAGCGTGGGTGTAGAACGGCGGCAGGTAGTTGGAGGCGAGCATCAGGCCGAGGGGATCCTCGACCGTGCGCAGGCCGAAATGCGCGGGGGCCCTGTCACGCAACCGGGTGACGCCGATGAAGGCCGGCAGAGTCTCCGGGGAGCGCAGCCGCTCGATCCCCACATAGCGGCTGAAGGTGCGGCCGTGGATCTCGGCGTAGCGGAACGGGGTGTGCTCGCGCAGGAGGTTGCCGAGGTCGAGGTACGGCATCCGCACGAAAGCCCGCCAATAATGGCGAAGACGGTGCGCGGTCCCCACGGCCACGGCCGCGGCGTTCCAGGCTCCCCCGGAGACCCCGATACAGAGAGCCGGCCGGACTCCCAGCTCCAGGAGGGTCTCGATCGCCCCGATCTGGAAGACGCAGCGCGAACAGCCGCCCGAGAAGATGAACCCCACCCGCCGTGCGGAGCGGAGGAGGTCGAGCGCGTCAGTCCGGGCCAGCCGGTCGTGGTGCGTCATTCGCGGATCGGCGGCCCCCAAGCTCCGAGGCCTGTCCCTTTAAGATGACAGAAAGAGGCGGCTTGATGGAAGAGGCGCGAGGAGCTGGAAGGTTCGAGAGTAAAAAAAGTCGCCCGCGTGCCCCGGGCAGGGCACGCAGGCTGGAGGGAAATAGGTCGGCTCGGGCTCCTGCTCTGCGCGCGAGGAGTGACTGGGGAGAAGAACCGGGCAGCGCCTGCGTTCGGAGCCCTTCTATAAGCGATGGTGCCTGTGCGCGAGAGAACGTGACAGTGCACCGAACCCGGACACGGGTCTTGCATGACGACGGGAATCGCTTTGCGAATCGCCCTGGGAGTGGCGGTGGGGCTGGCGATCGGGATCGGGGGCTACACCTTCGTCTACGCCAAGGGGGCCTCCTACCTGACCAACGATCCCGCAGCGTGCGCCAACTGCCACGTCATGGAGGCCCAGTACGACGGCTGGCTGAGCTCGCCCCACCGCTCGGTGGCGGTGTGCAACGACTGCCATACGCCGCCGGGCCTGATCCCCAAGTACGCCACCAAGGCCGAGAACGGCTTCTGGCACTCCTACGCGTTCACCACCGGCCGGTTTCACGAGCCGATCCAGATCAAGGAGCGCAACCGCCGGGTGACCGAGAAGGCCTGCCGGAAGTGCCACCAGATGATGGTGCTGACGATCGAGGGGCCGCACAAGCCCGGGCAGGAGGTCTCCTGCATTCGCTGCCACTCCGATGTGGGGCATCCCTGAGAGGTGAGAGAGATGAAGAACTGGAAAGTGATCGCCGTGACGGCCGTGATCGCGGCCCTCGCCGCCGCGGGGGTCACCGCCCTGCTGGTCAACATCTTCGAGCACAAGCAGGAGTCGCGGTACCCCTTTTACCGCGTCGTCGAGATCGACGACGACACCGAGGACCCCGCCGTCTGGGGGAAGAACTTCCCGCTCCAGTACGACGGCTACCGCCGCACGGTCGACCAGGTCCGCACCCGCTACGGCGGCAGCGAGGGCGTGCCGCGCACGCCCGGCAAGGCGGACCCCCGGTCGATCGTGTCCCAGTCGCGCCTGGAGGAGGACCCGCGCCTCAAAATCCTGTGGGCAGGGTACGCCTTCGCCGTGGACTTCCGGGAGGAGCGCGGCCACGCCTTCATGCTGGAGGACCAGACGTTCACCGAGCGGCAGCAGGTCAAGAAGCAGCCGGGCACCTGCCTGCACTGCCACGGCTCCATGTACGTGGCCTATAGGAAGGCCGGCGACGGCGATCTCATCCGCGGCTTCGAAAAGCTGAACCCGATGCCCTACTTCGAGGCCCGCAAGCTCGTCCGGCACCCGGTGGCCTGCATCGACTGCCACGACCCCGAGACCATGCAGCTCCGGGTTACCCGGCCGGGCTTCATCGAGGGGATCCGCGCCCTGAAAGCCTCCCAGGGGGTCCAGGACTACGACGTCAACGCCACGGCCACGCGGCAGGAGATGCGCGCCTACGTCTGCGGCCAGTGCCACGTCGAGTACTACTTCAAGGGGGAGGAGAAGCGGCTGGTCTACCCGTGGCACAAGGGGCTCAAGGTGGAGAACATCCTGGCCTATTACGACGAAGAGGGGTTCAAGGACTGGCAGCACGCCGAGAGCGGCGCGCCCGTGCTCAAGGCGCAGCACCCCGAGTTCGAGATGTGGAACCAGGGCATCCACGCCCGCTCGGGCGTGACCTGTGCCGACTGCCACATGCCCTACCAGCGCGTCGGGGCGCTCAAGATCAGCGATCACCACGTGCGCAGCCCGGTCCTCAACCTCAACAACGCCTGCCAGGCCTGCCACCGCTGGCCCGAGGAGGAGCTGAAGTCGCGGATCGAGACGATCCAGGGGCGCACCTATCACATGCGCAGCCTGGCCATGGACGCGGTCATCGCCCTGATCCAGGACATCAAGAAGGCGCAGGCGGCGGGCGTCCCCGCAGCGCGTCTCGCCCAGGCGCGCGACTTCCAGCGCAAAGCGCAGTTCTTCCTCGACTTCATCGAGGCGGAGAACTCCATGGGCTTCCACGCCGACCAGGAGGCGGTGCGCATCCTCGGCGAGTCGATCGACTTCTCGCGCAAAGGGCAGGCGACCCTGGGAGGGATGACGATCCAGGCTTCCTCCAGTATCATGAAGTAAATGCTGGAGGTGAGCCGTAAGGCCTCTGAGAAGCGCGGAGGTGCTCCGTGGAGCCCTCACCCCCTGACCCCCTCTCCCGGAGGGAGAGGGGGAAGACGCTTTGAAAAGCGCTGTCTTCTGAGCTTTTTCCAGGGCCTTCACCCCTCTCCCTCCGGGAGAGGGGCCGGGGGTGAGGGCTCCACGGCCAGGCTTCTGTCCGGAATCCTGATCCTCCTCGCCATGGCGGCGCCGGTCCGCGCCGGCTTCGGCCGGTGGACCCCGATCGGTCCTTACGCGGGGTCGGTCTGGGCGCTGACGACCGATCCCGCGAACCCGCGGGTCTTCTACTCCTCGACCGCGGAGGGGATCTACAAGAGCGCGGACGGCGGCGCCACCTGGCGGCTTCTGCGCGGCGGGCTGCCGCGCCGCACCGGAGCCTCGGCCCTGGCCGTGGACCCGGTCCGCCCCTCCAACGCCTACGCCAACTTCGGGAGCTCCGGCCTCTACAGGAGCGCAGACGGAGGGGCGAGCTGGTCGCGGATCGGCGCCGGTCCTGGGGCCGTCTCCGTCCTGCTCGTCGATCCCGCGCGGCCGGAGACCCTCTACGCCGGCGCCGGCTATGGGATCGGCGTGCTCAAGAGCACCAATGGCGGCCGGTCCTGGCGGCGCGCGGACCGCGGCCTCCTGTCGCGCAACGGCGGCGTGGTCCACTTGGCGCTGGATCCCCGCTCTCCCTCGACGCTCTACGCCTCTCTCTACCAGAGCCCCGTGGGGATCTGGAAGAGCACGGATGGCGGAGCGACCTGGCGCCCGAAAGGCCGGGGATTGCCATCCGGCGAGGACCTGGTCTTCTGGATCGCCGTGGACCCCTCGTCGCCGGGCACTGTCTGGGCCGCCACGGACGGCGCGGCGCGCAAGGTCTACAAGAGCGTGGACGGCGGCGAGAGGTGGGCGCGGACCGGCCCGGGAGGCTACCCCGTGGCCGTGGGGCCTTCCGGCGCGGTCTACACGCGGGGGGCGCGGAGCCTCGACGGCGGCGCCACCTGGACGCCGACGGCGGTGCCTTTCCACCGCGACGTCCGCAACCTGCGGCTCGTCGTGGACCCGGCCTCGCCGCTCACGGTGCTCGCCACGGCTCCGGACTTCGGCATCTCCCGCAGCGCCGACGGCGGCGGCACCTGGTATCCCTCCAACGAGGGGATCGCGCAGACGCGCATCGTCGGCCTGGCGATCGACCCCGCCGATCCCGAATCGCTCTACGCCAGCGCCCTGGGGGTCGGGCTGTTCCGCAGCCGCCCGGGCGGGGGAGGGTGGGAGATGCTCAACGGCGGATTGCCCACGAACGAGCAGTTCAGCCCTGAAGTCTCGCCGCTGATCGTGGGCCCCGGGTCCAGCCTCTACGCCGGCATGAAGTTCCACACCTTCGTGGGCCTCGGCAGGAGCACCGACGGCGGTCTGACCTGGGAAGAGCTGCCGCTCCCCGAGGACGCGTCGCTGGTCGCCATCGCGGTCGATCCCGCCGCTCCGCGGACCGTCTACGGCAGCACCGTGTCCGCCGCTCCGGCCTCTCCCGCGTGCCCCTGCTTCCAGAGCGACGACGGCGGGGAGAGCTGGAAGTGCCTCGGCCTGGGCTGGGTCAAGCGTTTCGTCGTCGACCCCGCAAACCCGGACATCGTCTACGCGATCCAGAGGGGGCTCCTCAAGAGCCTCGACCGGGGAGACACCTGGACGCGGGCGGACGCGGGGCTGCCGGAAGAGACCGCTTCGTACGACCTCGCCATCGATCCCGCCGAGCCCGGCGGCCTGTATCTGGCCACGAGCCAGGGGGTCTTCAAAAGCTCGGATGGCGGAGCTTCCTGGAGCCGGGCGAGCGACGGCCTGCCGGAGGAGGAGGCGCTGGCCCTGGCCGTCGACCCGCGGACGCCGTCCACCCTCTATGCCCTGCTCCGCAAAGGGGTGTACCGGAGCGTGGACGCCGGGCAGTCCTGGACCTCCATGAGCCAGGGTCTCCCGCCCAACTTCATGCTCTGGAACCGGGCGCACCTGCTCGTCAATCCCCTCCACCCCGAGCGCCTCTACGTCGGGACGTATTCGTCGGGGATCTACGAGTACACGGTGCCGTAGGCCCCTCACCCCCGGCCCCATAGACGCTAACTTTGCCACCGAGCGATATGCCGCATTCCCACTGTAGAGACGCCCCGTGGGGCGTCTCCTCCTCCGGAGGTGCCCGCGCCGTCGCGCGGATTCCTGGAAATGAATGGCGCCGCCGCAGGAGACGCCCCACGGGGCGTCTCTACAGTGGGGAGCTAGGGTGAGGTGTCCCGTTCGGCCACGATCTTCCGCCGGAGCTCGTCGATCGCCTCGAACAGACGGTCGAAGCGTATCTGTTTCTCGCCGTGGGTCTGCGGGGTGACGTCCGCGAAGCGGCGGGCCTGGAGGCTGCGCTCCCGGTTGAGGACCTCGACGGCGAAGTCCGTGTACTCCGGAGCGTAGAGGTTGGCCGGCATGTCCTCGAGGCGGGCCTCCGCGAGCTCGCGGGCCAGTCCGGTGAGGTCGCCGCGGGAGAGGGGGAGCACGAGGACCTTGCCGTCCTCCGCCGAGGGATACGGCTGGATCTCGGCCCTGCCGGCGTCGATGCGCAGCAGCCAGCCGCGCTCCTGAAGACCGGGCTCCTCGCTCTGGCGGAGGATCTGGAGAGACAGGACCTCGGGAGCCAGCTCGCCGCGGGCGATCTTCTCCAGCCCCTCGGTGAGGCTCGCCGCGCCGACGCCCTCATCGCCGGCCTCCTCGACAGCGGCGAGGATCTCGCCGGCCAGGCGCCGCAGCTCGGGCGACTGGCGTCCCTCGGAGAGCTGGTGGACCTCCTTGACCTGGCCGTCCAGCGCGAGCCGCACCCGGCAGATCAGCTCCACGGCCAGCGCGGGCGGGGCGCCGGGAGCGGGATCGCCCTTGCCGCCGTAGGACTCCCGCAGGCCGGCGAACCCGTTGCGGCGGAACGACTCCAGAAGGGCGGCGATCCGCTCCCGGCCGAGCGTGATCTGCCGCTGGCGGTTCCAGATCGCCACGCCGCTGCCGAGCACGGTGGCCGAGCGCAAGCCGTCGTCGGTACGGCATTCGGCGTCGATCCGCAGGTCCTGCCAATCCCCTTGCGCCGCCCGGTCGAGGGCCTGGGCCAGGCTGCCGGCGGGCTCCGCCGCTCCGGCGTCCGCTCCGGGGCCGGCGACCCCCGCGGGGCGCGGGCCGGCGGAGGAGCAGGCGGCCAGGCAGAGCGCCAGCAGCAGGGCCGGGGCGGAACCTCTCCGGATCGGCGGTTCGGACATAGGCATGGTTCTATCACAGACCCCCGGGGAGATCCGGCGAAAAGCTGTCCCCCTTTCTCCGCCGGCGGGCACTGGTGCCTGTGGATACCCGTATCCCTCTGCAGAGCTGTGCCCCCGCTTCTGACCCATTTCTGGAAGGAGGAATGATGATGAAACTGAAGCTCCTCGCCGTGGCGGCCCTCGTTTTGATGGCCATCGCCGTGACCCCGGCCGCCTACGCCCAGCCGTCGGCGGGCCGTCCTGAGGTCTCCGAGGCCGTCCGTTTCGACGTCTCGCCGCCGTTGCGGGATCTCGCCCGCAGGATCGTGCGGCCGAGCGGTCATGCCAATCGGGAGGTGCCCAACAAGGTTCCGTTCGATCTCGCGCAGCGGTATCACCCGACGCCGGGTGGTCCGGACCCCGTGGTGCAGTCGGGTGGCCCGGCGGTCGGCAACACGCCGACTCCGTTGATCAGCTTCGACGGCCTGAGCGACGACGACAACGCGGCCACGGTGGGCTTCCGGGTCGTGCCGCCGGACACGCAGGGCGACGTCGGGCTCACGCACTACGTCCAGGCCATCAACTCGATCCTGGCCGTCTACACCAAGACCGGCACCCGGATCTTCGGCCCCGTCGCCACCAGCGCTCTGTGGTCGGGGTTCGGCGGCATCTGCGAGACGAACAACGACGGCGACCCGATCGTCCTCTATGACGACGCGGCGAACCGCTGGCTCGTCAGCCAGTTCGCCATCGGCGCCGACGGCCACCAGTGCATCGCCATCTCGACCACCGCCGACCCGACCGGCTCCTACCACCGCTACGACTTCAACGTCAGCCCCGGCACGTTCAACGACTATCCCAAGCTCGGCGTCTGGTCGGACGGCTACTACATGACCGCCAACCAGTTCAACGGCAGCTTCCAGGGCGCCATCGCCGTGGCCTTCGAGCGCGACAAGATGCTCCTCGGCCAGCCGGCGCAGATGGTGAAGTTCGGTCCGCTCGCCTGCGGCACCGATTGCCCCTTCAGCGTCCAGCCCTCGCACTGGGAGGGTGGCACGGCCCCGCCGGCCGGCTCGCCGAACACCTTCGTCCAGTCCTGGGACGACGAGGTCTGGGGCTCCGGGTCCGGCCCGGACGGCTACCGGCTCTGGGACTTCACGGTGAGCTGGACCAGCCCGGGCAGCTCCAGCTTCGTGGCCCGGCCGCAGGTCAACGCGCCGGAGTTCGACGCCGAGTTCTGCCGGTTCAGCCGGGGCTGCCTCGCGCAGCCAAGGCCGGGAGAGAAGCTCGACGCCCTCGGTCAGTTCACCATGTTCCGCGCGCAGTACCGCAACTTCGGCACCCACGAGTCCATCGTGGTCAACCACACCGTCGACGTCACCGGCCGCAGCATTGCGGGCGTGCGCTGGGCCGAGCTGCGCGACAACGGCGGCGGCTGGGTCCTCCACCAGACCGGCACGATCTCGCCGAACGGCGACAACCGCTGGCTGGGCAGCATCGCCATGGACAAGCAGGGGAACATCGCCGTGGGCTACAGCGTCACCGGCAAGACCGTGGCCCCGTCCATCCGCTACGTCACCCGCAATGCCGGCGATCCGCTCGGCACCATGGGCGGCGAGGTGACCCTGCACGCGGGCGTCGGCGTGCAGCAGTCCTCGAGCAGCCGCTGGGGCGACTACTCCGCGATGAGCGTCGATCCCGCCGACAACTGCACCTTCTGGTTCACCCAGGAGTACTACGGCAACAACGGCAGCTTCGACTTCAAGACCCGCATCGGCGCCTTCAGGGTGCCGGGCTGCGTCTAGCCCTCACCTCCTGACCCCCTCTCCCGCCAGCGGGAGAGGGGGGATCTCGTTTTCTCCCCTTCAGCCGTCCAGATTCTCAGGGGAACTTGCGATAGATCTCTTTGCGATGGAGGACTCGCTCGAAGAAAACCGTGTCTCCTTGGAGCCTCAGGCCGACCCGATAATCTCCGAAGCGAGCTTTGAAGAATCCGGGATATCCCTTCATCCTTTCAACCTTGCCGGTGGCCTGGAGCGATTCGCTCTGGGGAACCTCTTTGAAGACGAACTGTTCAATGTGGGACCGGAGCTGAGATGGAACTTCGGCCAAGTCCTTGAGGAACCGCTTTCGGTAGGCGACCTTCACCGGGCCTTTTCCAGCGAGTCGTAATACGCCTTGGCAGCCTCAAGATCCAGCGCCTCGTCCTCCTCCGTGTCGGTCATCCACTGGGTGAGGGCATGGTTCTCCAGCAGCTCCTCGATTTTCGAGAACGTCTCCAGGTCGATTTGGACGGCGACCCGGCGGTTCTGCTCGTCGACGACGTAACGCTTCTTGAGCTCCAGCATCGTGTTCCCCCGCGACTCTAGTGTATACCCCGGCCGCCGGAAGGGGACCGGGGGCCTACAACACCGGCGCGAGCAGCCTCGCCGCCCGGTCCGCCATCTGGTGGAGGAAAGGCCGGCGCCTCCAGTCTTTGCGGGCGATCTCGACCGAGCTGCGCAGGTCCTCCTCGAAGGCGCGCTCCATCCTCCCGGCGGTCTCCTCGCAGAGCATCACCAGGTCGCACTCCGCGTTGAACAGGAAGGAGCGGAAGTCGAGGTTGGTCGAGCCGGCCACGGAGACGTAGCCGTCGGCCACCAGGCTCTTCGCGTGCAGGATCGACTCCTGGTACTCGAAGATGCGGACGCCGCGCGACAGCAGGCGGGAGAAGTAGCCGTGGCCGGCGTGGCGGACGATCGGCACGTCGGTCTTGCCCGGCAGCAGGAGCCGGACGTCCACGCCGCGCCGGGCGGCCTGGCCGAGGACGCGCACCGCCGCCCATCCCGGAGCGAAATAGGAGTTGGTGATCCAGACATAGCGCCGCGCCGCGCCGACGATGGCCGCCAGCGCCGAGGCCGACTCCGCCTGCCCGCGCTTGGGCCGCGAATCGAGGACGAGGATGCGCGATCCGGGACCTTCGGCCTCCTCGGCCGCGAGAGGGGAGAGCGCGAGCTGCGATCCCCCCGCGTAGGTCCAGCTCTCCGCGAAGACCACCGCCATCTCCCAGGCCGCGGGGCCGATGACGCGGACGTGAGTGTCCCGCCAGGTCGCTCCGGGCTGGGGACGGGCCGAGGTCGAGCCGTACTCCTCGCCGATGTTCATGCCGCCGGTGAAGGCGACGCGCCGGTCGACGACCAGGATCTTGCGGTGATCGCGGAACGGCTGGTACCAGAGGCGGCCGAAGAGAGGGTGAAACAGGCAGACCTCGATGCCTCGTCCCTCCATCTCCCGCCAGAACTCGGACTTCGTGGAGATCGACCCCAGGGCGTCGGCCAGCACCTTCACCGCGACCCCGCGGCCGGCGGCCGCAGCCAGGTCGTCCAGGAAGTCGCGGCCGGTCG
The DNA here is from genome assembly GCA_036380715.1 of Thermoanaerobaculia bacterium. Lineage (GTDB taxonomy): Bacteria > Acidobacteriota > Thermoanaerobaculia > Multivoradales > UBA5704 > UBA5704. The sequence goes on along the minus strand of DASVEF010000335.1, from coordinate 754 downwards.
AGTCGTCCTTGTAGATATAGGACTCGAGGAGGATCTCCCGCTGGGCGCCCGCCACCGCCTCCCGCATGGCCGCGAAGGCGTCCTTTCCTCCGAAGTAGGGCTCGACCTGGTTGCTTCCCAGGACCGGAGCGCCGTCGATCCGCCGCAGCAGGATCTCGAAGCCCGGGTCTCGCACTCCTCCAGGGAGCCTGCCCGCCAGCTTCCCGACATGGCGGCCCCGCAGCTCGCGCGGGAGCCGGCGCCCCAGCGGCGGGCGCACGATCGGGCGGAATCGTCGGAAGCGGCGAGGTCTCATCGGAGCCGGGCGTCCCGGTGGCGGGAGTATGTCAGATCCTCACCCCCCGGCCCCCTCTCCCATCGCCCCTCCCTCCACTGTAGAGACGCCCCGTGGGGCGTCTCCGCTCCGCAGCGGCGGAATTAGACCTCAACGGGTCCGCGGGCCCGGGGGGAGACGCCCCACGGGGCGTCTCTACAGTGGGGGAGAGAAAGATTCAGTTGTCAAAGAACGCGTCCGGGACCCGTCTCCACGCGACGGAGACCCGCCAAAACGAGCCCTGCCTCGATCTCAACCCCTCTCGCCCAGAGAAAAACGTCGTCGGGACCTTGCTCGACGTCGTTCGCCTCGAGGTCCCGAAGCCTCGCCTTCTGCTCGACAAGGCTCGCCTTCCGGTCTCGAAGGCTCGCCTTTTGCTCGAGAAGCCTCGCCTTTCGGTCCCAACCGTTCGCCTCGAGGTCTCGAAGGCTCGCCTTCTCG
>DASVEF010000334.1:0-56507 GCA_036380715.1 Thermoanaerobaculia bacterium | reverse complement strand
GGGCTGGTCCTCGCTCCGGGGTTCATCGACACCCACAGCCATCATGACGGAGGGTTCGCGAAGGACCGCACGGTCTTCGCCGCGATCAGCCAGGGCATCACCACCACCGTCATCGGCCAGGATGGAGGGTCGAATTTTCCTCTCGCTCCGTTCCTGGCGGAGCTGGAAAAGAATCCGCCGGCTGTCAACGTGGCTTCGTATGTGGGGCACGGCACTCTGCGGAGCCGGATCATGGGCTCCGATTACAAGCGGCCGGCGGATGCCGACGAGATCCTCGCGATGAGCGCGCTCCTGCGCCATGAGCTGGCGAGCGGGGCCCTCGGGTTGTCCTCGGGGCTGGAATACGACCCGGGCATCTACGCGACGACCGAGGAGCTGATCGCTCTGGCGAAAGAGACGGGCCGGGTGGGAGGGCGGTATATCAGTCATATCCGGAGCGAGGACCGCTCACTTTTCCAGGCCATCGACGAGATCGTCCGCATCGGGCGGGAGGCCCGGATTCCGGTGCAGGTGTCGCACATGAAGCTGGCGATGAAGAGCCTGTGGGGCAAGGCGGATCAGCTCCTGGCCAGGTTGAACGACGCCCGCGCCTCCGGAGTGGACGTCACCGCGGACGTCTATCCGTACCCATACTGGCAGTCGACCATGACCGTCCTTTTCCCGGAGCGGGATTTTACGAATCGGGAGACCGCGACATTCGCTCTCACCGAGCTGACGACTCCGGAAGGGATGATCGTTTCCCGTTTCGATCCCGAGCCGTCGTATGCGGGCAAGACTCTGGCGGAGATCGCCAGGCTTCGCAACACCGATCCGGTCACGACCTATATCGATCTGATCGCGAAGTCCCTGGCCGCCGGGGGCGACAACGAATCGATCATTGCGACCAGCATGGACGAGCGCGACATCGCGGCGATCCTCCTGTGGCCGCACGCCAACGTGTGCAGCGACGGCCAGTCCGAGGGCCGCCATCCGCGCGGCTATGGAGCGTTCACCCGCGTCTTGCGCCAGCAGGTCCGAGAGGGGCGCCTGCTGTCTCTGGAAGCCGCGATCGAGAAGATGACCCGGCTGGCGGCGGCTCACGTGGGCCTGCGGGACCGCGGGGTGATCCGGGAGGGAGCGTACGCCGATCTGGTGCTGTTCGATCCGGCGGCGGTCGCGGACCGGGCGACTCCGAAGGCGCCCCATCTCCCTTCCGCCGGGATCGTCGGCGTGTGGGTCAACGGCGCCCAGGTGTACAGCCAGGGGAAGGCTACGGGCGCCCTGCCCGGGCGCGTTCTTCGCCGCTGACCGTGGTTTCGCGCAGGAACGGCCGGATCATCCGCATCAGCTCGTCCGCGGCGCTGTAGTTGAGGGCGTGTCCGGCGCCCGGGATCACCCGGACTTCGGCTCCGAGCCCGCGGGCCACCTCTTCGGCCCAGCGCTGGGGGACGATGGCGTCACGCTCGCCGCGCAGCACCAGGGCCGGCGCCGTGATCCGCGGCAGGTTGTCCTCGATCCGGTCCTCGAACATGACTTGCAGCTCGCGGGCGATCCTGCGGAGGCCGGCCCGGCCGTAGTCCCTCAGGACCAGGAAGGGGAGAGAGATCCGCTCCGCGGCGCCGGCGCGCAGGAGCCGCGGCAGGTGCTGCCGCAGGGTGCGGGCCTCGGCATCCGCCGTCGGACCGACCAGGATCAGGCGGTCCACCCGCTCCGGCCAGCGGGCGGCGAAGGCCGCGACGATCTGGCAGCCCATGGAGTTGCCCAGGAGCGCCGCCCGCTCGATCCCCACCTCGTCCATCCAGGCGCGGAGGACCTCGGCCAGCTCGGGGACCGTGAGGGTCCGCCCGGGATCGCCGCTGCGGCCGTGGCCGGGGAGGTCCGGCGCGTAGACCGGCAGCTCCGCCGCCAGGCGTTCGGCGATCGGGACCATGTAGCTGCTCGACATCCCGTAGCCGTGGACGAGCACCACGGGAAGCCGGTCGGGCGCCGGATCGCGCGAGGCCCGCGCATAGATCATGGAGCCGTCCACCCGGGTCCAGAGGTTGCGCAGAGCGCCTTTCGGCTCCCCCGGCTGGCCGGCCCGAAGCCGTGAACGGCGCCGGGCGATCACCGCCGCGGCCGAGCCCATCGCCAGGGCCGACAGGATCAGGGCGCCTCGGGACCGGGGCATGCGCAGGCTCATGCCGTCGACGCTTGCAGGCTGAGTGCCTGAGAGTAGAATAGCAATGGTCCCAAAGCCGGCTCGCCAAGCGTCGGGCCGGCTGAATCGCCAGCACGGTTAACGCTAAACCTCTCCAAGGAGGACGGTTATGCGTGGAAGAACGGCTCGTGTAGGCGTGGCAGTGGCACTCCTGGGAATCCTCCTCACAAGCTGCGGAAGAGGCTACCGGCAGGTCGTCGTCATCGACGGCGACAAGGCCGAGTTCGTCACGTTCGGACGCGCGCCTCAGGAGTCCCAGGAGATCCTGGCCCCCGGCAGGGTCCTGGTCTTCCGGACCAGCTCCGCTGTTCCTGGCTCCACAAAGGGTCTGACCGGTACGGCCGGGCATGTGTACCGCGTCACCGACACTCTGGAGATGGAGGATCTCGGCGAGTTCGATCCCACAATCCCCAACGACACGCTGGCCTACCGGTACGGGGGCTGACGCGGCCGCGGACTAGGAGAGAATGGCGGGGATGAGCCCTTCATCCCCGCCGATCCCCCGTCGCCGTTTCCATCGCGCGGCGTTCACCCTGGCCGGTCTGTACAACATCGGCTGGGGCCTCTATTCGACTCTCGATCCGCAGTGGCTGTTCCGCTTCGCGGGGATGCCGCCCGCCAACTATCCCGAGATCTTCGCCTGCCTGGCCATGGTGATCGGGCTGTACGGCATCCTGTATCTGGAGGTGGCGCGGCGGCCTGAGCGGGGGTGGCTGATCGCGGCGGTGGGGCTGACCGGCAAGGTGCTCGGCCCGATCGGCCTCGGCCTCCTGCTCCTGCGGGGCGCCTGGCCGCCGGCCACGTTCGTCCTCTGCCTGACGAACGACTTCCTCTGGTGGATCCCCTTCGGCCTCTATCTCGTCGACGCCTGGCCGGGAAAGACCTCACCCCCCTGACCCCCCTCTCCCATCGCCCTCCCCCCAACCGGGAGAGGGGGGAACCTTACGTCAGGCCCCGAGCAGGTTGCGGCAGGCGGCGATCGCGGTGGCCACGAAGCGCTCGGCCTGCTCTCGTTGCTCCTCGCCCCGGGGAGACCGCACCAGGTCCGAAGCCGGGAGCACGGCCCCGGTCCACCCCTCGGTGTTCCAGAAGCCGCCGCCGTCCAGCTCCGGAAAGGGCTTGCCCTGCGGATACGGCCAGGGGGTCGCGTAGAAGTACGGCTCGGCGCGCGCCGCGTCCCCGGGCGACAGGCCGATGTTGATCGAGCGGGCGGTTTCGGCATCCCCTTCGGGGTCCAGCGCGATCCGCGTGGCGATGTCGAAGTGGTGCGGCCAGCAGCGCACCGGCGAGGCTCCAGGGTTCCTCGCCGCGACCGCGGAGAGGAAATGGTGTGCGTTGAAGAACCAGCGGCCCATCTCCTCGAAGGCCTCGCCGTCGGCGGCTGAGAACCGCGCGCCGCTGGCGACCGGATGCGGCGGGATCTCCTCGCCGGGCCTCTCCAGAGGGCGCTCCAGACGGCGGCCCAGGTGCTCCCGGATCTGCCCTTCGAGCCAGGCGTAGGCCTCTTCGAGGGTGTGGCTGTCCAGGAGGTGCTCGCGGATCGACCGGTCCCCTTCGTCGAGCAGGACCAGGGCGGGCCGGGCGGGGCGGAGCCCGGAGCGGAAGGGCAGGGGACCGGGCACGGCCCCCTGGACCAGCGCGCGCGGCCCGTCCCTCCACACGAAGCTCTGCTCGCTGGAGTCCGGCTGATGGTCGAGAAGCTGCTTGCCCACGGCGGAGGCGGCCTGCGCCGCCCAGTGGAGCTGCAGACGGGCGTCGGCCAGGCGTTCCAGCGGCACTCTTCCCAGGGTCTCCCAGGCAGTGGTCATCGAATCATCCCTCCCGGCGAAAGACGGACTTTACAAAGATCTTACTCCAGTCAGGGACTTCCTGCGGGGATGGTAGCGTTATAGCCCTGGGGGACTGTCAGCGGACGCGCGACCCCGGCGAGGAGGCAGAACGTGCGGACTTGGATGACTGGGAACAGATCGGCTCCGGCTCTCGGCCTGGCGGCCGTGTTGGCCCTGGCCGGGTGCAATGGCAAGGGTGAGACGCAGGAGGTGGGGTCGGCGCCCGACACGGCGACCGTGGAGCGCCAGGATCTGGAGGTCCGGGCGGAGGCGGCGGGCTCGATCGAGCCTCTCCGGGTGGTCGAGGTCAAGTCGAGGGTCGGGGGCGAGCTGAAGAGCATCTCTGTCGAGACCGGGGACGAGCTGAAGCAGGGCTCCCTGATCGCCGAGATCGATCCCCGCGACCTCCGAAATGCCCTGGCGCAGGCCCAGGCGGACCTGGAGCTGGCCAACGCCCGGCTGACCAGCTCCGCGGCGCAGCGGCGGCGGGCCGAGTCCCTCGCGAAGGCCGGCCTGCTCAGCGCGCAGGATCTGGAGGCGGTGCAGCTCGAGGAGACCAACTCCAAGGCCCAGCTTCTCAAGGCGCGGACCAACCTCGACCTGGCGCGGGAGCGCATGGGCGACGTGGACATCCGCGCGCCCATCACCGGCACGGTGATCGAAAAGACCGTCGAGCAGGGGCAGATCATCGCCTCGGCGAGCGGCAACGTCTCCGGAGGCACCACCCTGGTCAAGATGGCGGACCTGGCGACCGTGCAGGCGCGCGCGCTCGTCGACGAGGTGGACATCGGGCGCATCCAGCCGGGTCAGCCGGCGGTGGTGACCGTGGAGACCTATCCGGGACGCAACTTCCGGGGCACGGTGACCAAGGTCGAGCCCCAGGCGGTGGTGGAGCAGAACGTCACCATGTTCCCTGTGCTCGTGCGGCTCGACAATCCGCAGGGGCTCCTCAAGCCCGGCATGAACGCCGAGGTGGCCGTCGAGATCGCGGAGCGCCGGAACGTCGTGGCCGTGCCCAATGGCGCCGTGGTCTCCATGCGCGAGGCCGCGGCCGCCGGAGCGCTGCTGGGGCTGGACGAGGCGAAGGTGCGCACCGAGCTCGCGTCCCTGCGGCAGTCGCGCGGGCAGCGCGGCGGCCAGGGCCAGGGAGCGGCCGGAGGCTCCGGCGGCCCGAGGGGCGGCGGTGGAGGCGGAGAGCGCTTTGGAGGCGGAGACCGTTCCGGCGGCGGTCCGCCCGAGGGCGGCGCCGTGACGGCTGGAGCCCGGCCGGGCGTGGTGTTCGTCCGCGGTGAAAAGGGTCCCGAGATGAAGGTGGCGCTCCTCGGGCTCTCCGACTGGGACTTCACCGAGGTGCTGCGGGGGGTGGAGCCCGGCGCGCAGGTCTATCTCATCTCCGTGGCGCGCCTGCAGCAGCAGCAGGAGCAGTTCACGTCGCGCGTGCGGGAGAGAGCGGGCGGCGGCATGCTCGGCGGTGTCGGACAGCGCGGTGGTGGTGGAGCGGCGGGGGGCGGCGGTCCGCGCGCCGGCGGTGGTGGACGCCCGTAAGGCCCTCACCCCCTGGCCCCCTCTCCCGTCACCGGGAGAGGGGGGAAAATACAGAAGAGAGAAGAGGTCGGGTGGGGGCGCCCCTCTCCCGGTGACGGGAGAGGGGACGGGGGTGAGGGTCCCAACGGCGGCTGTACGAGAACCTCTGAGACACGCTCTAAGGAGAACCGGCGATGCTGCTCGGCGAGATCTTCCGGGTCGCCCTTGACGCGATCCGTGCCAACAAGCTGCGCTCTTTCCTGACCGCTCTCGGCATCATCATCGGCATCGCGGCAGTGATCACGATGGTGGCCCTGGGCGAAGGGGCGCAGCGTTCCGTGCAGGAGCGCCTCCAGGGCATGGGGGTCAACCTGCTCACCGTCCGGCCCGGCCAGGACTTCTTCGGCGGTGTGGACCGCGGCGAGGCCAAGCTCACCGCCGACGACGCCCGCGCGCTGCTGCGCGAGCCGCGGGCGATCCGCCTGGTCAGCGCGGAGATGCAGCGCCGGCTCCAGGTGGAGCACGGGACCGCCAACGCCAACATGCCGGTCTACGGCGTCTGGCCGAGCTACTTCGAGATTCAGAACCACAACCTCGCGGCGGGGCGGCTCTTCACCGATCCGGAGGAGCGGGGCCGGAGGCGCGTGGCCGTCCTCGGCGCGGCGGTCGGCGCCACGCTCGGCACCTCCACGGAGGCGCTGATCGGGGAGACGATCCGCGTCCGCGGCATCCCCTTCCGCGTCATCGGCGTCCTGGAGGAGAAGGGGCAGGTCGGCTTCGGCAACCCGGACGACAACCTCTACGTTCCGCTCGCCACCGCCCAGCTCCGGGTCTTCGGCGAGGAGCGCGTGGGCTCGATCTACGTGCAGGCCAACAGCGAGCGGGAGATGGACATGGCGATCGCCGAGATCGACTCGGTGCTGCGCCGCGAGCACCGGCTGCGTCCGGCCGTGCAGAGCGACTTCACGATCCGCAACCAGACCACGCTGCTGGAGACCTTCCGCGCCACGACCCGCACGTTCTCCTTCCTGCTCGCCGGCATCGCCCTGGTGTCGCTGGCCGTGGGAGGGATCGGCATCATGAACATCATGCTGGTCTCGGTGACCGAGCGCACCCGCGAGATCGGAGTGCGCAAGGCGCTGGGCGCGCGCCGGCGGGACATCCTCCTCCAGTTCCTGATCGAGGCGCTCGTTCTGTGCCTGGCCGGCGGCGCCGTGGGTGTTCTCGTGGGCACGGGAGGCGCCATGGCGCTCCAGCGCCTCGCCGGCTGGAACACCGCCATCTCTTCGGGCGCGATCGCCATCGCCTTCCTCTTCTCGGCGGCGGTGGGGATCTTCTTCGGCCTCTGGCCCGCCCGCCGGGCCGCGCGGCTCGATCCGATCGAAGCGTTGCGCTACGAGTGATCCCATCCCCCCTGAAGGCCCACGGCCGGCGCGTATCCACGCGTCCGGCCTGCGCCGGAGCTCCTCTCGTTCATAGAAAATCGCGGCAAGAGAGAAGGCTCAGAGAGACCCAGGCCACGTGCGCCGATTAGCGCGTCGCGTGCGCCGGTTCACGCATCGACTGCGCCGGTTCGCGGTCTGGCTGCGCCGGTTTACGCACCGGCTGCGCCGGTTCCCCGTATGGCTGCGCCGGCTCACGCACCGACCGCGCCGGTTCACCGTCTGGCTGCGCCGACTCACGCACCGGCTGCGCCGGTTCCCAGTCTGGCTGCGCCGGCTTACGCACCGACTGCGCCGGTCCCCCGTCTGGCTGCGCCAGCTCACGCACCGACTGCGCCGGTTCCCCGTCTGACTGCGCCGGCTTACGCACCGACTGCGCCGGTTCCCGGTCTGGCTGTGCCGGTTCACGCACCGACTGCGCCGGTTCCCGGTCTGGCTGCGCCGGTTCACGCACCGACTGCGCCAGTTCCCCGTCGGGCTGCGACGGTTCACGCACTGACTGCGCCGGTTCGCACTGGGGTGGTGACAGCTCGCCGTAGGAGTGTGAAGGCTCGCCGGTAAACGGTATCGGTTCGCAGGTGGACCGCATTGGGGATCAGGAGCAGCAGCCTGGGATAATCTCCTGCCATGGAATCGTCGACCTCCACCTTCACCTTTCGCCCGATCGGCACCGTAAATTCTCCCTATACGGCGACTCACGAGATCCCTAAGGGGTTGGGTGCGGAGCACCGGGCGGAAGGGACGATTGAAGTTTTCCCAGAGTACGAGACCGGTCTCCAGGACATCGAGGGGTTCTCGCACCTCTACGTGCTCTGGGTTTTCGATCGCGCCGGTGCTCTGCCGCAGACCTGGGTGGGCACACCGCTGGTGGATGACCGGCCGCACGGCGTCTTCGCCACCCGCTCGCCGCGACGGCCGAATCCGCTGGCGCTCACGGTCGTCGAGCTTCTGCGGCGCGAAGGCCGGGTTCTCTCCGTCCGCGGCGTCGACATGCTGGACGGCACGCCGGTGCTCGATCTAAAGCCCTATCTCTCGAGCATCCCGGAGGAAAAGCTCCGCCGCGGCTGGCTGGCGGAAGCCGAGGCGCGCAGGAAGCCCTGAAGAAGGGGGGTTCGCCGGGCGGAGAGTCCCACTCGCCGTCCAGGCGCGGGCGACCTTCTCACAAGGCTCTATAGACACGGTCTTACCTCACTGGTAAGATAGCGCTCATGAAGTCCGCAACCCGTGTGACCAGCAAGGGTCAAGTTGTCATTCCCAAGCCTGTGCGCGAGCAACTCCGGTGGGGGTCGGGCACTGAGCTGGCGGTTGAGATCGTGGGCGACGGTGCCGTGCGCTTGACGCTGCTCGAGGCCGAGAATCCCATCGACAGCCTCTATGGGTGCCTGAAAGACCTCCCGCGGGATCCCCTGGCGGATCTCGAAGCCGAGCACCAGGCCGAAATCGAAGCCGATGAGCGCTGGCGGCGTCGCGGTCGTTGATTCCTGGGCGATCCTGGCGTTCTTACGCGCCGAGGAACCCGGCGCGGCGGCGATGCGCCGCTATCTACGCCGCGCGCAAAGCGGCAACCTCCGCCTGCTGCTGAACGTGGTCAACCTCGGCGAGGTCTTCTATCGTCTCCTCCAACTCACCAATGAGACGCAGGCCGAGGAACGCCTCGCCCAGGTGAAGGCGCTTCCGATCGACATCGTACCGGCTCGCGAATCCCTGGTCCTCGAGGCAGCGCGAGTCAAAGCGACGCACCCTCTCTCCTACGCGGACGCATTCGCTGTTGCCACCGGCCGGCTGGAGAAGGCGCCCGTCCTCACCGGCGACCCGGAGATCCTGGCCCTGCCCGCTACGGTGGTCCGTGTCCGCAGGCTCGACCGGCATGAGTGAGCCGTAGAATCGGCTGAACCTCAGCTCGGCGCGATCCCGGAAATTTGTATTTTATAGGGATACCCCTCGCTTGCCACGTGGGAATAGATGAGACTGCGAGGAGCCGGGTCGGAGGTCCCCGTAAATTATAGGCTATAGGGCTTCACTCCCGAGAGCACATTGGTTCTCTTCAAAGAGTCCGAATGAGGCCCATCAATACAGGTACCGCCGCAAGCACCGAGAGGAGAAGCTGAACGCGGAAGAATAGAGCTTGAACATGCACCATCATCTGCACTCTACGCAGGTGACCTGCTATCGCTTTGCCTATGTCCGGCTCTCGTAGTGACTGTTCGATGAACCAGCTCTCTGGCCAGAAACGGGTAACCTTGAGCTCTCGCATGACACGCACGATCACCTGCAGCTTTTGTTGGGGACCGAGCCCTTCCAACGCGGGCTTCAGTGCGTCTTCATGAGGAATGCCCGACTGGACCAAGGCAACGTAATGCGCCACGAGCACCTGACCAGCGCCCGCAACAAGCGAACCGACCAGAAGCGTGGCGGCAAGGACAATGCTCCCGTAGAGATTGCTACCCGCCAGGACCTCATACCCTCCGACGATCGCTACCAAGGCACCGGCAGCGAACGCGAGGAGGGCCTGGGAAAATCGCTCATGGACGGCGCCGCTGCCTACATCGATTCTGAATAGGGCCAGCCTCGCTTGGAGCATGGCTACTGCGAGTTCGTCTGGAACGGCGAGATCTGTGTTAGCGGTCCAATCTTCGCTCTTGGCCATGCCAGCCATTTTACCCCAAAATTGGCCTCTTGGTGTCCGCCTTCCGCTCTTCCGCCCTGCTTCGGTCCGCGGTATCATTCCTTAGTAGGGGCTCAGGCAAGCCACTGGAAAGCGGGGCCCAATAACACTCGCTGCACCGGACACCCGGGCTCGCGCACAAGTGCCGGTTTCGTATAATGCGCTTCGTGAAAGCCATGGAGTTACGCTGATGACCGATGACGTTATCGCACCGAGCAAGTCTCATGACCTTGCGGCGGAAACCAACGCATTCCAAAACTACTTGGCCCACTATGGTCTACCCACGGAGAACATCATCGCATCGACGGAAGAACGCCGCATCGTAGGCGAGAATCTACCGTCATTCCTAAATTCTCTTGCGCCTGACGAAAAGCAAGAGGCGAGATACCTCTCGAAGTTTGTCGGTTCGACGGCGATAGGGCTATTCGACGCCGCTCTGAACTACGTCTGGAATGAGGTAGTACTGAACCTTCGCAAGAAGGTCATCGTTTACGGAGTTGACCTCTTCTTCGACGCAGCGGTAGGTGGATCGGCTCGGGCGTCGTACAAGGACGAGGAAGATCTGCCCGGCCTCAAAGACAGCGTCCTCCTCGACACATGTAGGAAGCTTGAACTCATATCGGATGTCGTCTACATCAAGCTGTCGCACATTCTGACAATGCGAAATGAGGTCGCTGCGTCGCATCCAAACGTGGAGAGGATCGGAGGTTTTGAGCTTCTCGGTTGGCTACAGACGTGCGTTCGCGACGTTCTGCAAGATCAACCATCGGAATCAGCCATCAGAATCAAGGCGCTGGTCGCGAATCTGAAGGCGAGCACGAATCTGCTAGACCAACAGACCGTGGCGCGCTTTGCGACCGAGGCACGCAATCTGTCGATGCCTCACCTGAAGAACCTGGTGCTGACGATCTTCGGAATTTGTTGTGCGCCAGATACCGGCAGCATACTTCGCGGCAACATACTCCAACTTGCTCCTCATATCTGGACGCATGCCCCCGATACAATCAAGTACCGCGTCGGGATTATCATTGATGGATACCGGACCAACCTTCAGAACGATCGTCTGACACTTGGCATTGGCTTTCTGGCGGCTGTCGGAGGACTACGCTACGAGACCATTCCCGCACGCACTGTCGCGCTGACTACGCTTACGGCGCGCCTAGAGCAAGCCCACCAAGGACATGACAACTACTGGCATGAGCCTCCGATCATGGAAGAGATTCTGCGGTATTGTGCGAACGTCGATGATATTCCCGAGCCGGTTCTCCCGACGCTCACCAGGGCTGTAGTCCGATGTCGTCTTGGGCGAGGCCTTTCGTACCGTAATGGTGTTAGTCCTGGTGGTGCCCCGCTGTACGATCGGTATCTGAGCATGCTGAACGAAGCCGGCGTTGTCCATGCAATCGTTTCGTTGTTTGAGCCCACCATCAATGCGAGACTGAGAAACCCGATCTGCCAAGAGCATTTGGTGGCTATTCTTCGGACGCTAAGCACCCGTGCGATCTCCGACCGTCTCCGTGCGGTAGTCAACTATCTGCTCGCGGACGTGAAGACGGCATGGAGTGCAGGTACTCGAAAGGACTTCAGAGAACTCGCGTCGCCGTACATTCGCTTTTCTTGATCACTCGCGCTCAGTACACTGCATCTTCGCGTCGACAGGAAGGGTGATGTCCCGAACCCCTGCACGGAGTTTCTCGGCCGCAGTCCGGAACACGCCCAGAAATTCGCCGTAGGTTGGTGGGGTTTGAGGCGAGCTTTCCGGCTTGCCGAGTGAAAGAGTGGAACGGGTGACCTCTTGAGCCTCGCAGGCCAGCCGTGCCGTTTCATGGCCTGGACACTCAGTGCCCGCAGCTGGATGGTGCCAGCGTTTCTGCCTGGGCTGAGGCCCAGGAAGCTAGGCGGCGTGAAGCAGAAACTCGACCTTCACAGCGTCGAACGGAAAGATGATTCCACCGCCCTCCGCGCGGTCGAGGATACCGACGGCCAACAGCGCAGTGACATCGCTGTGTACGCCCTTGACATCACGTCCGACGCACCTGGCAGCTTCGCGGATGGAAACCGGGCCTGCTCCGCAGAGCACCTTGAGCAGCTCCCAACGCCTGGCGGTAAACACTTTCCAGAGAAGCTCGGGAGAGGCAAAGCTGATGCGCGCTGACTCCTCTGCCTCTCCTGTCTTCCAGGCGCGTACAAAGTCAGCCATTGATTCCTTCGGATCGCGGACGTCAAGAGTCACGGTTTTCACAGTTCCACCTCGCAATGCGGCGCGCAAATTTCTTCTACCCGGCCCAACGGGCTGGGAGAACGAAGCCCAGGGCTGAGGCCGAAGGCCGATGCCCTGGGGAGAAAGGCGACCAACCCTCGCGGCCTGAAAGGCCCGCGAGAGAGTAGGAGAGTTTCTGCCGGAGTCGGCCCAGCTCTCGGTTCAGCCCAGAGGTCTTGCAGCCTTCCAGGCCGCATGATTGTGGGGCCTGTTGACCCAGGGCATCGGCCTGCGGCCTTCAGCCCTGGGCTGGAGTCTCCCTGCCCGTTGGGCCGGGTTGGATGGTCACCCCCGCCACTCCAGAATCTCGTCCACCGTCTGCTGCGACACCGGGTGGTAGCCGGGGCGGGCCTTTTCGTAGATCCGCAGCGCCATCTCCGCTCCTTCCGGGGTCTTCGACAGCGCGGTGTAGAGCGGACGCAGGAACTTGCGGCGGCCCATGCTGGTGAGGAAGCGCTCCAGCGCCGGGTACGCGGGCTGGTACTTGCTCTCGATCGCGCGCAGGAGCCAGGCGTTCAAGATCTCGGAGTTCCCGGACTCGGTGAAGCGGAAGGCGGCGTCGAGCTCGGCCATCTTCGCCGTGTCCAGCGGCTCGGGCAGGTTGCGCAGGAAGTGCAGCCAGTGGTGGGTGGTCCAGCCCTGGGTCTGGAGCTGGGCCGCGGGCGTCCCCTGCTTGACGGCCTGGATCTGCTGGTCCACCTTGGCGAAGGCCGTGGAACGGACCTGCGGCGCGTTGGCCGGCACGCCCGGGCCGTACACCCACGCGTCGAGCATCAGCTTGCGGGCGAGCTCCTCGTCGCCGCCGAGCAGGTTCTTCTTCAGGTAGGCCATGAAGCGCGTCGTGTCCATCGACTGGAAGGCGTGGGTGTCGAAATAGGTGCGCAGGAAACGGTCGAAGCGCTGGCGGCCGACCGCCTCTTCGAGCGTACGGAGGAACAGCGCCCCCTTCTCGTACGCGATCTCGCTCGTCCCCTCGTCCGGGTCGCGGCTGGTGAGATTCAGGAAGAGGTGCGTGTCCGGGTGGTCCGGCCCTCCCGCATCCTCGATCGCCGTGTCCAGGTCCTGCCGGCCGAGCACGGCCAGCATGTCCGCGTACTCCCTGCCGTACAGATCCTCCATGATCCGGCCCTCGAAATAGGTGGTGAACCCCTCGTTGAGCCAGAAGTCGTTCCAGGTGGCGTTGGTCACCAGGTTGCCCGACCAGGAGTGGGCGAGCTCGTGGGCGACCAGGGCGACGAGCGAGCGGTCGCGGGCGAGGATGGTCGGCGTGCCGAAGGTCAGCCGCGGGTTCTCCATGCCGCCGTAGGGGAAGCTCGGCGGCAGGATCAGGACGTCGTAGCGCCCCCACTGGTAGGGACCGTAGAGCTTCTCGGCCGCCGCGATCATCTTCGGCGTGTCGGCCAGCTCCCAGGCGGCGAGCTCGATGACGGTCGGCTCGGCGTAGACGCCGGCGCGCGGTCCGAGCGGCCGGAACTCCAGCTCGCCGACCGCCAGGGCCAGCAGGTAGGAGGGGATGCGCTGCGGCATGTTGAACCGGTAGACGCCGTCCGGGCTGTCCCGGGTCGGGTTCTCGGCGCTCATCAGCGCGAGCAGGCCGCGGGGCACCCTCACGGTCGCCTCGTAGGTCATGCGCACGCCCGGCGTGTCCTGGCAGGGGACCCAGGTGCGGGCCAGGATGGCCTGCGACTGGGTGAGCAGGAACGGGGCCTGCTTCGCCGCCGTCTGCTCCGGCGTCAGCCATTGCAGCGCCGCGGCCTCCGGTCGGGTGGAGTAGTCGACGTGGACCCACTGCGTCTGCGGGGTGATCTCGACTTCCAGGGACCGGCCGACGAATTCGACCGGATCGCCGAGCTGGAACCGGGTCGTGACGCCGTTGTCCAGGGTCACCCGCTGGACGTCCAGGTCGCGGGTGTCGAGGAAGAGCCGGCTGGCGCCCGTGCGGTTGCGGACGCGCAGGCTGGCGCGGCCGGCGAGCTGCCGCTTGTCGAAGTCCACGCCGAGGTCGAGCTTGAGGTGCTCGACCGAGACCTCGGCGGGCCGCGCGAAGGAGTGGGGGTCCTGAGCGGTGGCCTCGACGGCCTGCGCCGGAGGAGCCGCGGCCGGAGCCGGACGGGGCGCCTCCGCGCATCCGGTGAGCCAGGAGAGGGAGCCGGAGAGGAGGAGAGCGAGGAGCGAGCGATGGAGAAGCTTCATTTTGGAATTCCAGTCAAGAGAGGGGCCGAAATCGCCGGTTCATTGCGGTCGAGCGCGCGATGGAGCCGCTGGACGATGGAGAAGACCTCGGGCCGGGTCAGCTTGGAGCCCGGGCCTGCCTTCTCCACGCGGTCCAGCGTAGCGTAGGCGAGATGGACCGGCAGCGCGTTGAAGGCGACCAGCCCGCGCTCGGCCCCGGCGCGCTGGAGGGCGAGCACGTACTCCGTCGCCTCCGCCAAGTCGCGCCGCGCCAGGGTCATCACCTCGGCCCGGATGACCCCCTCGGGCCCCTCGGGGAGGTAGCGCCGCCCCTGCTGGGCGTCCGAGGCCGAGTCCTTGAGGATGTTCACGAGCTGCAGCCCTTCGCCGAAGGAGCGCGACCGCTCGCGGAGCTGCGGCGCGGTCGTTGCGAGACCCGGCCGGCCGAGCAGGTAGAGCTCGGTCAGCAGCTCTCCCACGATCCCCGCCACGACATAGCAGTAGCCCTGGAGGTCGGGGACGTCCCGCAACCGCAGCTCCCCTTCGTCGGTCGTGCGCGCCACGAAGCCGGCCATCCCCCGCGCGGTGCGCACCGTGTGCTCGCGGATCAAGGAGATGGCCTCGGGGGAGAGCGCGAAGAAGGCGTCGAGGACGGCGGACAGCTCGGCGAGCAGGTCGCGATAGGCCGGCTGCTCGCATGGGACCTCTTCGGCCCAGCGGCGCGAGATCTCCGCGACGGCCTCGGGGTCCGGCCGGTCGAGGAGGCGCGCGAACCGCTCCAGGGCCTCGATCCGCCGCGCGCGCGGCCAGCGCGTCGCGTCCTCGAAAGTGTCCGCGATGCGGAAGAGGAGGTAGGTGATCGTGACCTCGCGGCGGGTCGGCTCGGGCAGGAGAGGGATCGCCAGCGCGAAGGTGCGGCTGGTCGCGATGAGGAGCTGCTCCAGATCGGCCGCCTCACGCTCCGGCAAGATTTCGGGGTTCACCTCGGCCGCCACGGGGCAAGGATAGCAGCTTGCCTTCACCCTCGTCGCCTCACCCACCGTCGGCGCTCGTGGCTGCATGCAGGACCTCGACGCGCCCGGAAGGCAGGGGCTTTACAATTCGAGCTCGCCCCTGTTGAGGATTACCCATCAGAATCTCTGAAGGATACTTTATCGCCGATTCAGGGAGTGCGGTGTCTGGCGGAGAGGGCCGCCAGTGGTGCCCGCGGCCCAATCTTTCCACGGACCCTTGCGCTTTGGCCAGAGAGCGCTAAACTCTGCATGTGCCAAACGACAGGGAGGCCTTGCAGCGGCTGCTGCAGGCCGACACGAAGGCGGAGAGCGTTGACCTCCCCTTGGCGGGCTCGCCGCTCGTCCCGGGTCTGACCATCCTCTATCATCCGGATGCCGGGCGGATCGGTGAGCGGGTTGCGCTCGCCGGCTTGGGCTCCGGGCGGGAGGAGCCCCTGTCCCGCCGCGAGCCGGCCTTTTCATCGCCGGAACGGAGCCTCCTGCGCCCCCTGGCCGACCCCTACGTGAGCCGCCGTCCTCTTCGTCTCGTCTCCGGGAGCGAACCGGGCGGCATCCGCCTGCTCCGTGGCGAGAGCGGGACGGCGGTCGTGGCGGACGGCGAGGAGGTCTCTGACGGGATCGCGATCCCGCCGGCTCGGCTGGAGCGCGGAGTGATCCTCCTGCTCGCCAACCGGGTGGTCCTGCTGCTCTCCCGGATCAATCCCGTGGATATGGCCGGAGCGCCCGGCTTCGGGCTGGTCGGGGAGAGCGAGCCGGTCCTCGCCGTGAGACGGGAAATCCAGCGGGTTGCCAGCCTCGACGTGCCGGTGCTCCTCCGTGGCGAGACCGGCACCGGCAAGGAGCTGGCCGCCCGCGCCCTCCACGAGGCCAGCCCGCGCCGCGGCCGCCCCTGGCTGGCCCTGAACATGGCGGCCGTCCCGCCGTCGCTCGCCGCCTCCGAGCTGTTCGGGGCCGTCCGCGGCGCCTACACCGGGGCGGAACGCAGGCGCGACGGCGCCTTCCAGCGCGCCGACGGTGGCACCCTCTTCCTCGACGAGGTGGGGGAGACCCCGCCAGAGGTCCAGGCTCTGCTCCTGCGCGTCCTGGAGACCCGAGAGGTCCAGCCGTTGGGGGGCGACGAGGTCCGCCGGGTGGACGTGCGCCTGATCGCCGCCACCGACGCCAATCTTGAGGACGCGGTGGCGGACGGCCGCTTCCGGGCCCCCTTGCTCCATCGTCTGGCGGGCTACGAGATCCGGCTGCCTCCCCTCCGCGAGCGCCGGGACGATTTCGGGCGGCTCTTCCTCCACTTCCTTCGCCAGGAGCTCGAAGCCCTGGGGGAGACCGACCGGCTGACCAACCCTCCCGAAGGGCGCTCCTGGATCCCGGCCTCCCTGGTGGCCCGCCTGGCCGCCTACGACTGGCCGGGCAACGTCCGCCAGCTCCGCAACGCCGTCCGCCAGATGGTCATCGCCGGCTGCGATGCGGGGGAGGCGGGGATGTGGCTCCAGGCCGAGCGCCTCTTCCAGGAATGCGCCCGGCCGGCGCACCTGCAGGACAGCGATCCCGCCGGCATGCGGCCCGCGAAGGCCGCCGGCCCCGTTCGCAAGGCCTACCGCAGCCCCGACGAGGTCAGCGACGACGACCTGCTCGCGGCCCTGCGGGCCAACCGCTGGCGCATCCAGAGGGCGGCCGCCCAGCTCGGTATCTCCCGCGGCTCCCTCTACGACCGGATCGAGAAGAGCCGTCGCATCCGCAAGGCTGCCGACCTCTCCCGCGAGGAGATCGAGGCCTGCCTCGCCTCGCATGGAGAGGATCTGGACGCCATGGTCGAGGCGCTCGAAGTCTCCAAGCGGGGGCTCCAGCTCCGCATGGCCCAGCTCGGCTTCTGAGCGGGAATCCCTGGCGGATCTCCCGATATGTCGCCGAGTGTCGGCGCTGTGTCGGCGACATTCCGAGGGCCGGAGGGCTCCTCGCTTCCCTTACCGATAATCGACTGATTCTGCTGACGTTACGGTCCTAGGCCCGGCATGGCATCAGCCTTGCCCATCCGTGATTTCCGGTCATCAATACAGGAGGTCATGGAGATGAGCGAGAAGCGTGTCTTTGCCGTCCCTCTGCTGGGCGTTGCACTGCTGTTGGCCACGCTCTTCGGTTTTGCCGGCACGGCCCCGCCCCGGGGCTCGGGCGAGAGCGAGCCCCCGGCGGCACCGCCGGAAACCGCCAGCGCTCCCAGCGTCGCCGGCGCCGCTGACTCGGGGCTGATCTTCGAGGCCGCGCCGCGCGTCCGGCGTATCGGAGCCTCCCTGGGGGACGCTCCCGCGGCTCCGGGAGCCTTCCGCTTCGACCTCGCCGTGCCGGTCGAGACCGTGACCCGGGCCTTCCTCACCTACGAGCTGGCCGGAGTGCCCCACTGGACGGCCGCAGTCCGCTCCCTCAACGGCCTGCCGCCTCAAGGGGGCTTCGGCAGCGTTCCCACGTCGGGCATGGCCCTGCAGGTCGAGGAGGTCAATCCGCGCTGGCTGCGCGACGGGAGCAACGAAGTGGTGTTCCTGCCCGTCAGCGCCGGCGAGCCTCCGCCGATCGGAGTCGCCCGGGTGGAGGAGGGGAGCGTTCCGGCCGGCGATCCGATCCCGTACACCGTGCGCAATCTCCGCCTGGTGGTCTTCACCCGCGGCGAGCGGCCGGCGGGGGCGCGCCTGCGCATCACCCACCCGCTCCGCGGCGAGAGCGGTCCTGACGGGGCCTATGTCCGCGGCTTCGCCGATCCGGCGGCCATGGTCGCCGGGCCGGCCGAGCTGTTCGTCGACGGCAGCCATGTCTCCGGGGGTGTGCGCCCGGGGGACGGCACGTTCAGCGTCTTCGTCCCCCGGTCCGGCGCTGCCGGCGAGCCCTGGGACGTCGAGGTCGAGGTGGTCTATCCCGACGGCACCCGGCTGCGCCGGACGGTGCACCTGCGAGGCGGGACCGGTGACAGGGACGGGGAGAAGGACGGCGGCTCGGCCGGCAGGTCCGAGAAGGCCGAGGCGGACTTCCGGGCGGGCGAGCCCAAGGCCCTGGCCCTGGGCGCGGCGCGGATCGACGTGGCCGCCGGCTCCCTCGCCAGGCCGGTAAAGCTCACCATGCGCCGCCTGGCGGCCCACGAGCTGCCGGCGCTCGACAGCGGCATGACCAACGTCACCCCCCTTCAGGGCGGCATCCGCATGGGCCCCCACGGCCTCAAGTTCCGAAAGCCCATCCACCTGACCCTGCCGTACGACCCGGCCCTGCTCCCCCGGGGAATGACCGAAGAGGACGTCAGCACCTTCTTCTTCGACGAGGCGGCCGGCCGCTGGGTCGCCCTGCCGCGTTCGCCGGAGAAGGCCGGCGGCGCGGCCATCGTCAGCCTCACCGATCACTTCACCGACTTCATCAACGCCACCCTCGCGCTGCCGGACGAGCCCGCGGGCAGCAATCTCAGCCCCAACTCCCTTCAGGAGCTGGCCAAGGCCGATCCAGCCGCGCAGATCACCCAGATCGAGCCTCCGGAGGGCGGTCCGACCGGCGACGCCATGCTGAGCTTCCCGCTCAACCTTCCGCCGGGCCGCCACGGCCTCGCCCCCACGCTCTCCGTGCGATACGACAGCTCCGGCGGCAACGGCTGGCTCGGCCTGGGATGGGACCTGCGGCTGCCGAGCATCGAGGTCTCGACGCTGTTCGGCGTCCCCCGCTACGACCCCGCGAAGGAGAGCGAGAGCTACCTGATCGACGGCGAGCAGCTCGCGCCGCTGGCCGATCCGGGCCAGGACCGGATCGCCGACCGCATCTACGTGCGGCGTACCGAGGGGAGCTTCGAGCGCATCGTGAGGCGGGGGAGCGGCCCCGCCGGCTATTCCTGGGAGGTGACGGACAAGGACGGCGTCCGCTATCTCTACGGACTCTCCCCACAAGCCCGGCTGCGCGACCCCGCCTCGGGCAACGTCTTCCGCTGGTACCTCGAGCAGGTGATCGACCTCCACGGCAACACGGTCGACTACTCCTACACGACCGACGCCGGCAGCGGCGGCGAGCCCTGGGTGCAGGTCTATCCCGCGGCGATCGCCTACACGAGGATCAACGGCGGCGGCGCTTTCTACCAGGTCGTCTTCACCCTCGACGACGGCAACCAGCGGGCGGACCGGCTGTCCTCGGGACGCCCGGGATTCAAGACCGTCACCCGCCGCCGGCTCGCCACGGTGGACGTGCTGGCGGGCGGCGCGCTGGTGCGGCGCTATCTCTTCAACTACCGCGAGGGGGACTTCCGCAAGACCCTGCTCGAGTCGATCGCCGTGACCGGCGAGGACGGCGCGACCGAGCTCTACCGCCATGGCTT
The DNA here is from genome assembly GCA_036380715.1 of Thermoanaerobaculia bacterium. Classification (GTDB taxonomy): domain Bacteria; phylum Acidobacteriota; class Thermoanaerobaculia; order Multivoradales; family UBA5704; genus UBA5704. The sequence continues at coordinate 37,093 of DASVEF010000334.1, read as the reverse complement.
CGACTACACCCCCATGGCGACCCAGGCGGACGGCTACGCCGGCTTCGGCGGTCCCCAGGCCTGGGGCGGCATCGGCGGTACGGGAGATTTCACCTCCTCCTCCCAGGTCGGCGGCGGCGTGCACGGCTTCATGGGCCTGGCTCCGCCGACGTGTTACCCCCACGGCGGTGCCCAGACTGGCGGCGGCGGTTCCTACACCACCCAGAAGTCGAGCTTCGTCGACGTCAACGGCGACGGCCTGCCCGACCGCATCGCCGATGACGGCAGCGTGGACCTCAACCGCTTCGATCCTACAGCCGATACAACAGGCCAAACGCCGGGCAGCTTCGAATCCACCCACTTCGACGGTGTGAACGGGCTCGGCCAGACCGCGGAGTGGAACCTCGACTCCGGGATCGGTGCGCACTCCGAGTTCCTGCCCGTCCCCGTTTCGCTCGACGTCTCCTGGATCTGGTCGCACAGCAACGACGACCATGCGTTGATCGACATGGACGGCGATGGCCGGCCGGACCTGGTCAGCACCGCAAACGGCTTCCGGGTGCTCAAAAACAACGGTCACTCCTTCGTCCCCTCCACCACAGCCTGGACGGGCTTCAGCGGCGTCCTGAGCCCCTCGTCCGCGAGCGAAGCGTCGGAGGTGCTGGCGAGCTTCTCGCTCACCGACCCTCTGCGGCAGCTCGTGCTCCCTTACGACGGCTCCGTCACCATCACCGGTGATGTGCGGAAGAAGCTGGCGGGCGGCGACGGCGTCACGGCCTCGATCTACCTCGGGGGTACCCGCGTCTGGGGCCATCACTTTGCGGCGGACGAGACCGCGGCCTGCGCGCCTGGTCCCGGAGACTCCTGTGGCGGAGGGCTCAGCTTCGACGTGACAGCCGGGGACAGCCTCTACTTCCTCGCCAGCTCGGTACGCGACACGGATGCCGATGCCCTGCTCTGGTCGCCCGTCGTTTCCTATGGCGACCGCGACCCCCAGGCGCGCGAGCCCTGGGGCGCGCCGGTCTTCGTCTTCGACGCCAGCGCGGACTTCAACCTCGCCGGCTACCGTGGTGCATCCTGGTACGCCCCGGCCGCGGGCACCGCCCGCATCGCCGGTCCCTTCATCAAGCAGGCCACCTCTGACGACGTGACGGTCATCGCCTCCCTCGGCATCGACCCCGTCTACAGTCGCACCTTCGCGGCCTCGGAAGAGGGGAGCTTCGACGAGATCCCCACGTTCCCGGTGCAGCCGGGAAACGTCCTGTTCCTCCGCGTCGTTTCCGACACGCCGATCGACCCGGCCCGCGTCCAGTGGACCCCCACCGTGACCCTCGAAGGGGGCACGGCGCCGCCCCAGCCCGCCCTCGTGGCGTTCATCGTGCCGAAGACGTTGCCTCTCGATCAGCCGACGCAGTCCTGGCCGGCGCCGGCGGATGGCGACAACGCGGTTCAGGTCTCCTGGGAGCCCTCGACCTCCAATCGAGCCGTCCTCTACGTGCAGGGGGTCAACCGGCTGATCGCGAAACAGGAGCTGACGGCGTCGAGCCAGCTCTCCCTGACCGTGCCGGCCAGCGCCGGGGAGCCCCTGTTCTTCACCCTGCTGGTCGACCAGGAGGATGCCGGTACGCTCAGCATCAACGGCGGGGCCGTTCCTTACAACCTGCGCCTGCGTGACGACGGCACGCCGGCGAGCGTGCTCTCCGGCGGCTACCACGGCTGGTTCTATGGCGAGTGGCAGGGCTCTGCGTTCGATCCCCAGGGGCTCGAGCCCCCGGAGGATGAGAACAGCACACCGAGCTTCGTCTCCGGTGTTCCGGCCCCGGAAGGGACGGCAGGTCTCAGCGCGCCACTCTGGAAGGGCATGGGGCACGACCTCTACGTCGCCGCCGAAGGGGTCAAACCCTCGCGGCGGGGGGGCAACGCCGCCGGCATCCTCGACCTGGCGACTGGCGCCTTGTCGGGCAGCGGTCTCTCCGTCCTGCGCCAGACCTCGACCCGCACCGAGGGCATCTCGGCTGAAGCCGGCCTCGGCATCGCGCTGAGCCTGGGCAAGAGCGAAACGGCGGTCGACCTCCTCGACATGAACGGCGATGGCTACCCCGACCAGGTGTCGGCGTCCGGCGTGCTCTTCTCCAATGGCCACGATGGCTTCGAGCCGCTTCAGGGCTTCGCCGGGCTCGACTCGGCCGTGCGCGAGGCCGCGGACGTGAGCGCCAGCACTTCCATTGGGCTGGGAATCAACTCCGTAAAGAAGAACGGCAAAGGGAAAGCCTTGGCGGTCTTGAGCTCCCTCCCCTCGGTTGGCAACACCGTGGCCCTGTCACAGACGAAATACGACCTGATCGACGTCAACGGCGACGGCCTGCCGGACCGCGTCGCCATGGAACCCGGGTCTGGCGAGGTGGCGGTACAGCTCAACCTTGGCTACCGCTTCGGCGCGCCCGAGGCCTGGGAGCTGCCGAGATGGGACAACTCCGCCTCCGGCCGCTGCGAGGACGTCATCGACTTCCTGAGCTCGAAGCTCGGCAGCCTGTCGTCGCTCGACACGCTCGATTCCCTCAACTTCACCCGCAGCTCCGCCGTCAACATCGGCGCGTCGTTCGGGCCGTTCGGTGGCAGCGCTGGCACGACCCTGGCCCGCACCCTCGTGGAGCTGGCCGACGTCAACGGCGACGGCCTGCCGGACCGCGTCGCCAAAGAGCAGGGGCAGGGCTTCTTCCGCGTCCAGCTCAACCTCGGCGACCACTGGGACCAGGAGCGGCGCTGGTACGCTCCCGACTGGACCACCTCCCTCGGCGACGGCTACAACCCGCTGGGGATCTTCAGTTGCCTCGACGCCGTCTCCTTCAACGGCAACGTCGAAGGCCAGGCATCCGTCGGCGCGCCGATCTGTATCCCGTTGGTCCCCCCTGTCCCTGTGACAGGGCTCCAGATCGAGGTCTCCGTCCAGACTTCCAGCGGCGAGGGCGGGTTGCAGCTCTTCCTCGAGGACCTCGACGGCGACGGGCTTGCCGACCACGTCCTCAAGAAGGCCGGCGATTCCAACGTCTACGTCAAGCCCAACCTGGCCGAGCGGGTGAACCTCCTCTCGGCCGTTCACCGGCCGCTCGGCAGCACGGTCGAGCTCTCCTATGAGCGCCGGGGCAACCATCCCGACATGCCGTTCAACCAGTGGGTGCTCGCCGCCACCACCGTCCGCGACGGCCGCGGCAACGCCTACACCACCCGCAACGAGTACGGCAACGACGCTTACTACGACCGCGCCGAGCGGGAGAGCTACGGTTTCCCCTACGTGAAAACCGTGCTTGCCGACGGCTCGACCGTCGAGCGCTGGTTCGACAACCAGAACCTCTACAGCCGCCACCTGCCGCTCAAGACCGCCGTCGCCGACGCCGCCGGCAACCTCTTCCGCGTCGAGACGATGAGCTATTCCGAGGTCACCCTCAGCTCCCAGGCCCGCTTCCCGGCCCTGGTGCAGGAGTCGACCTTCTTCCACGAGGGCTCGGCCACGGCGGGGAAATCCACCTCCAGGACCTGGCAGTACGACGGTCTCGGCAACGTCGTCGCGATGACCGACTCCGGGGACGACGGGACGGCGGACGACGTCAACGAGACGATCGCCTATGCCGCCGACCTCGACGCCTGGGTGTTCAAGCCTCAGCTCGTCGAGGCGCACGACGGCGCCGGCAACCTGCTGCGGCGGACCACGGCCACCTATGACGCCGCGGGCGAGATGGTGCGCCAGGAGCGGACGCTCTCCGGAGGCCGCGATCCGCAGACCGGCGCCACCTACGACGGCACCAGGAACGCCGTCTGGACCTTCGCCTACGACGACGCGGGCAACCTCGTGTCCTTCGTCGACCCCACCGGCTATACCAAGACCACCACCTACGACGCGCAGACCCGCACCCATCCCGTCCAGGTCAGCGACTCCTTCGGCTACGTCACCACCTATGCCTACGAGCTCAAGTACGGCGAGCTGGCGGCGACGACGGACGAGAACGGCAACACCCTGCGCCGCGCCTACGACTCCTTCGGCCGGCTCCTCCGCGTGGTGGGGCCCGACGACAGCGACGCCTCGCCGGCGCTCGCCTTCGAGTACCACCCCGCCGCTCCGGTCTCCTGGGCCGTCGTCCACCACAAGGACGTCACCCGCACCGACCCGATCGATTCGGCGGTCTTCATCGACTCCCTGGAACGGGTGCTGGAGACCAAGGAGGACGCCGAGCTCGACCTCGGCTCCGGCACCTCGACCCGTATCGGCATGCGGGTCAGCGGCCGTATCGCCTTCGACGCCAAGGGCCGCATCGCCTCCCAGGGCCAGCCGGTCTTCGACAGCGGCCCGGCGAGCCAGTTCGTGGACGTTCCCGCCAAGAATCCCACAGAGCTCTCCTACGACGCCCTCGACCGCGTGCGCGAGGTCCGCTTCCCCCATAGTGCCGTCACCCGCATCGACTACGGCTTCGGCACGCTGGACGGCGTCCCGCGGCTGCTCACCACCCGCACCGATCCCAACGGCCGGACCACCCGCTTCTACAGCGACGTCCAGGGCAACGTGGTGGGCGTCGAGCAGACCAACACGATCGCCGGGGTCGGCAAGACCCTGACCACCCGCTATGACTTCGACGCCCTCTCGCAGCTCCTCTCGGTGACCGACGCCTTGGGGAATGCCACCCGCCTGGAGTGGGACACTCTCGGCCGCAACGTCGTGCTCGACAATCCCGACGCCGGCCGCACCGAGCACCGCTACGATCCGGCGGGCAATCTGGGCGCCAAGATCACCGCCAACCTGGCCTCCCTTGGCCAGCAGATCCGCTATTTCTACACCTTCAGCCGTCTGGACCGTATCGACTACCCGCAGTCGCCGGACGTCGTCTTCACCTACGGCGGCCCGGGCGCGCCCTCCAACCGCGCCAATCGTGTCGTCACGGTGACCGACGAATCCGGCACCGAGGAACGCTCCTACGACAAGTTCGGCAACGTCGTCCTGACGGTCAAGACGATCAACTCCCTCAACGGCTCGAACCTCAGGGGACCGTACACCTCCCGCTTCCAGTTCGACAGCTTCGGCCGCCTGCTCTCCGTCACCTACCTGGTCGGCGAGCAGCTCACCTACGGCTTCGACGCCGGCGGGCGTGTGAAAACGGCCACCGGGTCGCTGCGGCGAAACCGCTACGACTACCTGCGCCACATCGGCTATGACGAGTTCGGCAGCCGGGTACGGACGGTCTACGGCAACGGCGTCGAGAACCGCTACGCCTTCGACCCGCTGTCGCGGTTCCTCAGCCAGATCCGCTCCACCAGCCGCGGGCGTGACCTGCAGAACGTTTCCTATCAGCACGACCCGACGGGCACGATCCTGAGCCTCAAGAATGACGTGGCGGCGTCGGCGGTCCCGTCGCTCTGGGGCGGCCCGATCGTGCAGAGCTTCCAGTACGACGGCCTCTATCAGGTCACCGGCGCCACCGGCACGTACCAGGTGGCTCTCGGCAAGACCTCGTCCTACAACTTCACGCTGGCCTATGACGAGGTCGGCGACATCGTCGCCAAAAACCAACTCCATCAGATCACCATCCAGAGCAACCCGCCGGCAACCCAGCAGAAAACCTCCTACAACTGGGCTTACACCTATGGCGGCCCGCAGCCGCACGCGCCGTCCCGGATCGGCGACCGCACCTTCCGCTACGACCTGAACGGCAACCAGACCGGCTGGGACAGCGACGGAGGCACCCGCCGCACGATCACCTGGGACGAGGAGAACAGACCCCTCTCGGTGACCGACGGCAGCCAGACCACCCGCTTCCTCTACAACGCCGAAGGGGTGCGCACCAACAAGCTCGGCTCACACGGCGAGACGGTCTACATCAACCGCTGGTTCTCGATCCGCAACGGCGGGACGGTCAGCAGGCACGTCTTCGCGGATGACCTCCGCGTCTCCACCAAAGTCTCGACGAGCGCCGAATTCCTCTACTTCTACCACCCCGACCATCTGGGCTCGGCCCAGTTCCTCACCAACGAGCAGGGGTATCCCCACGAGCACCTGGAGTACTTCCCCTCCGGCGAGTTCTGGGTCAACGAGCACGCCGACACCCTGAACACCCCCTTCCTCTTCAGCGGCAAGGAGATCGACGGCGAGACCGGCCTCTCCTATTTCGGGGCCCGCTACTACGAGCCGCGCCAGGGGCAGTGGATCAGCGTGGACCCGATCCTGGACGAGATGCTCGATACGGAGCGCCTGAAGGCCCCAGACCTTTCCGAAGGAGTGTTCGGCCTACCCGGCCTGGTCTATGGATATGTAGGCAACGACCCGCTCAACAACATCGATCCCGACGGCCATGCCAAGATCGCGAACTCCAAAAAGGGGAAGGCTTTCGAAGGCAAGATCCAGAAAAAGCTCAACTCGCTGAAGGTCAGGGGCGGGGTCCAGAAATTCGTACGTGAGGCCGTCGTAAAAGTGACTGTGAACGGCGCCCAGGTCACAACCAGACTCGACTTCGTGCTCATCACCGGCAACGGTACCAGAGTCATCCTCGAAGCGAAGTCCTCGGACACCGCGCCGTTGACCGCAAATCAGAAGAAGGCGTTCCCCGTGATCAAAACCGTGGGCTACACGCGTGGAAACACGGCCTTCGGGCCGACGAAAATCTTGAAGATCCGGCCCAAAAGCTTTGCCAGCAAGGGATGGTGGACCAAGCTCACCAATATGTGAACAGGAGGGGCTGAAGGTCTTTATGCACACCGCCGAGCAGCGAGCGCACGCATCTCGTGCCGCTCGTTGCTCGGCGTGCCGTTGAAAGCCAAGGCCACGGCGAGCCTCCTCCGCTCCGTCCTCCCCGACGCTGTCCGACATTCTCCGACACCTCCCGACACTCCCCGAGATCGCCCAGCCTCGCGGATCGATCCCCGTCGAATCGCGGTTGTAAACCATTGACGAGAAAGGTAGTTGCGGACGATCGGCGGCAGGGGTCGAGGCGCGCTGGAAGTGCTGGCACGGATCTGGCTCTAGAAGAGATGCAAATCGATCCTGGTCCCAAAGTCCTTCCCCAAGACAGTGGGACTCAAAACAAAACGGGGAATTTTTAGGGAGGTGTTCCATGGTCAGCACCAAGCAGTTCACGATCTTCTTCCTGCTGGTCGTCGTCTTTCTCGTCGCCATCATGATCGTCACGTCGTTGGCCTGGCGTGAGGCGAGCAAGACGTACGACACCACCGAAATCCAGGCGAGCCTGCTGAGCATCGTCGATTTCTCCGCGTACAAGATCTCCGAGCAGGAGTCCGCCATGCAGGCCTGGGTCGACGAAGTGAACCTCGAGATGCACGACGTCCAGACTCAGATCAGCACCTTCCAGGATCACGTCGACACGACGATCGGGGGCCTTGGACCTCTGCCGCGCCCCGTGTTCTGGTAGGCAGCCGGCGGTGCCTGGAGGCTCGCCGCCTCCAGGCACCGGTCGCACGCTCGGGAGAACAGACAACGTTAGGCAATTGTGAAGGTTGAATCCATGAGATCCCACGACCTGGCAAAGAAAATGGTTTCGATCGCGCTTCTCCTCCTGACGGCGGCAGGCGTCGAGGGAGCAGAGGTCGAGCCGGTCGCTCCGAGGACCGTTATCGGGCCGGGCGCGCTGGTGCTCGCCGACGTCGACCTCGACGAAGTGCCGATCGGCCGCGCCCTTCGCCTGCTCGCCGAGACCTACGACGTCTCGATCGCGACCGGTGCGCTGCCCGACACCCGGGTCACGGTCCGCCTGCGCGGCATCAGAGCCGAGGAGGCCTTCGCGGCCGTCGCCGCCGCCGCCGGGCTCGAAGTGGCTCGCGATGGAGGCTCCGTGGTGCGGCTCGTGCCGAGGAGCGCGGACGTCCCGGCCCGCCAAGTCGTCCCCGCCGTCTTCTCCGCCGGAACGGAAGCGGACCTCGAAGGTCTGCACGACGCGGGCGTCGAGGTCCACAGGATCGGCCGGGAAGGCCTTCTGCTGGAGGGCGGCAAGAACGCCGTCGAAGCGGCGGCGCTGGCCCTCGGCAACGCCCGCCAGCGCCAGGTCGTCGACCGGGTGTATCCCCTGGGCGTCGCGCCGGGGGAGGAGACGCTCAAAGCGATCCTGCCTCTGCTCGAGCCGGATCTGGAGACCGCGACCTACAACGCCGTCGAGAACCAGCTCACGGTCTCGGCGCTGCCCGCGACGCTCGAACGGATCGACGGCCTCCTGGGCGAGCTCACGCAGACGCCGAAGCAGTACGAGATCGAGGTCCAAGTGGTCGAGGTGTCGAAGAGCGCGCTGCGCCGGATGGGCTCGCAGGGCACTTTCGGGCTCGACATCCGCGGCGGCGTCCTCGCGAGCACGTTCCCCCTGCGCGGCCTCGGCGATTCCAGGCGTTATCTCCCGTCGGCGAACGATCTTTCGACGCTCAGCCGGTTCGGTACCCTGGGAGGCTCCGTCGCGACCACGGAGCCCGGGAGCTTCGCCGATCCGGGGTTCCGCTTCGGGCGCATCGACGCCCGGGGCATCAGCCTGCTGATCCAGATGCTGGAGCAGTCCGGCGAGGCGCGCGTGATGGCCACTCCCAAAGTCACGGCGCTCGACAACCGGCAGGCGCGGATCAGCATGGTCACCACTCTGCGCATCCCGACGTTCACCCAGAACCAGGCCTTCGCCACCACCACCGTCACCGGTATCGAGCAGGTGGACGTGGGGACGACGCTGGAAGTTCGCCCCCGCCACGGCGCCGGCCGGCAGATCCTGTTGACGGTCGCGCCCGAGGTGAGCGAGCTGCAGCCGGACAACTCGGCCGTCACGCAGAACGGGCTCACCCAGGGGCTGCCCATCGTCACCCGGCGCCGCACGGAAACGGAGGTGGTTCTCGAATCCGGGGAGACGCTCATCATCGGCGGCCTCGTCACCGAGCGCAAGACGGAGACCCAGGGCAAGACGCCCGGCCTCGCGAACCTGCCGGTGATCGGCCGGGCCTTTCGCCTGGAGGGCAAGCAGACCGAGAGCACGGAGCTCCTGGTCTTCGTGACACCCCGCGAGCTGCCCTCGCCGGAGGAGAGGCGGTCCAAGGTGCGGATCGGCGAGACGTGGCTGCCGGTCCGCCTCGCGACGAGCCTCGAAGGCGCGCGGTCCCTGCTGCACAGCCAGGCTGCCGCGGACCGGGTGGCCGGCGTCCGCGCCCTGGAGCCGATCGACGCCGATCTTCTCGCCGCGGGCCTCGACGCCGGCCGCGACGTGGCGGCCCTGGGCGGCGACGCGAGCCTCGACGTCCGGGTCGCGGCGATGCTCTACCTGCTGCATGTGCGGCCGGCGGAGGCCCTGGCGGCCCTGGGGCGCTTCAAGGACAACCGCGCGGTGGCGCTCGCGGTCCTGGCGGCGCCGTCCGCGCAGATCGCCCCCCACCTGCACGCCGCTCTGGCCGAGCTCGTGGGCCGGCCTGCCGGCGCCCAGGGCCTCGAACCGGCCCTGGCCTGGAGCGGCACGCCGGACGAGATCACCGTCTCGGGGGATGCCGCCGGCATGGAGAAGGTGCGGGCGGCGCTCGATCTGCTCGCCCGCCGGACGCCCGATCTGCGCCACCTGGTGGGGTTCGGCCTGGCGACGGTCGAGACCGGAGCCGCGGGGCCGGCCGTCGATCCGGCGGTGCGCAGCGCCCGCGTCACCACGGCCGGCATGACGCCGGAGCGCCTGGCCCTCCAGATGGTCCGCCTCGCGACGCTGGTCTTCGAGTCGCGGGTGGCCGGACACCCGGCCGCGGACAGCCGCACCCTCGCCCTGGCCGTGCGGCAGGAGATCCAGGCGCTGGAGCGATTGACCGGCGGGTCCGCCGCGCCCCGCACGCCGCAGCCCGCCGCCCAGGGAGAGCGCAACCCGTCGCAGCTCGCCCTGGAATCCCTGGCCGCGACGGCCTCGCCGGCGGCTCGCGACGCCCTGGACGCGGGCCTGCGCTGGATCACCGTGAACGCTTTGGAAACCGCGGTCGGCCCTTGGCCGGCCATCGCCGCGATGGGAGGCCGGCCATGAAGTCGATGAGCTTCACCACCCCCGTGCTGATCGCCGCGTTCACCGTCACCACGGCCTGGGGATTGGGCATGCTGGCCGTCCGCTCCGGCGCGGCCTCCACCCGGACCAGCCTCGACCTGCTGCGCATGAATCTCCGGGTGGCCCGCCTCCACGAGGAGCTGCTCAAGCAGTCCCAGGAGGCCCTCGCCGGCCAGGTGGAGACGCTCCTGCCGCAGGGCTCCGTGCCGTCCACCGCCGCGGGCCGCGCCGCGCGCCAGGAAAAGGTTTCCACACCGTCCGAGCCGGATGCCGAGAGCGCGGCGCGGCCGTGGCCGGAAACGGCGGCGGAGCCTTGAGGAGGTACGCCATGCTGAGATCCCTTGCCACCCCTCCTCCGGTCCTGGAGCCGCCGGCGTCGCCGCAGCGGGAGCTGACGCTGCTCGAAGGCCTGCGCGCGGTGCCGCCCCGCGTCGCCCGGAGCTACCAGATGGTCCCCTTGCGCTACGACGGCGAGCAGTTGATCGTCGGGGCTCGCGATCCGCGCCAGCCGCGCGCGCTCGATACGCTGCGCCGCCTGGGACATCCGCGCGTCGCGCTGGAGCCCGTGACGGCCGAGCGCTACCAGGAGGTGCTGGAGAAGTGGTATGGCCCATCCGGGGACGTGGCCGAGCTCGTCGCCGGCCTCTCTCCATTGAATCCCATGGAGGCCTCCTGCGGAGCGGGGGAGACCCTGGAGTCGACGGCGGCGCCGCGCTTCCTCGAGCTGACGCTCAAGGCGGCGATCGCCGAGCGCGCCAGCGACGTGCACATCGAGCCCGACCTGCGCTCGCCCCGGGTGCGCTTCCGGGTCGACGGCATTCTCGCCGAGCGGGTGAGCCCGCCCCCTTGGCTGGTGGGCCGGGTCATCGGCCGGGTCAAGGCCCTGGCCGGCCTCGCTCTGGGCGAGTGCCTCTTCGCCCAGGACGGGGTGTTCGACTTCCCGACGGCGGCCGGGCCGGTGGCGGTCCGCGTTTCGATCCTGCCCACCACCCGGGGCGAGTGCGCCGTGCTCCGCCTGCTGACCGTCGAGGACGGCATTCCCTCTCTCGCCTCCCTCGGCCTTCCCGAGGAGATGAGAAAGACGCTCATCGCCGCGGCCTCCGCGCCCGAGGGGCTCATCGTCTTCGCCGGACCCACGGGGAGCGGCAAGACGACGACTCTCCATGCCCTCCTGCATACGGTCGACTCCAGCCGCCGCAACGTCGTCTCGATCGAGGACCCGGTCGAGATCCGCTCGCGGGGCCTGCGCCAGGTGCCGGTGCGCCGGGACCTCGGAATGGATTTCGCCAGCGCTCTGCGCTTCGTCCTGCGCCAGGATCCGGACGTCCTCCTGGTAGGGGAGACCCGCGACACAGAGACGGCCCAGCTCGTGGTGCAGGCGGCGCTCGCCGGACATCTGGTGCTGACGACGGTCCATGCCGCGAGCGCCCTGGAGGTCTTCGACCGCTTCGCCCAACTGGGCGCCGACCGCTCGCTGCTGGCCCAGGTCACCCGGCTCGCCGTGTCGCAGCGGCTCATGCGCCGGGTGTGCTCGTACTGCGCGGGGGAGGGCTGCTTTGCCTGCGAAGGCAGCGGGCTCAAGGGGCGAACCGGCCTCTACGAGGCGGTGACGATGAACGAGTCCCTCGCCTCCCTGGTGTCTCGCGGGGCGGAGCCCGGCGAGCTGCGGCGGGCGGCGCGCGGCAACGGGTACCGCCCGCTCCTCGACTCCGCCCGTGACCTCGTGCGCCAGGGCGTGACGACCCCGGCTGAAACCGCTCGCGTGCTCGACGGACGTCTGCAAGGAGAAACTCTCGGATGAATCGCGCCGCGAAGAAGCGCTCGCCGGCGACCGTGGCCCTCGATCTGCGCCACGCGGGCCAGATCGCGGCGGTGGCCGTGGACGGCCGGGGGACGCTCGCCGCCTGGACGGTCGTCTCCGATGCCGAAGGCGGCGGCGATGCCGTGGCGCTCGCCCGGCGCGCCCTGCGCGAGCTTCAGGTACGGCCCAAGGAGGTGAGAGTGCTCCTCGGCGGCGTCGCGGGCACCGCGCAGACGGCGGTCCTCTCTCAGGCGGCGGCGCCGGGGGAGGGAGAGATCAAAGCGGCGCTGTTCGCGGAAGGCTACGAGCGTCTGAGCGAGCCGGCGACGGCGGCCCTCGCCCTCGCGCCCGGTGCCTGGCTGGCGGCGGCCTGCGAGGCCGCGGCCATCGAACCGTTCGCCGCGGGATTGCTCGCAGAGAGCGGTACGGAGCCGGCCTTCGTCGTCGATCAGCTCCTGGCCGTCGAGGGCCTGGAGGATGGCTCGGCCGTGGTCGACTACGGCGAAACCGGATTCCTCATCGCCGCCAACCCCCCGGCGTCGGCTCCGTTCGTGCGCTTCCTGCCGGCGGTCTTCGCGGTCGAGGAGGCCGCCCGCGAAACTTGGGAGAGCCTCGAAACGGCGGGCTTTGACGGTACCGTGCAGGTGCTCGGGGCCCACCGCGACGCCCTTTCCCTGCTCCTCGGCGAAAGTGGAATGGCGTCGCGTGTGGCCCCTTTGCCCACCTTCCCGGCCTTGCCGGCGGCCTGCGAGCTGGCCTGGCGCCTGGCGCTCCGTACCGCCGTGACGCGGCTGGCGAGCCCGCGCGGCGAGCGGCGGCGCACGAGCCTCGCCTGGGCCCGCCGCGCCACCTGGGCGGCGCTGGTCGTCGCGCTCCTGGGCGCGCTGGCGATGGCGTCCGGAATGCTGCTGGCCTGGGGGAACCGGACCAGGAACCAGGCGCTCGCCTCCCAGGCGGCCGGGGACGCGCGGATGGTGGAGGCTGTGCGGGAGATCAGCGCTCTGGCCGGAGAGGCGAAGCGGCTGAAGGCCGAGCTCGCCGGCCGCGCGGCGCCCTGGCCGCGCGTGGCGGAGACGGTCGCCGCCCTGGCGCGGCGATTGCCGCCGGAGACCGCCTGGGAGCAGCTCCAGATCAAGGACGGCCTCCTGGAGCTCACCGCCGCGGCCACGGGGACGGCGCCGAAGGAGCGGCTGGAGGTCCTGCGGCAGACCCTCGAACGCTCGCCGGGAATCCTCAATCTCTCCTGGAAGGCGCCGGCCGCCGATCCGCACGCTCCGCGCCTGCGCCAGGTCTTCCGAGCCACGGTGACGGCCACGGCGGCGGCGGCGGCGGGTCAGGGGGCGCCATGAGCACCGCCTGGCGCTATACCGCGATGATCCTGGCGGGAGCCTTCCTGCTCTTGAGCGCCGGGCTCTATTCGGTGCAATCGGCCCTGAGGGCGGACCGCGGGTCGCGCGAGCTGCTGGAGACCCGGAGAATCCTCCGCCAGATGGGCGGGGAGAGCGGGCTCGCCGCCCGCAGAGCGCGGCTGGCTGAAATCGTTTCGCGCCTCGATCAGGAGAGGGTGGCGCGTGGAGCGGACGCGGCAGCTTTCAGCCGGCGCATCGAGGCGGCCTTCGCCGAGCTCGGGCTGGAGCTGAGCGCATCGAGCGGATGGAGGCCTGTGCCCAATGTCGAGCTGCCCAACGCGGCGGCCTTTGAGCGGACTTTCTCGGGGACCGGGTCCTTCGATGGCCTGCTCGACGCCGTCGCGACCCTGGAGAGCTGGCCGGACGGCGCCCGGATACGGTCGTTGTCCATCGGCCGGCAGGGACCGGGAAAAGTCGCCTTCACCCTCGAAGTGACCGTCATCCGCACTCTTCCTTCCACGGTCGCGGAGGCCCGCTAGCATGTCGACCCGGAGAGTCGCGCTCATCGCTCTCGGGCTGCTGATCGCCGCCAGCGGCATCTTCCTGATCGTCCGCGGCTTCCGCGGCGCGGGCTCCGCCGCAGCGATCCCGGCGGACCCGCCGGCCGCCGGCGCCCGAGGTGACCACGGCAAGGCTAAGGACAAGGACAAGGCGCCGAGGTGGCAGAGCTTCGTACGGCCCGGTGATCGGAAAACGCCATCCCGCCCTCTGGTGCGCTTCGCGAGCGGTGTGTCCAACCCGTTTGACCGCCTGGCGACCCGCATCAGTGTCTCCAGGCCGGGGAACCCGAACCCGGGGTTCCGGCTCGAAGGAATCTCGGTCGGTACGCAACCGGTGGCGCTCATCTCGGGGCGCGCGGTGCGCGAAGGCGGCACGATCTCGGGCTTCCGCGTCGTCAGCATCAGCCGCTCCAGGGTGATGCTCGCCGGCCCGCGAGGAGCCCGGCTCGCCCTGAGCCTGGGAGACGGCCGATGAGCGGCCTGACCAGGCTCCCGGCGGCGGCGGTCAACGGGTTGGCGGACCTCGTAGCGGCAGGTTTCGGGGTTGCCGAGGCGCTCGCCGCCCTGCCCCGGCAGTCGCTGTCAAAGAAGATGGCGCACCGGCTCGACGCCGAGCTCGCCCTCCTCCAGAGCGGCGGTCCGCTGGACGCAGCCCTCGACCGTCTGGGCCTGGAGATCACCGCCGCTTCGATCCGCGGCTCGCGGGAGCGGGGCGCGGGCCTCGAGAAGGCTCTCCGCGCCGATGGCGAGGCGCAGGCGGCGATCGACGGCGCGCTCAAAAAGACGCGGCGCAAGATCCAGCTCTTCGCGCTGGTCCTCATCGGCCTCTCGGTCTCGACCTTCTACCTCTCGTTCATCTCGGTGCCGGCGATGATCAGGAAGAGCACCGAGAACCTGCCGGCGGATTGGGAGGTGCCGCCGGCCCTGCTCCAGTTCGAGAGCTTCCGCAACCTGTGGCTGGCGGTGGGAGCCTCTTCTCTGCTGATGATGGTGGCGCTGGTGTTGACCGCCGCCGGCTGTCTCGGCCGGGAGCGGTGGTCCGCGTTCCTCCAGGATCTCCGGCTGTTTCTGCCCTTCCTGCGCGCCCATGCCGTGCACGCCAGCCGCGCCCGGCTCCTCGAAGCGCTCGCCTTCGAGCAGGCGGCCGGCCTGCCGGCGAATGAGACGCTGCGCCGCGTCAGCCGGCGTGAGCCCGTGCCCAGGCTGGCGGCGGCCCTGGCGCTGGGCGCGGCGCGCCTGGATGCCGGCGACCCGTGGGCGAGCTGCCTGCGCGGCACCCTTCTCGACATGCCGCAGCTCGCCGATCTGACCGCGCTCGCGGGTCACGGAGCGCGTCCCACAAAAGGCCTGCAATGGGCCGCCGCGCAGAGTCGCGAGCAGGCGGTCACGGGGCTGCGCTGGGCGGTTACCGCCCTGGCGGGGCTGCTTCTCATCCCCCTTTTCGTTTATCTCCTGGTCCTCATGCATGTGGCCTCGGTGACCGCGGCGATCGCCCAGGTGGAGTCCATCCGCCTGGAGATGGAGGCGCTGACCAGCGAGGTCGAACAGATCCTACAAAAACCTTGAGCAAGCGATATAGAGGATGCAACTTGGCTGACCTCTCGTAGATCATCACGACATGTAGCCCAGCGATGATGAGGACCCATCAGGATGAAAAGCAGAGAGACGGGGCAGTTGGCGATCCGCCTGGGAAACGATCTCGATCTGGTGCACCTGATTGGCTGAATGGCAGGCTCGCGGCCCTGCGGGAGGAGGTGCGCTTGGCCGAGGCTGCGTTCGAGCAGGTACGCAAGGATCTTCTGGCGCGGCATCGGCTTCGACACCGCCTTGGTCACCTTGGAGTTGGCCGTCCTGTACCTGGGCGAGAACCGCACGGCCGAGGTCGAGGCGCTGTCGCTCCAGCTTGTTCCGGTCTTCCGCGCCCAGGGGGGTCTAAATGCAAGAATCAGAACGATTTAGGGTTAACGCCTCCCCCTATCCCGGAGGGAGGGAGTGCGGGTGGGAGAGGGGCCAGGGGGTGAGGGCTCACACCACCTCGGTCCCCGCGACCTCCTCGCCGCGCAGCACCCGTTCCAGGACGCCGGGGACGAGGCCGTTGAGGATCAGCGAGCGGATGCCCAGACGGGCGAGGCCGAGGGCGGTCTCCACGCGGTGGAGCATGCCGCCGGTCACGTCCGTGCCGGCGGGGGAGCCGATGGCCTTTCTCGCTTCGGCGAAGGTCTCGGCCGAGATGCGCGGAATCGTCCGCCCCTCGTCGTCCCAGACCCCGTCCGTCTCACCCAGCCAGAGGACCTGCCGGATCGGGAACCCGCGCGCCGGCAGCCGCCGCGCGAGCAGGTCGAACAGCCGCTCGGTCGAGCAGATCGACACCCCCTGCTCGCGGTCGAGCACCACGTCCCCGTAGACCACCGGCAGGAGCCCCTGCTCCAGCGCGAGCAGGAGCGGCTCGTCCGCCAGCTCGACCGGGTCCCCGGCTTCCGACACCACGCAGCTCGACGGGGCGATGGAGAAGGGGCAGGCGCCGGCCGCGGCGAGGGCGCCGGTCACGATGCGGTGGAGCGTCGCGGCGCTCTCCTGGGTGAGGGAGACGCCGGGGAGCTGGTCCGTGGAGCGGAGCCCCTGGGCGATGCCGTAGCGCTGGGCCGCGACGTGGCCGAAGGAGCCGCTGCCGTGGCCCACGATCAGCCGGTCCGGGAGGCCGGAGGCGGCGCGGGCGATCTCGCCGGCCAGGCGGTCAATGACCTCCCGACGGGGCGTCTCCGGCCGGCTCTTCTCGGTGATCAGGCTGCCGCCCAGCTTGACGAGGATGGCGGCGCGCATGGATCAGAACAGGTGTCGGTGCTCGATCTCGGGGCCGTCCCCGACACCGTCGCGGATCACGAAGCCGACCGCGGAGACGCTCTCCAGGCGGTCGACGACCTCGTCCTCGGAGTCGGCGTCGCAGATCACGTGCACGTTGGCGCCGGCGTCCATGGTGGCCCAGGCGTCCAGCCCCTCCTGGCGCAGCTCGCGGACGGCGCGCAGGACGTCCACCGTGCCGGGGCTCCAGTAGAAGATCGACGGATGGGAGGACATGGCGATCAGGTGGAGGTCGATCGCCTCCTCCTCCAGGACCGGGCCGAGCAGGGAGATGTCGGCCTCCTCGACGGCGTGCCGCACGCGCTCCAGGCGCTCTGGGATCAGCTCCAGGCGCTTCGCGTAGTACGGGCTGGTGGGGGCGCGCTGGTGTCCCTCGCGGGAGGAGACCGTCTTGGGACCGATCTCGACCACGGCGATCACGTCGCGCAGCTCCCAGTGCGAGGCCTCGGCGAGCTGGACGGCGTGGTTGTGGATCTCGGAGTCCTCCGACCCGTTGGACCCCTCGGCCGGCCACTCGACGTAGCCGCCGAGCACCGAGCGGGCCGCCGAGCCGGAGCCGCTGCGGCGGGCGAGGCGGGAGAGCTCTTCGACCGGAGTGTTCTCTTTGCCGACGGCGCCGGCGACCGCGAGGGTCAGGGCCGCGAAGCCGGAGGCGGAGGAGGCCAGCCCGGCCGCGACGGGGAAGGTGTTGCGCGTCGCCACCCGGAAACACGCCTCGCTGCCGGCCCACTTGCGGATGCGGTCGAGGTGCTCGACCACGCGGCGGGCGAACTCCGGATCGGGAGTGCCGAAGTTGCCGCTGGGCTCGCTGAGCCAGACTTCGTCCTTCTCCCCGTCCAGGATCTCGGCGGTGCACCGGGTGACGCACTGGTCCAGCGTCATCGAGATCGACGGGTTCATGGGGACGGCCTGATCGAGGTCGCGGGCCCCCCAGTACTTGATGAAGGCGATGTTGGCCGGCGCGGAGACGGTAGTCTTGCTCATCCAGAAGCCTCCTGACGAAACCCCGGCGCTCCGAGGCGGACAGGGTGAAAAGAGAACGGCCGCAAAAAAGCCCAGCCGGCGATGCGCTCCGGCTCGGGATGATAAACCAGGAGAGAGCCGGCTCCCGAGCCGCTGAGCGATCCGGCGCCCGAGATCTTGGCGGCCCCGCCCTGGGACTCGATGCGGCGGACGACGTCACGGACCGCCTCCGGGACCACACCGATCCCTTCGAGACAGCCCTCGATGTCACGGAGGAGATGCAAAGTGCGATCCGGGTCTTCCTCCGGCCGCTCGAGCTCGCCGCGGAAAGCGCCCGTGGCCGCCTCCATGCGGCCGAGCAGCTCCTCGTACCCGGCCGGGTCCCGGTCGCGGCGCTCGCGCACGGCGGCGACCACCGCGCCAGTGGGCTCGGCCGGCGTCCCCGTATCATAGACACGCAAACGGTCCAGGAGGGGGGAGCGCACGGCGACCCGCTCGATCTCCAGGCCGCCGGCCGGGCTCCGGCGCGCCCATAGCACCCCGCCGTGGAGGACCGTGGCTCCGTCCACGCCCGAAGGCAGCCCGTGCTGCCGGCGCTCGGTCTCCAGGGCCAGCCTCTCGATGTCGGAGGGGGTGTATGAAAAGTCCGCGGAACCGGTCGCGTACGCCAGGCAGGCGGCGGTCACCGCCACGGCCGTGGCCGCGGAGCTGCCGAAGCCGGAGCCGACCGGCAGGTCCGAGTCGACGCGGAGGCGGAGGCCGCTCCCGGGCTCCGCCAGGGTCTGTCCCTTCGATTCCAGGAACCCGGCGGCTTCGCCGAGCGCGACTTTGACCACGTGCGCGGGATCTTCGCCCCGCACCTTGCGGAAGGATTCGGACGCGGGCTCTCGGGCGTAGCCTTCCCAGCTCTCGCGGGCGGCGCGGGCGTAGGCGCGGAGCGCCTGCCAGGGCAGCTCCTCGTCATGCCCGAGGCCGGGCAGGTCGAGGAGCACGCCCTCGCTGGAGGACGCGGACAGGCGGGCGGTGAGGCGGAGGTCGATGGCCGCCACCAGGGCGGGCCGGCCGTAGACCACGGCGTGCTCGCCCATCAGGATCAGCTTGCCTGGAGCCGAGACCGAGACGGGCCTCCTCACTGCTTCCTCCCTCCCCTCGCTCAGAGAGCGTCCGGAACTTGGAGGCCGCGCCGTAGAACCCTCACCCCCTAACCCCCTCTCCCCTCACCGGGAGAGGGGGAAAGAAGACGCGGGACGGGTGGCGGCACCCCTCTCCCGGTGACGGGAGAGGGGACGGGGGTGAGGGTCCGCAACGCCGGCCGGTGTGAGGGCTTTCCAAGCACGATGTCAGGTCGGGAAGGGCCGGGCGGGGACCTCGGCCCGGGCCAGCTTCTCGTGGGCCCGCGCCAGGTCCTGCGAGGTGAAGGCGGCCATCAGCGACAGCTCGCCGGCGAGCACCACCGCGCCCAGGATCTCGGCCAGCCGCGTCACGGCGTCGCCCGGCCGCGCGGGGTCGGGCGCGACGCCGAGCATGGCGAGCGCCTCGCGCTGCGTGTCGAGCTGGGTGCCGCCGCCGACCGCGCCGAGCGGCACGTCGGGCATGAAGATCGACGCGAAGACCGAGTCCGGACCGCGCGGCTCGATGCAGGTGACGCCCATCGAGCCCTCGACCACGTGCGCCGGGTCCTGGCCGGTGGCGATGAAGAACGCCGCGAGCACGTTGGCGTAGTGGGCGTTGAAGCCCAGGGAGCCGGCGGCGATCGAGCCGAGCAGGTTCTTGCGGTACTGCACCTCGACCAGGTCGCGGGCGTTGGTCTTGAGCTGGTGGTGGAGGACCGGCGCCTCCAGCAGGATCTCGGCGTAGATGCGCTTGCCGCGCCCCTCCTGGAAGTTCACCGCGGCGGGCTTCTTGTCCACACAGTAGTTGCCCGACAGGCCGATGCAGGGGACGCCGGTCGCCGGCTCGATCAGGTCGTTGACCGCCCGGTCGCAGGCGATGGTCACCATGTTCATCCCCATGGCGTCGCCGGAGCTGAAGCGGAAGCGCAGGAAGACCGTGGTGCCGAAGGCGTAGGGGCGGACCTCCAGGAGCTTCAGGTGCCGGCTGGTCGCCTCGGTGTGCCGCCGCAGCTCCTCCGTGTGATCCTCGATCCACTGCAGGAACTGCTGCGTCTGCACGATGCCGGAGGTGCGGAAGACCGGCGCCCGCGTCATGCCCACGTCCTCGACGCGCACCACCGCGCCGCCCGCCTCGCGGAGGGCCGAGCAGCCGCGGTTGGTGCTCGCCACCAGAGCCGCCTCGGTGGTGGCGAGCGGCACCCAGAAGTCGCCGTCGGCGTGCTTGCCGCGCACGCGCAGCGGGCCGACCACCCCCATGGGGACCTGGACCACGCCGAAGAAGTTCTCGCAGTTGCGGCGCGAGGCGAGCTGCACGTCGAGCGAGTGGTGGGCGATATTGGGCATCGACGTCCGGGTCATCCGCTCGAGAGCTTGGCGGCGGATCTCCGCCGCCTCCTCCGCCGGAAGGTCCTTGGGCAGCTCATGGAAACGGCGCTCCCCCCGCACGAGGGAGTCGACGAGATCCTCGTTGGTGAGAGGGTCGGAAGCGATCGGATTCGTATTGGTCTTTCTCATTTCAAGGTCCTTTGCGGAGCTTGACGGTCTTGAGCTCCGCGACCGTTTTCACGCCGAGACAGAACATACAGATCTTGAGCTCCTGCACCACCCGCCGCACCTTGTCCGCGACTTTGTCGGCGGACTCGGTGGCCGGCGCCAGAAAGGGGTAGGCCATGCCGGCGAGATCGGCGCCCAGCGCCAGCGCCTTGGCGGCGTCGAGGCCGTTGCGCAGGCCGCCGCTGGCGATGACGGTCAGCCCTTCCACCCGGCGGACCTCCTGGATCGACAGCGGGGTCGGCAGGCCCCATCCGGCGAAGAGCTCGCCGAGATCGGCGTCGCCCGCCCGCTGCGCCTCGATCCGCGCCCAGCTCGTGCCGCCCACTCCGGCCGTGTCGACGATCCGCACCCCCTGGCCGGCCAGGACGCGCGCCGTGCGCTCCGAGATGCCGGAGCCGACTTCCTTGACGACCACCGGCACCTCCAACTCCCGGACCACCTGCCCGATCTTTGGCAGGAGCCCGGAGAAGTTGCACTGCCCCTCGGGCTGGATCGCCTCCTGGAGCGGATTCAGGTGCAGGACCAGGGCGTCGGCGCCGATCATCTCGACCGCCTGCCGGCACTCGCGCACGCCCATGCCGTAGTTGAGCTGGACGGCGCCGAGGTTGGCCAACAGGGGGATCGAAGGAGCGGCCTCGCGAACGCGGAACGTATCAGCTTTCGCCGGATCTTCCAACGCCTTGCGCTGCGATCCGACGCCGACGGCGATGCCCGTGCGCTCGGCCCCCATGGCCAGGTTGCGGTTGATGGTGCCCGCGATCTCGGTGCCGCCGGTCATGCAGGAGATCAGCAGCGGCGCGGCCAGGCGCCGGCCGAGGAACTCGACCGAGAGATCGATCTCGGCCATGTCGATCTCGGGCAGCGCCTCGTGGCCGAAGAGGTATTCGTCGAAAGGGCTGGTGCCGAGCTGCATGCGCTCGTCGAGCGCGAGGCGGATGTGCTCCGCCTTGCGGTCGCGCAGGGCCTCCACGGAGGAGAGGAGGGCGCTCACCGCTCGCGCTCCCAGAGGAAGTCGATCAGCCCTTCCAGGAAGAGCCGGCCGTCGGGCCGCAGCCCTTCGGTCTCACCGATTTCGGCAATCTCGGCGAGGGCGGAGCGCGCCGCGCGCAGCCTTTCGGCCACCATGCCGGTGACCTTGGCGCGCGCGCCGGTCTCCTCCAGGATCCGCCGCACGCGGGCAACCTCGCCGTCCGTCAGGTCGGGATTGCCGAGCGCCCTCTCGACCTCCACCCGCTGCTCCGGTGTGGCTGCCGACAGGGCGTGATGGATCAGGAAGGTGAGCTTCCCCTCCTTGAGGTCGTCGCCTACGGGCTTGCCCACCGTGCCGGCGTCGCCGAACATGCCGAGCAGGTCGTCCTGGAGCTGGAAGGCCTCGCCGACCGCGGTGCCGTAGCGCGAGAGGCCGGCGATGACGGACGGCGGCGCGCCGGCCAGGAGGGCGCCGAGCTGGATGGGCCGCTCCGCGGTGTAGCGCCCCGACTTCAGGCGGAGCACCCGCAGCAGTTCCTCCTCGCGGTCGGAGTCGCCGGTCCCGGGCGCGGACCGGCCGCGCCGCTGCGCGACCAGCAACTCCAGGTACTGCCCACCGATCACCTCTTCGCTCATGGCGGAGAAGCAGCGGGTGAGCTCGCGCGCCCGCCCCTCCTGCAGGGAGGCGCCGGTGAACAGCTCCACCGACCAGGTGTGCGCGAGGTCGCCGAGCAGGATGGCCACCGAGCGGCCGAAGTCCTGGGCATCGCCGCGGAAGCCGTACGCCTGATGGGCGCGCTGGAAGCGCACGTGCGCCGCCGGCTGGCCGCGGCGGACCTCCGCGTGGTCCATGATGTCGTCGTGGATCAGCAGATAGGTGTGCAGCAGCTCGGTCGCCAGGGCCACGGGGAGCGCCTCCTCGTCGGAAGGCCCGCCGCAGGCGCGATAGGTGTAGTAGACCAGGGCCGGGCGCAGGCGCTTGCCCCCCTGGGTGACGAGCTGTCCGACCCCGTCGATCAGCTCCAGGGCTTCCCGGAACCCTTCGGCCTCCCGCCGCTTGTGGGCGAGCCAGGCCGCGAGCGCCCGGTCGAGCTTCTCCCGGAACCCGTCGAGCAGGTCGTTGAAGCCCTCAGGCGCCGTCTGCCGGGCGGCCGCTGTGGAGAGTCCCATGTCGTCTGAGTCCTTGGTGCTCACTGAAAAGTGTAAACCGAAACACCCGAGCGGAGCTTTCCGGCCACGGGCCGATTCTAAACGAAGAGCACTTTACCATGCAAAGTGGGTTAGGCTAGCGTCATGGGCCTGGACATCTTTCAGGTGGACGCCTTCACCGACCGCGCCTTCGCCGGCAATCCGGCCGCGGTCTGCCTCCTGCCCGGTCCCCGCGAGGCGGCCTGGATGCAGGACGTGGCGCGCGAGATGAACCTCTCCGAAACCGCGTTCCTCCATCCTGTGCCTCAAGGGGGTTTCTCGCTCCGCTGGTTCACCCCGGCCGTCGAGGTGGAGCTCTGCGGACACGCCACCCTGGCGAGCGCCCACGTCCTGTGGGAGGCCGGCCGCCTCGCCCACGGCGAGACCGCCCGCTTCCACACCCTGAGCGGCCTGCTCACGGCCGAGCAACGGGACGGCGGCATCGAGCTGGACTTCCCGGCCAAGCCGGTGGAGGAGGCCGCGCCTCCCGCCGGCCTCGTGGAGGCCTTCGCCGCCGAGCCGCGCTTCGTGGGCAAGAGCCGCTTCGACTACCTCCTGGAGCTTCCGTCGGAGGAGGCGGTGCGCTCCGCCGAGCCGGACCTGGCGCGGCTGCGCGCCTTGTCCGTGCGCGGGATCATCATCACCGCCGCGGCGGAACCGGGGCCTTACGACTTCGTCTCCCGCTTCTTCGCCCCGAGCTCGGGCGTGGATGAAGACCCGGTCACCGGCTCGGCGCACTGCACACTCGGCCCCTACTGGGCGCCGCGTCTGGGCAAGAGCTCGCTTCTGGCCTGGCAGGCGTCGCGGCGCGGGGGCGCCGTGCGGGTGCGCGTCGAGGGGGAGAGGGTCAGGCTCGGCGGGCAGGCCGTGACGGTGCTGCGGGGCGAGCTGCTCGCCGGGTGAGGGCCCTCAGGGCTTCTCGTCGCTTCCATCCTCACCGGCCGGCCCCTGCGGCCTTGCCGCGGCCCGCGCGACATAGCGGATCAGCTTGTGAAAGCCCTCGAGGAGCTGCCGCATGATCCTCTCCTGCTCCAGGGGCAGCGGCTCGCTCAGGCCGAGCGTCCTCTCGACGCTTTCGCCTCCGCCCTCTCCTGGGCCTTCCGGCACGTCGCGGGGGCGCAACGTCTGCGGCCGGCCGTTCACGATCTGGATCGCGTTGTGGAGGTCGTGGAGGTCGCAGCCGAGCGTGTCCAGCAGCTTCTCCAGAGTCTCCAGGGATGGCCGCTGCCGGCCGGTCTCATAGGCCGAGAGCATGCCCTTGGTGATGCCGGCGGCGTCCGCCACCTGGTACTGCTTCTTTCCCTGTCTGTCGCGCAGCCAGCGAAGAGCCTGGCCGAGTCCGCTCAGAACCGATGTAGGCACGGGTGGTATCTCCTGAGGAAGCCCCGGAGAGCGCGAGGTCTGCTGCCGGGGCAGGCGTTTGAAAGCGGGTTCAACATGGGAGAAGTATAGGCGTAACAGAAGCGTAAATCAAGCGGAGGGGAGCGTAAGTTTTCGTCTGGTAGCATTCCTTCCCGTGATCGGCCTCGATGACATCGAACGCGCCCGTTTCCGCTTGGCCGGGCACGTCCGCCGGACGCCGCTGATGCGGGCGGAATCCCTGAGCCGGCCTCTTCCAGGAGGCCTGACCCTCAAGCTGGAGTCGCTGCAGGTGACCGGCTCCTTCAAGGCGCGGGGGGCGACCTGCAAGGCGCTGGCGCTCTCTCCGCAGGAGGCCTGCCGCGGTTTGGTGACCGCATCGGGCGGCAACCACGGTCTCGGCGTGGCTTACGCCGGCCGCCTGATCGGAGCGCCGGTGACGATCTACCTGCCGGGCAACGCCCCGGCCTCCAAGGCGGAGAGGCTTGAGCGATGGGGCGCCCGCGTGATCCACGCAGGGGCGGTCTGGGACGAGGCCGACGCCACGGCCCGGGAAGCGGCGCAGCGCGACGGCATGGTCTACGTGCACGCCTTCGCCGATCCCGCGGTCATGGCCGGCCAGGGGACCATCGGCCTGGAGGTGCTGGAGGACGCCCCGGAGACCGATTTGGTGCTTGTGACCATTGGCGGCGGCGGCCTGATCGCGGGCGTGGCCACGGCGGTCAAGGCGCTGCGGCCCGCCGCCCGCGTCGTCGGCGTCGAGCCGGTCGGCGCTCCAACCCTCTACGAGAGCGTGCGCGCGGGCGCGGTCGTCGAGCTCGAGCGGATCGCCACGGCGGCCAACACCCTGGCGCCCCGGCGCAGCGCCGAGCCCAACCTCGCGATCGTCCAGAAGACGGTGGACGAGATCGTCCTCGTCACCGACGACGAGATGCGCGAGGCCGCGCGCTGGCTCTGGTTCGAGATGGGCGTCGCCGCCGAGCTCTCCGGCGCCGCGGCCGTGGCCGCGGTGCTCACCGGCCGGGCCGGAGCGGGCGCCCGGAACGCCTGCGCCATCGTCTGTGGAGCGGGCACCGACGGGCTGCTGCCCTGACATCCGCGATCCTCCTTTTCCAGTCCTTCGGAAGGAAGCGGCAACTTACCATTTTCCGGCCTTCGGAAGCTGCCCCTTTGTAGAAAAACTGTGGTAGCGTCTGCCAACTTTTTCAGGAGCACAGGGCAGTTGAATTCGGATTCTTTGCTTCCCGGTTCGCGGCCGGAGGAGTTCCTCTGGGCCAGCGGCATCGAAGACACCTTCGTCCCCCAGACCCGGCCGGGCCACCGGGCCCTCGACGAATACCAGCTCATGGAGCATTACGAGCACTGGCGCGAAGACCTCGCGCTGGCGCGCGACCTCGGCGTCCGGGCGCTCCGCTGGGGAATCCCCTGGTACCGGGTCGAGCCGTTGCCCGGCGAATTCGACTGGAGCTGGACCGACCAGGTGATCCCGTACATGGTCGAGGAGCTGGGGATCACCCCGATCCTCGACCTGATGCACTACGGCTGCCCCTTCTGGCTGCGCCGCGAGTTCGCCAGCGACGAATACCCCCGGGCCGTGGCCTCTTACGCCGCCGCCGTGGCCAGGCGCTACAAGGGGCGGGTGCGCTGGTATACGCCGCTCAACGAGCCGCTGGTCAACGCCCTCTTCTGCGGCAAGCGGGGCCTCTGGCCGCCGTACCTGCGCGGCGACGGCGGCTACATCCGCGTCATGCTGCAGATCGTCAAGGGGATCCGGCTCACGGTCGATGCCCTGAAGTCGGTCGATCCGGGGGCGCTGATGGTGCACGTCGAGGCCGCCGGCCTGAACCGCGCGGCGCGCGCCGACCTGGAGGCCCTGGCCGTCGAGGACCAGCGTCGCGGCTTCCTCAGCTACGACCTGCTGACCGGCCGGGTCACCCCCGAGCACCCGCTCTTCACCTGGCTGCTGCGCAACGGCGCCGGACCCGACGAGCTGGCGCAGATCGCCGGCGCGGCGATCCCGATCGAGGTCATGGGGCTCAACTTCTATCCGCAGTGGTCGACCCAGCAGGTGTCGGTGGACCGCCGGGGGCGCCTGGTCTACCGGGCGGTGGAGCAGGACGGGACCGGCTTCGTCCACATGATCGAGGACTACCACCGGCGCTATCAGGTCCCCCTCATGGTGACCGAGACCAGCGCCAAGGGTCCGGTCGAGGTCCGCTCCCACTGGCTGGAGACGTCGGTCGCCGCGATCCGCCGGCTGCGGGAGGAGGGGGTGCCGGTGCTCGGCTACACCTGGTTTCCGATGTTCACCATGATCGACTGGCGCTACCGGATGGGAAGACGGCCTCTCGAGTCTTACAGGCTCGATCTGGGGCTCTACACTCTGGACGAGGAGGGCTCGGGCCGCCGCTGGCGGCCGACGCCGCTCGTGGAGCAGTTCAGGGCGCTCGTCGCCAGCCCGGCGGAAGCGGTCGGAGAGCTCGCGCTGGAGACGGTCCCGGCGTGAGCGGCCTCACCTACCTCAATCCAGTCTACCCCCGCTCCTGCCCTGATCCCTTCGCACTGAAGTTTCGGGGCGAGTACTGGTGCTACTGCACCGGGATCTGGCACGACGGCCGCTGCTTCGGCGTACTCCGCTCGCGCGACCTGGTCCACTGGGAGCCGCTCGCCGGCGCCATGGAGCCCCTGTCCGGAGATCATCCGTGCTACTGGGCCCCTGAGGTGACCTACGACGACGGCCGCTTCTATCTCTATTACAGCGTCGGCAACGAGGAGCTGATGGAGATCCGGGTGGCCGTGGCGGAGAGCCCGGAGGGACCTTTCCTGGATCAAGGCCGCCGACTGACTCCCCAGCCGTTCGCAATCGACGCCCACGTCTTCGTCGACGCCCAGGGCCGGCGCTGGATGTTCTACGCCACCGATTTCCTGGAGCACAGCCACATCGGCACCGGCACGGTCCGCGACCGCATGCTCGACCCCTTCACGCTCGCCGGCGACCCCCGTCCGGTGACCCTGCCACGCCACGACTGGCAGGTCTATCACCCGCGGCGGCCGGAGAAGGGGAACGTGCGCTGGCACACGGTCGAAGGGCCGTTCGTCCTCGAGCGCAAGGGGCTCCTCTACCAGATGTTCAGCGGCGGCAACTGGCAGAACCCGACCTATGGAGTGAGCTACGCCACGAGCCGCAGCGTCGAGGGGGAGGGGGAGGAGTGGGTCCAGGACGCCGACGGGGACCGCGTCCTGCCGATCCTCCGCACCTTGCCGGGAGAGGTGGTCGGCCCCGGCCACAACTCGGTGGTCCGCGGGCCCGACAACCGGCAGCTCTACTGCGTCTACCACCGCTGGTCGGACGACGCGAGCGCCCGCGTTCTGTGCATCGATCCGCTCGACTGGGCGGGTGAGCGGATGCTGGTGCTCGGCCCCTCGACGGCTCCGCAACCGATCCTCCGGCCCACTTTCGAAGATCTATCCGCAGGAGAGGTCCTCGAAGCCGGAGCCTCCAGCTTCCTCTGCGAGGTCACGGCCCGGTCCGCGGAGCCTTCGGCGCGCTTCGGTCTGGCCCTGTACGGTGAGACCGGGCTCCTGTTCCAGGCCCTGCTGCCGCCCGGCCTCGATCCGCGCGTCTTCCATCATTTCCGCCTGGAAGTGGACGGGCCGGAGGTCTCCGTCGAGGTCGACGGTCCGGCCGCGCGCCGGCGGAGCCGCCTGGCCGGTCCGGCCAGCCGCGTGGCGCTCGTCGCCGAAGGGTCCGCAACCGAATTCTCCGGCTTCGCCCTGACCGTCGGCTGGGAAGACCTCTTCGAGGACGAGAGAGGTCTCCTGTTTCCCCCTCTCCCGGAAGGAAGGGAGGGGGATGGGAGAGGGGGTCAGGGGGTGAGGGGCCACTGGCAGGTCTCCGGAGGCGAGGTCAACCTCCGGGATGGACGCCTCCTCCTGGAGCCCGGCGCGGATATTGTACGAATTACCAGGGGTCCCGCCCTCGCAAGCTACTGCCTGGTGGTCAACGCGAGGCTGGAGGCCGGATCCGAGGGTGGAGCCCTCTTCTTCCCGGCCCTGGACGCCGCCGGAGAGGGTCCGGCGCTGGCCCTGGGCGATCTCCCGCTCCCGGGAGGCTTCGATCCCTCGGTCGACCAGCAATTCCGGTTCTGGAAGCGGGACGGCCGGGTCGAGGTCTCCTGGGAGGGGAGGCCCCTGGGAGCCGTCGACGCCCCGCCCGGGCCGACCGTTGTCGGCCTCGGAGCGCGGGGCGGCAGGGTGTCGTTCGAAATGGTGCGGGTGACGGCGCTGGGCCCTCACCCCCTGACCCCCTCTCCCGTCACCGGGAGAGGGGGAAGACTCTGAACCGAGCGCGTGGGGGCGCCCCTCTCCCGGTGACGGGAGAGGGGACGGGGGTGAGGGGCCTACGGCTGAAGCCAGGTCGTGCCCGCGAGCGTGTCCGCGAAGGAGAAGCTCACCTCGCTGGCGCAGCCGGCCGGCCCGTTCGCGCAGACCGTCGGGGCGGGCTGGCTCCAGGTCTGGTTCCCGAACATGGGGCGGATGACCGACACGTCGACCTCGACGGTCGCCGAGGTGCAGTGCCGGTCCGCCGCCGAGGCGCAGGCCGGCAGCACGCGCAGGGTGGCGTCGCCGAGCGAGCCGTCCGTGCCGATGTCGATCGCCATCTCCAGTGACACGCGGTGCAGATCCGCCTGGCCGCTGCCGACCGGAAAGAGGTCGATGCGGTAGGTCGTGCGGACGCCTCCGGAAATCACGGCCGCCTGCTCGCCGCGGTAGACGCTCGCCAGCTTGTGAAGCAGCGTGACGTCGTTGTCCGAGCGCCGGCCGGTGTAGGCGGTCGCTCTCACCGTCCGGGCGAGGACGTTGAAGACGTGGAGGTCCACCTCGCTGAAGTTGTTCGCGCAGTGGTCGAGGATCTGGATCAGCCCCCGCCCGACCTTGCTGTCCCCGGCGATCCCTCCCTCCTCGGGCGTCAGATTGTCGATCACCAGCAATGTGTTGGGATCGTCGTTCTTCAGCGGCTCGAGCGTGGGGTCGACCACCACCGCCATGGCGTAGGCGTCCTCGAGCCGGCCCAGATCGGAGCCCGGGCGGTCGCGCAGGAGGTAGATCGTGTTGAGCTGCCGCCGCTCGGGATTGCGCAGCAGCTTGGAACGGCTCGGGGAGATCGAAAAGGAGAGCAGGTGCTCGGGGCCGACCACGTCCCCGTTCTTGTCGGTCTGCTCCATCAGGGCGATGCCGCCAAGATCGCGCGACGGCGCGCCGAACGTGAAGAGGAAAGTGGCCGTGCGGTCGTCGTAGAAGGGGCCGAAGATCGCGGCCGAACGCCCGAGCATGGCCCGAAGCTGGTCGGCGTTGCAGGCCACCTGCTCGGCCGTCAACGGCTTCGGGAGCTGCGCTCCGGCGCGGGATGGAAAACAAAAGGCGGCGAGACCAGCGAAGAGGAGAAGTCCCGTCGCTGCACTGCTGGAAGTAGATTTCAAGGGAACCTCCTTGGCTTGGCCGGTTGCCGGCCCCGCCGCTGTCCGACCCTCAAGAGCAAGGATCGGGCCAGGTTCCTACGCCAATCCAGCGCCCGCCCTCCCAGCCCTCACCCCCTGGCCCCCTCTCCCGGTACCGGGAGAGGGGGAACAAGAAGAGCGGCATACCGCGCTTCGACCTATCTGACTCTGGCGGGTGGAGGCGCCCCTCTCCCGGTGACGGGAGAGGGGGCGGGGGTGAGGGCCCCTACGGAATCGTCATCGCATGCTGCGACTTGCCGTCGAAGTACGCCTGGGCGCTCCGCACCTCCTCCTCCAGCGCCAGATACGGATTGGCGTGCTTGTTCAGGTCGAACAGCAGGCGGTCCTTGAGGAATAGGGTGTACTCCGGCCGTTCATTCTGCGCAGCGGGGTTGCGGACCACGGCCGCCAGCACCTGGCCTCCCTCGGCCGGCGTGCGCGGGGTGACGTTCTCCGGGCCGAAGGCTTCCCGCAGCCGCTGCAAGGCCCAGTGGTACTGCTGGTAGTGGTCCTGGTCGCTCATGGCCGGATCATAGCCGATCGCCGGGCCTGTCCCTCCGGGGTAGCCGCCGGACACTAGGAGGATGACTCCGGCATATGCGGGCGAGGCCCTCTCGTCAGAGCCCGCGGAGTCCACTAGAATCCCGGCCGCGAGCCGCAGGAAACTTCCAGCTCAGGAGGGGAGCGCACATGGAGATTCGCGTGGTCGGCGTCATCGGCGCCGGCGTGATGGGTGTCGGTGTGGGGCAGAACCTGGCCCAGACCGGCCATGAGGTCGTCCTGGTGGACGTCTCGGACGAGATCCTCGGACGCGCCCGCGAGGAGATCCGCAAGAACGTTCGCTTCACGGGCATGTTCCAGAAAGGCGTCAAAAGCGAAGGCGCCGACGCCGTGCTCGGCCGCATCCACTTCACCACCAACCTCGACGACCTGTCGGGAGCCGACTTCGTCGTCGAGAACGTCCCCGAGAAGTGGGACATCAAGAAAGAGATCTACCCGCGGATCGACGCGATCTGCCCGCAGCACGCCGTCTTCGCGGTCAACACCTCGTGCATCTCGATCACCCGCGTCGGCTCTCTCACCAGCCGCCCGGACCGGGTGATCGGCATGCACTTCATGAACCCCGTGCCGCTCAAGCCGATGGTCGAGGTGATCCGCGGCCACCACACCAGCGAGGAGACCATCGAGACCGCCCGCCAGTTCCTGCGCCAGATGGGCAAGGACTGCATCGTGGTCAACGACTACCCGGGCTTCGTCTCCAACCGCGTGCTGATGCTGACCATCAACGAGGCGGTCTTCCTGATCCAGGACGGGGTCGCCACCGCCGAGCAGGTGGACCAGCTCTTCAAGACCTGTTTCGGCCACAAGATGGGGCCCCTGGAGACCGCCGACCTGATCGGATTGGACACCATCCTCTACTCGATCGAGGTCCTCTACGAGTCGTACAACGACAGCAAGTACCGCCCGGCCCCGCTGCTCAAGAAGATGGTCGACGCCGGCCTCCACGGGAAGAAGAACGGCAAGGGCTTCTACGACTACAGCATTTCGCTCTGAGGAACGATATGGACCAGACACAGGTCAAGATCAAGGAATTCCTGTCGCGCTTCTTCAAGAACCACGAGCTGCAGCCGGAAGAGGACATCTTCGCGCTCGGCTTCGTGAACTCGCTGCTCGCCATGCAGCTCGTCGCCTTCGTGGAGAAGGAGTTCGGCATCCGCGTCGAGGACGAGGACCTCGACCTCGACAATTTCCGTTCCATTCAGGCGATCTCCAACCTGATCGCCCGCAAGCAGGGCACGGCGGTGAGCCCGGCGTGAAGCTGGAGCTGACCCCGGAGCAGCGGAGCGCCCGCGCCGAGATCCGCGCCTTCGTCGCTGCAGAGATCGCGCCGCACGCCGACCGCTGGGACCGCGAAGAGGCGATCCCGCCGGAGCTGATCGACGAGCTCCGCCGGCGCCGCTATCTGGGCACGCTGATCCCCGAGGAATTCGGCGGCGGCGGATGGGACATGATCACCTACGGCCTGATGACCGAGGAGATCGCCCGCGGCTGCTCGTCCGTGCGCTCGCTGCTCACCGTGCACGACATGGTCGCCCATGCCATCCTGCGGTGGGGGAGCCGGGCGCTCCGAGAGCGCTTCCTGCCGCGCATGGCCACCGGCGAGCTGCTCGGCGCCCTCGCCCTGTCCGAGCCGAACGCCGGCAGCGACGCCAAGAGCGTCGAAACCACGGCGGTGGAGGACGGCGACGCCTGGGTGCTCGACGGCCGGAAGAAGTGGACCACCTTCGGCCAGATCGCCGGCCTTTTCCTCGCCTTCACCCAGTGCGACGGCAAGCCCACGGCCTTCCTGGTGGAGCGCGAGGCCGCGGGGCTCGCCGTGACTCCGTTGCGCGGGATCGTCGGCACCCGCGCGTCCATGCTCGCCGAGCTGCGGATGGAAGGGTGCCGCATCCCCAGCGACCACCTGGTGGGGAAGATCGGCTTCGGCGTCTCCCACGTGGCTTCGGCCGCGCTGGAGCAGGGGCGCTACAGCGTCGCCTGGGGCGCGGTCGGCATCACCCAGGCCTGCCTGGACGCCTGCACGCGCTACACCGCCGAGCGCAAGCAGTTCGGCGTGCCGCTCGCCGAGCACCAGCTCATCCGCGAGATGCTCACCGAGATGATCGTCAACGTGCGCGCCGCGCGCCTCCTCTGCCTCCGCTCGGGCTACCTCCGGCAGATCGGCGATCCCGGAGGCTACGCCGAGACCATGGCCGCCAAGTACTTCGCCTCGCGCTCCGCCACCCGCGCGGCCAACGACGCCGTGCAGATTCACGGCGCCAACGGCCTCAGCGAGGAGTATCCTGTATCCCGCTACCTGCGCGACGCCCGGGTCACGGAGATCATCGAGGGGAGCACGCAGATCCAACAGATCACGATTCCACGCTTCGACTTTCCGGAGCTCTAGACATGGTCGATCTCACGATTTCCAGCCAGGAGCCGGCTTCCCATTCTTCGACCGCCGGGCACGAAAAGAAAAAGAAAGACAAGCAGTCGATCAAGTGCGTGGTCTGGGACCTCGACAACACAGTCTGGGACGGCATCCTGCTCGAAGACCCGGAAGTCAGGCTCCGCCCGCACGTCGTCCACATCATCAGAACGCTCGACGAACGCGGCATCCTGTGCTCCGTGGCCAGCCGCAACGATCACGATACGGCGATGGCCAAGCTTAAAGAATTCGGGCTCGACGAGTACTTCCTCTATCCGCAGATCAACTGGAACTCCAAGGCCGCCTCGATCGGGCAGATCGCCAGGGACATCAACATCGGCCTCGACGCCATCGCCTTCGTGGACGACCAGCCGTTCGAGCGCGAAGAGGTCGCCTTCACGCACGACAAGGTCCTGTGCATCGACTCGGCGCTGCTCGACGATCTGCTCGACCGGCCGGAGCTCAACCCGCGCTTCATCACCGACGATTCGAAAATCCGCCGCAGGATGTACATGGCGGACATCGCGCGCAACCGCGAAGAGGCCGAATTCGTCGGTCCGACGGAGGAGTTCCTCGCCACGTTGAACATGATCTTCACCATCGCGCCGGCGAAGGAGGAAGACCTCAAAAGGGCCGAGGAGCTGACCGTGCGCACGAACCAGCTCAACACCACCGGCTACACCTACTCGTACGAAGAGCTGGACGCCTTCCGCCAATCGCCCCGGCACAAGCTGCTGATCTCCAGCCTGGAGGACCGGCACGGCACCTACGGCAAGATCGGCCTCACGCTGATCGAATGCGATCCGGACGTCTGGAGCGTCAAGCTCCTCCTGATGTCCTGCCGCGTGATGTCCAAGGGCGTGGGCACGATCATGATCCACTACGTCCTGCGCGAGGCGAAGGAGGCGGGGGTCAAGCTGCGCGCCGAGTTCGTCTCCAATGACCGCAACCGGCAGATGCTGATCACCTACAAGTTCGCCGGCTTCAAAGAGGCCGGCCGCAACGGCGACGTCATCCTCTTCGAGAACGACTACTCGGCGATCCAGCCGCCGCCGCCGTACGTGGATCTGCGGATCGAATAGCCGCGGTCCTCTCTCTAACGGAAGTACGGAGCCACGTTCCCCGCGATCGTTCGGATCTCATCGTCCGTCAGCGGCACGGTCGTGCGGAACGTCATCCAGGATTGGCGCGCCGTCGGGGGAGCGAGGTCGGTTCCGTAGAGGACGCGGTGAAGACCGATCTGCCGGATGCGCTTGGCGAACGTGCGCAGGACCTCATCCGACTGGCCGTCGGCCACGGTCGCAAAATCGAAATAGAGGTTCTTCGTCCGCGGGTCGCCCGCGGCGATGGCTTCCGCATAGACCCCCAGGGCCTCGTCGGTGTAGCCGGGCCCGCCGCCGGCGAAGTGGGCGATCTGCACCGGAATGTCGGGCGCCGCGGGGAGGATCTGGCGCAGGAAGACCTCGGCGTCCTCGCGCCCGTAGGCGTCCTCGCGCCCGAAGCTATCTCCCAACCACAGGTGAGCGACGATCGCCAGCCGGCGCTCGTTCGCCGCGGCGAAGACCCGGCGGGCCTTCTCCGCATGCTCCGGGTTCCGCACGTCCACCCTCGAATTGCCGAAGTGCAGCTTCAGGCCCTTGACGTGAGGGAGCTTCGCGCAGCGGTCGATCTCCTGGAGGGCGTAGTCCTTCAGCGGATTGAAGCTGCAGAAGGCGACCAGGCGGTTGGGGACGCGCGCCACTTCCCTGACGGTCCAGTCGTTCTCCGCCCGGACGTTCGCGTACTCGTCGCCCTCGGCCTTCCGCATGAACGGGCTTCCGTGCCAGTAGGCGGACGAAAGCACCGCTCCGCGCTGGATGCCGGCTTCGTCGAGCTGCGCGACGAGCTGCTCGGCCGTGGTCGGCTCGCGGACCGCGGGCCCCGGAAACGTGGGAGTCTCGGCCGCGATCCGCCACGCGCCGTCAGCGCCCTTCTGCAACGAAAACAGGACGTGTCCGAAGTGCCGGGCGGCGGCCCCCTCGCCGCGGGTTAAGTAAGCGGCGATGTGGCCGGCGGAGCCCTCGACGCCGTAGGCGATCGGGGTTACACGGTAAGGCCGGGCAAAGAGAGTGGCCATGAAGTCGGTGACCTCGTCGCGGCCGCGGATCCAGAGGGGTTCCCGCGAATCGAGGACCAGGCTGTCTTCCGTATAGAGGCCGGCGAGGGCCGCCTTGTCGTTCCAGCCTTTCTCCCTGGCGCGGAGCAGGCGGGCGAGATCTCCGGGCAGCGCGGTCTCCGGGAGCGGCGGGTCGTTGACCAGCTTCGCGGCGGTCGGGCTCAGCAGGTGCGTATGGTGGTCGGCGAGCGGGGCCAAGGCCGCGCCTGGCGCCGCGGCGGGGGCTGACGGCTGGGCTACCTGGCTCAGGACGGCGAAGGACAGAGTCGCCATCGCTATTAGAACAAGAACAAGGATTCGTTTCACGATTGCTCCTCTGGGTCACATACCTAGAACGTCAAGGCATGATAGGCGGGATATGCCTAGACTGTCAAGGCTTTGAGGTTCTCTAGAGGAGCGAGCGCCGCCGGAACCAGGCGGTGATGCTGAAGCGGAAGTCCGTCGCGGGCAGCACCTCGTGATAGACCGAGTCGCTGCGGAACGCCGCGAAGATCCCCGCGCGCGGCACCACGTCGCGGTGCCCCTCAGGCCCCTGGGGAAGATAAAGCCGGAGCTGGCCCCCCTTCTCCTCGCTCCAGCCCTCATTCAGGTAGAAGACGCTGGAGATCGTCCGCTCGTCCGACTTCGCGAAGCGGTCCAGGTGCTTGCGGTAGAACGCCCCGGGTGGATAGACGGCGTAGTGGGCCTCGAACGAGGCCAGACCCAGGAACAGCTCGCGGTTCAGCTCTTGGCGGAGCGCCTCCATCGCCGACCAGTAGGGGACCTGCGCCGGAGTCAGCGTCTCCTCGCTCAGCCAGAGGATCTGGTCCCCGCGCACCTCGCTGCGCACGCCGTGCTCCGCCCCGCGTCCGACCCCCGCCTGCCGGAAGGCGCCGGCGTCCCGGAGTTGCCGGACCTCTGCGGCCAGGGCTGCGACGGCCTCCGGAGCCAGGAAACCCTCGGCGACGGCCCAGCCTTGATCCGCGAGCCCTTCGACGAGGTGCGGGAACCGATCCATCCTGGCCTCCTTCAGAACTTTGCCGGTTCGATTGTATAGGAACGGATTCCGGCTCGCCCGAAGCGCTGTTCCTCCCTCTCGAACCGTCTGCGGCCCTGAAAAAACCGGCAGGGAAGCGCCGGAACCCGTTCCGACGCCGTTCCAGGCAGCCAGAGGCGGAAGCGAAACGGTTCCGGCACTGTTTCGCGCCGGCAGGGATAGTGTCAAAACCGTTCTGACACTGTCTGCGGCGGCCAGAGGCAGGATCAAAACCGTTCCGTTGCTGTTTCGCGCCGGCAAAAACAGTGTCGGAACCGTTCTGATGCTGCCCCCGGGTCTTTTCAGAGCTTCCTCAGCGGCGGTCGCGCGCAACGAGCTGAAAAAATCCCCGCCGGAGCGCAAACCGGAGCCGCCGCCGTGCTGCGATCCCGGCGACCAACGCGAAGAAAGACGCTGCAGGACCCCGCCGTCGTGGCTCCGCCGCTTATCCGACCGACGTCGAGCGGATAAGCAGCTCCCCTCCGGACCTGAGATCGCGGACAAACTCATTGTATGGCAGGAGGATGGGCTAATTCTTCGACAGAGAGCTCGGCTGCTTATCCGGCCTCCTGGAGACGGATAACGTTCCTTGCTCCGCTCGCAGCAGGCTGCTTATACGGCCAAACGCCGTCGGACCGCCGCTCGGGCGGACCATAAGTTGTCCTGCTTCAGTGATTTCCGGAGGTTCGGCGGGGTTCCTGGCCGGATAAGCAACCTGCATCCCCTTGGGGGCGGCTGCTTATCCGGCCGCTTCTGCCGCATTGACGCGAAGGCGGAAATGGGAGTAGGATAGCTAAGTCTCAGCACAAGAGAGGGATAGCAGCCGTCTAGGTTCGCGGCCGGCCACTCAATGAGAGCTACACGATGTCGGATAAGCAGCCGAAGTGTTCGGGGAGGTGGCGCGTAAACCCTCACTTGGAGGTTGGGCGCGGGTCGGGGGTAGCAGGGCAAGAAATTCGTAGCAAGGAGAATTTCCCAGATCATGACTACCGAAGATTGGTTGCTCTGGACCGCGGTCACTTCAAACCTGGCGACCGCGACTAGCGTTATTGTTGCCTTGGCGGTCTATTTTCATGAGCGTCGCCGACATCTTGATTCGCGTGCACTTGATCGCTTCCTTGCTGTTAACGAACAGTATCGAGACTATCTGAAGATGTTCGTCGAGCATCCCGAGCTTCACGAGAAGGTACCTTACGCACCGCGAGCCTCAGAGAAGAGCCTCGAAGACCGCCAAAGGGGTGCTCTTTTCGAGATCAAGGTATGCGAACTTGAGTCAGCTTATTTTCTTTACATAAAGCAGAGAACGGAGTTTGAGCGGGCGCAGTGGCAGGGTTGGCATGACTATATGGTTGACTGGCTGTCCAATCCTAAGTTCCGACAAGCTTGGGACGACGGCCTTGGCGATGAGTACGACCGAGACTTCAAGAAGTACATGGATGACTTGCTGGCGGATCTGAAGAGGCAGGAGAAAGCTCATCCGCAAACCCGGGCTGCCGAACCTGAAATGGTTGAGAGAGCGCGTGCGACTCAACAGGCAGCGCCCAACCCGGGGCCTCAAGCGGACGGCTGACGCCGCGCGCTTAGGCCCAATCCCGTTGGCCGGCCTGGAAAAAATAAACTTGATTGTTTGAGGAGGGCGCGTTGCGTTGACGTTGTGATAGGTGAGGGCGAGGGTCACTGAGAAGTCCTTGTCTCTTCGATCAGCGAGTCACTCCGCGCATCGCTGTTAGCCT
>DASVEF010000333.1:0-25722 GCA_036380715.1 Thermoanaerobaculia bacterium | reverse complement strand
AACCGTCCCGGATCGAGCACGGCTGCGGGGTCGGAGCCGGACTCCCACAGCCGCTGGGCCTCGTTCAGCGCGGCCCTCGCCGCCTTCAGCTCGCCGGTGACCCGGACGACGTTCGCACTGTGACCCGCGGCATAGCCGCGGAGGCGATTCCGCCAGGGTTCCGGCCCCCGGACCTCTTTGGCGATGGCCTCGGCCAGCCGCGCGCGCGAGGCCGCGCGTTCCAGGTTCTGCGACGCCGCTTCGACGGAGTGGTCACAAAGCAATTCGCAGAAAGCCCAACTGTGGAAGGCGCGGTCTTCTCGGATTTTCGCCAACTGCTGGCCCTCGTCGAAATCCTTCAAGCGCGACCAGAGCACGCCGGCGTGCCAGCGGGCGGGCTCGAGCTCGTTGGGCTTGGGGTAGTCGTCCAGGGCCGGCACCGCCCGGGAGCGGCGGACCGCCTCGAGGAGGATGGCTCGGAACTTTCGCGTGGCCTCGAGCACGCCGGTCTCGACCAGGTCCCGTTCCTCGGCGGTCAGGTCGTGGTCGAGCTCCAGGGCTTGAAGCTCGTCGAGCGCCCGGCTGACGATGGCGATCTCGGCCGGCCGGCCCTCGACGCCGGCGAGCAGGCGTTCGTAATCCTCGGGCTTGATGTCCGCTTTCTTGAGGAGGGCCGAGACCTTCTTCGGGGTGAGGCCGGACTTCGCGCCAATCTCTTTGTGAGAAAGGCCCTTCCAGAGCGCCAGGATCTTGATGACCAGCGAGCGGACCCAGTGGATCATGAGCGTTGTCTCCCCTTTCCCTTTCAGGTGCCGAGGACTCGTGCAGCGTGACACGCAGGAATGGCAACGGATCGCTTGCGGGCGGAACTCATCGGTTCCCGGTAGCGGATTCCGGATCTTTGCCCGATCTTACTAGCGATTTCTCGCAAACGCGCTCTGCTCGCACAAACTCGCCGCTGTGAGGACTTCCCCCTGCCCTTTGGAGCCGGACGTGATCGGCCGCTTGCGGAGCGGCAAGGCTTCGCGGGCCGAGGTCCGCGAGGCCGTGCGCCACCTGCTGGCCGGCTGCCGGGAGTGCGCGGCGGCGGTGCGGCCGTTGTGGGGTGGCCTGGAGAAGAAGGCGTGTCTACGGTGATCGCGATGGCGGAGGCGCGGGACGAGGCGGCGGCGCTGCTGGAGACGCTGATGGCGGTGCCGGTGGGGCGGCGCCACCGGCTGCTCGACAAGCCGGAGCTTCAGAGGTTCGACCTGGTGGAGCTTCTGTTGGAGGAGAGCCAGCGGGCGCAGTTGCCGGACCCGAGCCGGGCGGAGGAGCTGGCCGCGCTGGCGGCGATTCTGTCGGAGCGCGTGCGGAGCCCTGTGGAGCCGGCGCGCAGCGCTCATGCGCGGGCCCTCTGCCTGGAAGGCAATGCCTGCCGCTTGCAGGGGGAGATGGAGAGGGCCGACTCCCCCCTGTCCTATGCGCACTTCTTTGTGGAGACCGTGGCGGACCGGGCGGTGTATTCGCGGACGGTGGGGCTGCTGCGCTGGGAGCAGGGGCGGCTGGACGAGGCGCTGGCGCTGTTGCGGCACGCGAGCCGGCTGTTCGCGGAGGACCAGCTCGGGCTGGAGCACGGGGTCTGCCTGCTGTTGCTCGGCTTGGCGTCCGCGGAGTGGGAAGGGCCGGCCGCGGCGCTGAAGCCTCTGCTCCATGGCTGGGCCGCGATGGAGCCGGCCGCGCACCCATGGCTGAGCGTGCGGGCGGGGCTGACGCTGTCGGGGTGCCTGGCCGAGGAGGGTCAGGCCGAGCCGGCCCGCGCGACGCTCGGCGACGCGGTCGGCCTGTACCCGCTGTTGCGCGATCCGGGCGAGGTGCTGCGCGCGTTCCGGCTGGAGGCGCGGGCCAAGGCCCGGCTCGGCCGGCTGGACGAGGCGGAGAACCTGCTGGAGGGGCTTCGCCGCAAGCTCCTGGAGGAGCGGTCGAGTCTGCCGGAGCTGGCCCTGGCCTCTCTGGAGCTGGGCTTCGTGCTGGGCGCGACGGGCCGGCGGGAGCGGATCGAGGCGCTGGCCCGGGAGATCGAGGAACGGTTCGAGCCCGAGGACGGGCGGGACATGGCGGCGGGCGTCCTGCGCGGGCTGATCGGGACGCTCGTCGAGGGGCACAGCCCGGCGGTGAGCGTCTGGTCATGGACCTCGGATCTGCTCCGGCTGCTGCGGTTCCACGACGTCCGCATCGAGCCGCTGCCCTTCGCATGAAGGATCTCCGGGACCTCAACGTGGTGTTCCTCCTGCTGCGGCTGCGCAGCGGGAAGACGCAGGCCCAGGTGGCGGCGGAGGCGAAGGTCGCGCCGACGGCCGTGCAGAAAGCGGAGCGGCGGGGCCGGGGCGGACGGGCCGGCGTGAACGTGGGGACGGTCGACGCGCTGCTCACATATTACGCCGCCGACCTGATCCTGGTGGCCCGGCTGCTGCGCAAGGCGCGCCAGCACCTGGGCGGCCTGGAGACGATCCGCGGCGTCGGCGACCTGACGGAGGACGTGGCGGCGAAGATCTGGGCGGAGATCGACGAGGAGGACCCGCCGCCGGCGTGAAGCCGTTCCCCCCGCCCTTGACCGCCCTGGTGGCACCCTGCACCCCCGATGGACCCGCCCCTGCGCAGGGCTCAGCTCTTGTTCAAGCGAGTTTGAGCTTGCCCTTCAACAGCTTTGTGGTGTACAGTCGGCGCATCCGATCGCGAAACGATCCTGGATCCATGGCCGGTGACTCCGCCTGCCATGGAAGAGTTGCTTGGGAGCGATGTAGTTGTTGCGTACGCCTGGCACATTGGTCGTCTGGCCTGACAACGGGATTCGTGTATCCGCCGTCCTCTGTCTCGGCCTGTGCCTGCTCACCTTCGCCGGCTGCGGCGGCAACCGGCGCTCCCTGTTCGGCGGCGATTCCACCGTCACCACCCGGATCGACCCGGACGCGAACCGCAACAATCCGATCGCCCTGGCTCTGGTCGTGGTCTACGACAAGAAGCTGCTGGAGCGGCTGCTCGCCATGCCGGCGCGCGAGTGGTTCGCCAGGCGCGACCAGATCCGCAAGGACTATCCGGAGGACGAAGGCTTCGTCTCCTGGGAGTGGGAGTGGGTGCCCGGACAGGAGGTGCCGCCCCAGAAGCTGGAGTTCGGCGTCGGAGCGCGCGGCGGCCTGGTCTTCGCCGACTATGTCGCGGAAGGGGACCACCGCGCCCGCTTCGATCCTCACCAGAACGTCCTGATCCACCTGCAGAAGGACGGCTTCACCGCGGAGGCGGCGCCGTGACGGCCTCCCGCCAGCTCCCGGACGCGATCCAGTGGCACGAGGGGATGCTCCTCGCGCCGCAGCACTTCCAGCAGCTCGCGCTGCGCCAGGACGGCCTGCTCCACTACCACGCCGCCGCGCTCTCCCCCTTCCACTGGGGGGTGCGCCATCTGCAGATCGATTCCGCGCTGCTGCTCGAAGGGACGCTGCGGGTGACCGCGCTGGAGGCGGTCCTGCCGGACGGCCTGGTCGTCGTCCAGGAGGCCGGCGGCCTGGAGGCCGACCTCACCGCGCACGTGGAGACGATGAAGACGCGGCCGGTGACGGTCCACCTGGCGGTGCCCGCGAGGAGCCCGGGCCTGTCGCCGGTCAAGGGGGACCTCGCGCGCTACGACTCGGTCGAGGGGGAGCCGGTCTCCGACGAGAGCTCCGGCGACGGCGACCTGCGCATCCCGCGCCTGCGGCCGCGCGTGAGCCTGCTGGTCGCCGACGTGCCGCCGCCCAAGTACGTGTCGTTCCCGCTCGCCAAGGTGGCCTACGCCAACGAGGCGTACGCCCTGACCGACTTCCTGCCGCCGATGCTGCGGGTGCCCGTGGGCTCTCCCCTCGGCCAGCTCTGCGCGCAGATCGTCCGCAAGCTGCGCGACAAGGCGATCTTCCTCTCCGACCGGGCGCGCACCCCCGCGGTGATCGCGCGGCCGCCGCAGCTTCTGGAGACGCGGGCGATGATCCAGTGCCTGGTCGAGTCGCTGCCGCAGCTCGAAGCGGTGCTCAACACCGGGGCCGCGCATCCGTACGCGCTCTACCTGGCGCTCGCCTCCGTCGTCGGCCACGTGGCCGGAGTGAGCCGCAGCCTGCTGCCGCCGGTGCTCGACCCGTACGACCACGACGACCTGTTCACCAGCTTCGACCGGGCGCAGCAGTTCATCTTCCGCACCGTCGAGGAGGGGATCCTGGAGTCGTTCACCGCTTTCCCGTTCGAGCTGGAGGACGGCGTCTTCCAGATCTCCTTCGAGGAGGAGTGGCGCAACCGCCGCCTGGTCCTCGGCGTGCGGGCGCAGCCCAAGGTCTCCGAGGCCGATGCGGCGGCCTGGGTGGAGGAGTGCCTCATCGCCTCGAAGAGCCATATCCCGAGCCTGCGCGACCGCCGCGTCACCGGCGCCGCGCGGGAGCGGATCGAGAGCGAGGGAGACCTGGTGCCGTCGAGCGGCGTCGTGCTGTTCGCGCTGGAGGCCGAGCCCAGGCTGATCGAGCCGCACCAGCTTCTTCAGGTGTGGAACCGCGGCGACCGGGGCGAGCCGCCCCTGGCCTCCGAGATCGTCCTCTACGTCAAGAACCGTCGTTGAGCCATGGCTGCCGAGTCGTTCCTCCTCGCCCAGTTCCGCGATTTCTACCGCGAGGTGATCCGCTGGAAGGAGCGGATCGTGCGCGATCCGCGGGCCTTCCGGACCGCCTCCGATCCGGGCCAGGAGGTCACCGCCGCGCTGGTCTGGCAGAGCCTGGTGTCGCTGCTGGAGCGGCAGGCCATCGCGGTGCGCCGCAGCGGCGGCGAGTACGCGGCCGAGGTCTACCGGGAGGCGCAGTACCTCATGGCGGCGCTGGCCGACGAGGTCTTCCTGCACCTGGAGTGGCACGGCCGGACGGACTGGCAGGGGAACCTGCTGGAGCAGCGGCTGTTCGGCACCCACCGCGCCGGCGACGAGGTGTTCCGGCGCATCGAGCGGATCCTGCGCTCCCGCGATCCGCTGGAGATCGAGCTGGCCCGGCTCTACATGATGGCGCTGGCCCTGGGCTTCCAGGGGCGCTACCGCGGGTCCGGCCATGAGGGGGTCGCCCGCGTGGACCTCTACCGCCGGCAGCTCTACGCCTTCGTCACCAACGAGGACCCCGACGCGCCGCGCGAGACGAAGCCGCTGTTCCCCGAGGCCTACGGCAGCACGCTGGAGGCGGGCGAGGGCCGCCGCTTCGCCCTGGTCAGCCGCTGGGTGCTGGGTCTCGTGCTGGTGCTGCTCCTCTGGATCGCCGTGTCCCACCAGGTCTGGAAGAGGCTGGTGTCGGATATGGAGCCGGTCATGGAGCGGGTCCTCTCCGATACGGAAAGGGGGACGTCATCGACTCGCTGACGTCGCTCACCCGCTACCTGCCCCAGGTCCTCGCCGCCATCGCCCTGGTGGTGCTGGCGATCATCGTCCTGCTGGCGATCCTGGTGCGCAAGCGGCGGGTGAAAGCGGCGGCGGAGGAGCCGGACGGCGAGCCGGCCACGGCCGAGCCGGAGGTGGTGACGGTCGACTTCACCCGTCCCGGACAGGCGCTCCAGCTCTCGTCGTCGTTCCACCGTGCCTTGCGCACCTTGCGCCGCCACCTGCGCGCCAGCGACTACGCCTACCGCCTCCCCTGGTATCTGCTGGTCGGGGAGACCGCTTCGGGCAAGTCCGCCATGCTCGACCGCGCCGGCTTCTCCCTCCCCCTGGGCGCGCCGGACGACGCCTCGCCGGAGGAGGGGTCGGGCTGCAACTGGTGGCTCTTCGACCAGGGGGTGGTGCTCGACGTGGCCGGCGACTTCCTGCTCGGGGCGGACGGCCGGAGCTCGAACCAGCGCGGCTGGCGCCAGATCCTCAAGCTGCTCCGCCGCCACCGGCCCGAGCGGCCGATCGACGGCTTCGTGCTGGCCATCCCCTGCGCCGACCTGCTGAGCCCCGACGCCGGCCTCGCCTCCCAGAAGGCCGGACTGATCTGCCAGAAGCTGCGGGAGGCGCAGCGGCAGCTCGGCATGGCGCTGCCGGTCTACGTCATGGTCACCGGGTGCGAGCGGGTCTCCGGCTTCGGCGGCCTCTTCATGGAGGTCGACGACAAGGCGCACGGGGAGATCGCCGGCTGGTCCAGCCCCTACTCCCTGGAGAGCCCGTTCCGGCCGGAATGGGTGGACGAGGCGTTCGAAGCCGTGGAGGCCGGCCTGCGCAAGGTGCAGCTCCGCATCTACGGCGAGCGGCTCCAGCTCGACGAGCCGGACGGCATCTTCCTTTTCCCGCTGGAGGTCCAGGCCCTGCGCGAGCCGCTGCGCGCCTTCCTGGCGCAGGTCTTCCGGCCGAGCACCTTCGCGGAGCCGCTGTTCCTGCGCGGCATCTACCTGAGCGGCGAGCTCGCCGCCGGGGCCGCCGGAGCGGGGCAGCCGGCGAAGGCGCTGTTCGTCCGCGACGTGTTCGAGCGCAAGGTGTTCCCCGAGCGCGGCGTGGCGCGCCCGTCGACCGGCGCGCTCACCGGACGCAACCGGCTGATCTTCGCGGCGCGGGCGGCCCTCGTGGCGCTGGCGCTGGCCGCCAGCCTCGGAGTCTGGTGGGCGCACGGCCAGCTCGCCCACCGCAAAGAGGTTCTGTTCCCGGTCCTCCAGGGCACCGCGAGCAGCGTGCGCGAGACGCGCGAGCGGATCGCGGCGGGGGAGGACCTGCGCGAAGAGTACCTGGAGGAGAAGGCGCTCCAGTTCCTGCAAGGAATGGCCTCGATCGATGCCAGCCGGTACGGCTCGGTCTTCCTCCCCAGCTCCTGGGTGAGCCCTTTCAACCGGAACCTGCGCAGCTTCATCGTCGCCGCGTACGACGACGTCGTCTTCCAGGCGCTCGGGATGGAGCTGGAGCACAGGGCCGAGAGCCTGGTCCGTGCTCAGCGGCCCGTCACCTTCACCGAGGACGCGGCAATGCCCGTCCCCCTGGCGGAAGGGGGGTTCGCCGCGGCCGCGCCGGCCGAGGAGGAGCTTGGGCTCGCCGAGGAGCCGCTGGCGGAAGACCTGTCGCTCGCCGACGAATTCGCGTTGGCGCCTCCGGAGATCCTGGCGGTCGGGGACACTCCGGAGCTGGCCGCCCTGCGCGATTACGTGAACCGGCTCGTCGAGCTGGAGCGCCACGCCCGCAGCTACAACGACCTCAAGAGCTCCCACAACCTGCGCGACCTGGCGGCCCTGGTCACCTACCTGTTCGGCGCCAGCGTGCCGGAAGCGTTCTTCGAGAGCTCCCGCCTCTACCAGCAGGCCCTGGAGAGAGTGCATTACGAGCCTTTCGATCCCAAGCAGTACCAGGGAGAGGCGGTGCTCACGGCCCGCCTGCTGGCTCACGACCTCTACGGCCGGCTGTACCGGGACAACCCGGCCCTGATCCAGCTCCGGCTCCTGGGAGAGGAGATGAACCAGATCGGCACGCGCACGGACGGCCGGGACGTCAACCGGTCGGCGCTCCTGCGCCGCCTCTCCGGGATGGTGGCGGAGAGCCAGCGGCTCCTGGCCCGGCCCGAGATCGCCTGGGTCTCCCGGCCGGACCTCGCGCTCGGCGAGCCGTTCGACAAGCTCCTGGGCTCCGTGCGGAGCAGCGCCTTCCTGGGACGCGAGGTGGAGGAGGAGATCCGGCAACTGGGGAA
Organism: Thermoanaerobaculia bacterium; assembly: GCA_036380715.1. GTDB lineage: Bacteria > Acidobacteriota > Thermoanaerobaculia > Multivoradales > UBA5704 > UBA5704. The sequence continues at coordinate 18,073 of DASVEF010000333.1, read as the reverse complement.
TGAAGAGGCGCTGCGCCTCCACGGGTCGATCGCCGGTCTCTCCACGGTGTACACCGGCGCCCTGGTGCAGCAGGAGGGGCCGGGCAAGCCCTGGAAGATTTCGCCGCGCGTGACGGTCGTAGAGACGGCGCTCAACGACCTGCTGAACGAGAGCTTCATGCACCTGGAGAGCCGCAGCTCGCTGCGCACCAGCATCGCCCGCGGCACCCAGCTCTTCTGGGACACGCGGCTGCTCCTGGAGGCCGCGGCGCTCTACAAGCCGTACGAGGAGTTCCTCGCCAACGGCCTGCTCAAGTTCCCGTCGAGCCTGCGCGGCTCCCTCCACACCGCCGCCCGCAAGCGGCTGAGCGCCAAGATGAAGGAGCGGATCGCCCAGGCGCAGGACCTGCGCGCCGCTCCCGACGCGGGAGACGCCTTCCTGGAGCGCAACATCCAGGCCCAGGTCGAGAACCTCCAGGCGGCCGGCCAGCCGCTCGCCGACCTGGTCAGCATCTTCGACCGCATCGAGGACCTGGAGGACCGCGACCTGCTGTCCGGGCTGACCGCCGCGCAAGCCTACGACCTGCTGCGCTCGGTCGACCGCCTGCTCCAGGCCGAGACGCCGTACGTGCCCAAGGGCGGGACCTTCGAGTGGTGGAGCGGCGAGAAGGCGGTCTCCCTCGCCGCCTACGAGGCCGGCGATCCCGAAGAGCTCCTCGCCTACCTGGACGCGCAGCGCAACCGCTTGGCGCAGATCGCCGACCAGTACGCCGATCCGGTGCTGCGCGTGCTCGGCGGCAAGGCGCGCCAGCGCGACCCGGGCATGCGGGCGCTGGTCAACAAGTGGGAGGGGATCCTCGCCGAGCTGCGCAAGTACGAGGGCAAGAAGCCCGGCAACTCGGTGTCCGCCCTGGAAGCCTGGATCGCCGCCGACCTCGCCGCGGTCGATGCGAACAACTGCGCGCGGGCCCTGGCGCCCCGGCGGCTGGACCAGACCCCGGCCGACTTCTTCCTGCAGACGCGCAGCGCGCTGCGCCGGCAGCTCTACCTGCGCTGCCAGGAGCTCACCGAGGGGCAGGCCCTGGCCGCCTACGAGAAGATCGCGGCCTCCTTCAATCAGCGGCTCGCCGGCCGGTTCCCCTTCGCCGAGGGCGTGCCGGGCCGCCTCGACCGCGAGGCCGATCCGGAGGAGATCCGCCGCTTCTTCCGCGTCTTCGACGCCAACGCCGCGGCGATCCGCGACCTGGCTCCGGGCGATCCCCGCTTCGGCGACGACGAAGAGGAGATCCGCGCCTTCATCGACCAGCTCGCCAAGGTGCGCGCTCTCTTCGCCCCTTACCTGGACGCGCCCAGGAAAGTCGAGCAGCCGACGTTCGACTTCGAGGTCGAATTCCGCGCCAACGCGCGCCACGAAGCGGGCGGCAACCAGATCATCCGCTGGGAGCTGGCCCATGGCGACGGGAGGATCGTGCGCGGCGCCGCCGAGCCGCGCGGCCGCTGGACCCTCGGCGAGCCGGTCGCCCTGACGATGCAGTGGGCCAAGGACGCGCCGGTCTTCCCCCTGCCGCCGGTCCCCGCGTCGGCGCAGCCGCGCATGCGGATCGAAGGCCGGACGGTCTCCTTCCGCTACGGCGGCCGCTGGTCGCTGATCGCCCTGCTGCGCGAGTACGCCAGCTCGCCGGCCGACTTCGCCGGCTTCGAGGATCCGCGCCCGCAGACGCTCCGCTTCGCGGTCGACACCGGGACGGAGCCGGCCGGGGATGAGGAGAAGAAGAAGGAGGAGAAGATCGCGCCGGCCCCGCAGAAGACGGGCCAGGTCCGGGTGTTCGTCCGCGTCACCCTGCTGACGCCCGACAAGAAAGAGGAGCTCGAGCTGCCCGACTTCCCGAGCCGCGCCCCGATCCAGGGCGGCGAGGTGGCGGACGGCGGAGAGCCCGCGGAGCGGGGGACCTCGCGATGAAGGTCGACCTGGAGCGGCTGCTCACGCCGATCTCCGGCGCCCGCCCCTCGGGCGAGCCGGTGCGCTACTCCGGCGTCTACGACCAGGTGCAGGAGGCGCGGCGGGAGGACGACCCGGCGCTGCCGCAGGGGGTGTGGAAGACCGACCTCAAGAAGGCCGACTGGCCCGAGGTCGAGCGGCTCTGCCTGGACGCGCTGGAGACCCGCTCCAAGGACCTGCAGCTCGCCGTCTGGCTGCTGGAGGCCTGGCTGCGCATGGACGGCGCCGCCGGCGTCGCCCAGGGGCTGCGCCTGCTCGGCGGTCTGAGCGAGAGCTTCTGGGAGACCCTCCACCCCGGGCTGGAGGACGGCGATCCGGAAGCCCGGCTGGCGCCGCTGTTCTGGCTGGAAGAGAAGCTGTCCGAGACGCTGAAGCGGTACATCCCGGTGACCCGGCCGGAAACCGAAGGCTCGCCCTCCTACTCGCTGATGGACTGGGAGAGCGCCCGCTACCTGGAGAACGTGGCGCGCTCCAACCCGCAGGTTCTGGAGGCCGCCGAGACGAACGGCAAGATCACCACGGCCAAATTCCTGGCCAGCGTCAGCCTGACCCCCGGCGCGTTCTACGCCGCGCTCCTGCACGACCTGCGGGAGTCGCTGGACGCCCTGGGCGAGCTCGGCGCCCTGCTGGAGAGCCGGTGCGGCGACCGCGCTCCGGGGTTCCACCGCTTCGCGGGAAACCTGATGGCGGTGCAGCAGATGACGGCCCGGGTCCTGGAAGAGAAACCCGCGGAGCCGGGCGCGCCGCCGCGGGACGACGCAGCCGAGGAGGAGCCGATGACCGGTGGTTGGTACGAAGAGCCGGAAGAGGAGACCTTCCACGCCAGCGGTCCGATCCGCAGCCGGGCCGAGGCGTACCGGCGGCTCTCCGAGGCCGCGGACTACCTGCTGCGCACCGAGCCGCACAGCCCGGCGCCCTACCTCGTCAGGAGGGCGGTCGCCTGGGGGAGCATGAGCTTGTCCGAGCTGCTGCACGAGCTGCTGCAAGGCGGTGGCGATCTGCGCACGCTCTATCACTTGTTAGGGATCAAGGGAGACGGTGCCTAAACCCACATCTCGCCTCGCTGAGGCGACAAAGGAGAGGAACAAATGCCCGAGAGCACGCAGAAGAAACTGAGCCGGATCCGGCCGCCGCGGGTGCAGATCACCTACGACGTCGAGATCGGCGACGCCATCCAGATGAAGGAGCTGCCGTTCGTGGCCGCCATCATGGCGGACCTGTCCGGCAAGCCCGCCGAGGCGCTTCCCAAGGTCAAGGACCGCAAGTTCGTCGAGATCGACCGCGACAACTTCAACGACGTCCTCGCCTCGTCCGCTCCGCGCCTCGCGTTCCGCGTGGACAACAAGCTGGAGGACAGCGACAGCAAGCTGTCGGTGGAGCTGAAGTTCAAGCACATCGACGACTTCAATCCGGCCGAGGTGGTCAAGCAGGTCGAGCCGCTGCGCAAGCTGTTCGACGCGCGGCAGCGCCTGATGGATCTCCTCGCCAAGCTGGACGGCAACGACAAGCTCGACGCCCTCCTGCGCGACATCGCCGACAACCCCGAGAGCCAGAAGGCTCTCAAGGCCCAGACCAACGGCGGCGAAACCGCCCCTGCTTCCGCTTAGGAGAGATGAATCATGGCTGACAAGAGCAAAGACCCAGCGGCCGAAGCGGCGGGCGCCCAAGCGCAAGAGCTGACGCTGCTCGACAAGATCATCCAGGACGGCAAGATGGCGCGCGACGAGTCGCAGCAGGCCTACGCGCGCGACCTGATCAACGAATACGTGAGCCAGATCCTCGAAGGCGGGATGACGGTCGCCAACGACACCGTCGCCTCCATCGAGGCCCAGGTGGCCCGCATTGACGAGCTGCTGACCGCCCAGATGAACGAGATCCTCCACCACGAGGACTTCCAGAAGCTGGAGGCCTCCTGGCGCGGCCTGCACTTCCTGGTCTTCAACACCGAGACCAGCACGCGCCTCAAGCTGCGCCTGCTCAACATCACCAAGAAAGAGCTGCTCACCGACCTCGAGAAGGCCACCGAGTTCGACCAGAGCGCCCTCTTCAAGAAGATCTACGAAGAGGAGTACGGCACCTTCGGCGGCCATCCCTTCAGCGTCATGGTCGGCGACTTCGAGTTCGGCCGGCATCCGCAGGACATGGCGCTGCTGGAGAAGATCTCCAACGTCGCCGCGGCGGCCCACGCTCCGTTCATCGCCGCCGCCAGCCCGCGGCTGTTCGACATGGACAGCTTCACCGAGCTGGGCACCCCGCGCGACCTCGCCAAGATCTTCGAGAGCGCCGAGCTGATCAAGTGGCGCTCGTTCCGCGACAGCGAGGACTCCCGCTACGTCGCCCTGGCGCTGCCGCGCATCCTGCTGCGCCTCCCCTACGGCCCCGACACCATCCCGGTCGAGGGCTTCAACTTCAAGGAGGACGTCGACGGCCGCGACCACAGGAAGTACCTGTGGGGCAACGCCGCCTGGGTCCTGGGCCAGCGCATCACCAACGCCTTCGCGCTCTATAGCTGGACCGCGGCGATCCGCGGCGTCGAGGGCGGCGGCATCGTCGAGGGCCTGCCGACCCACACCTTCAAGACCGACGAGGGGGACATCGCCCTCAAGTGCCCGACCGAGATCGCCATCACCGACCGCCGCGAGAAGGAGCTCGACACCCTCGGCTTCATCGCGCTGGTGCACTGCAAGGGCACCGATTACGCCGCCTTCTTCGGCGGCCAGACAACGCAGAAGCCCAAGGTGTACGACACCAACGAGGCCAACGCCAACTCGCGCATCTCCGCCATGCTGCCGTACATCCTGGCGGCCTCGCGCTTCGCGCACTACATCAAGTCGATCATGCGCGACAAGATCGGCAGCTTCATGACCGCCGAGAACGTCGCGGTCTATCTCAACCGCTGGATCGGCAACTACGTCCTCGGGCGCGACGACGCCGGCCAGTCGCTCAAGGCCCAGTACCCGCTCCGTGAAGCCCGGGTCGACGTCTCGGAGACCCCCGGTAAGCCGGGCGCCTACAAGGCGGTCGTCTTCCTCAAGCCGCACTTCCAGCTCGAGGAGCTGACGACTTCGATCCGACTGGTCGCGCAACTGCCGCCGCCGGCGGCGTAATGAGAACGCTTCGGTCCTGATTCATAGAAAGGGCGATTCGATATGGCAACGAACATGTACATCAAGTTCGAGGAACCCGCCGTGACGGGGGGCAGCACCTCCTCGGAGCACGCTGGGGAAATCGAGATCATGTCCTGGAGCCACGGCTTCAGTCAGCCGACCTCGCCGGTGCGCAGCACCGCGGGCTCGGGCTCGGTCGAGCAGGCCAACCACTCCAACTTCACTTTCACCAAGTACATCGACTCGGCGACGGACGACCTGCTCAAGCAGTGCTGGACGGGCAAGCAGTTCAAGAAGGCGACCGTGACCTGCTACCGGGCCGACGGCGCCGCCGACAACAAGCCGGTCGAGTACCTGAAGATCGAGATGGAGCACGTTGTGGTCTCGAACTTCAGCATCTCGGGCGGCGCGGGCGACGTGCCGGTGGAGAACGTCTCCCTCGACTACGGCATCGTCAAGTACACCTACCTGCCGCAGAAGAAAGCCGACGGCACCGCCGGCGCCGCGCAGCCGATCAAGCACGACCTGGAGACGCGCAAGGTCGAGTAAAGGGCGATGGGGGAGATCCATGTCAGGGCGCCACTCTTCGACCGGCTCACGGATCTCGATCCGTGGGCCGGCGAAGAGCGGCGCCCCTTGCGCACCTTCGGGCGGGATGGGCTTCTGGAGTCGGTCCGCCGGGAGCTGGAGCGGCTGCTCAACACCCGCTCCTCGCTTCCGGTCGACCGGCTGGAGGAGCGCGACGACCTGACCGTCCTCGAATACGGCATCCCGGACCTGTCGGCCTTCTCGGCCGGCGAGCCCGAGGACCAGAAACGCCTCGCTGGAGTCGTCACCCGCGCGGTCTCGGCCTTCGAGCCGCGGCTGCGCGACGTGCGGACCGTCTTCGAAAGACTCGACGAAACCGGCCGCGAGGTCCAGCTCCGCGTCGACGCGGTGCTGACCCTCGACGAGGTGAGAGAGCCGGTCTCGTTTCCTACGATCTTCACCGTCAAGACCGGCGAGGTCCGGGTGGGCCTCCTCGATGGCTGAGCGCGAAGACCTGCTGCGCGCCTACTGGCGGGAGCTCAGCTATCTGCGCCGCGAGGGCGCGGCGTTCGCCGAGACCTATCCCAAGGTGGCCGGGCGCCTGGAGATGGGCGCCGACACCTCGCCCGATCCTCACGTCGAGCGGCTCATCGAGTCGTTCGCCTTCCTCACCGCGCGCATCCAGCACAACCTCGACAGCGAGTTCCCCGAGATCGCGACCGAGCTGCTCAACATCCTCCACCCTCACTACCTGAACCCCATCCCCTCCATGGCGATCGCCCGCTTCGAGGTCGACCCCGAGCGGGGGAAGATCACCAGCGGGCACCCGGTGGCGAAGCACACGCCGCTCTTCGCCCACTCGCCGAACGGGCCGGTCTGCCGCTTCCGCACCTGCTATCCCGTGACCCTGTGGCCGGTCGAGGTCACCTATGCCGGCTTCGAGTCGACCGGCCAGTTCGATTTCCTCGACGCCGCCACCGAGGTCGCCACCGTGCTGCGGCTGCGCGTCGAAGCGCGCGCCGGCTCGCTCGCCGAGCTGGAGATGGACCGCCTGCGCTTCTACCTGAACGGCGACCGCATGCTGGTCGACACCCTCTACGAGCTGCTCTTCTGCCAGTGCCGCGGCGTGCTGCTGCTGCCCGAGGGAGATCCGGCGCGCAAGCCGGTCCGGCTGACCCCGGACGCAATCCATCCGGTCGGCTTCAGACGCGACGAAGAGGTGCTGCCGTACCCATCGTACAGCCAGCCCTCCTACCGGCTGCTCCAGGAGTACTTCACCTTCCCGCAGAAGTTCCTCTTCGTGGACGTCGACGGCCTGGGCGCCCACGGCTCGAAGCAGGCGTTCGACCTCCTGATCCTGCTCGACCGCAGCCCCGGGCGGATGCAGGTCGACCACCGCACCTTCGCCCTGGGGTGCACACCGGTCATCAACCTGTTCCCGCGCACGACCGATCCCATCCGGCTCGATCACCGCAAGACCGAGTATCCGCTGGTGCCGGACGCGCGGCGTGAGCGCTTCACCGAGATCCACTCGATCCTGTCGGTGACCGGCTCCTCCGATCCGCGCAACCGCGCCAAGGTTTACGAGCCGTTCTACTCGTTCAACCACAGCATGGCAGACCGGGAGCACAAGGCCTTCTGGCATGCGCGGCGGGAGCCGAGCCTGCGCAAGAACGTGCCAGGGTCGGAGATGGTCCTCTCCCTGGTGGACCTCGATTTCCGCCCCTACCTGCCGCCCACCGAGACCGTCTTCGCCCACACCCTGTGCACCAACCGGGTGCTCGCCGAGCAGCTCCCGGCCGGCGCGCTGCTGCAGTGCGACGAAGCCGTGCCGGCGTCGCGCATCGTCTGCCTGACCAAGCCGACGCCGCAGCTCAGCCCGCCGAGCGACGGCTCGACCCTGTGGCGGCTGGTCTCGCACCTGTCGCTCAACTACCTGTCGTTCTCGACCGGCGAGGACAGCCTCAAGGCATTGCGCGAGATCCTGAAGCTCTACAGCTTCTCCGAGCGCGCGCCGGTGCACCAGCAGATCCAGGGCATCCGCGAAATGGCGTTGCGCAAAGTGGTGCACCGCATGGGGCGCGAGGCCTGGCGCGGCTTCTGCCGCGGCACCGAAGTGACCCTGGTGTTCGACGAGAGCGCCTACGTGGGCGGCGGCGCCTTCCTGTTCGCCGCGGTCCTCAACCGGTTCCTCGCCCTGTACTCGTCCGTCAACTCGTTCACGCAGCTCGTCATCAAGAGCCAGCAGAGACAAGGAGTCTGGAAGCGTTGGCAGCCCATGGCTGGGGAACAGATGGTTCTGTAGCGCAGCTCCTCTTCTCGGAAGGCTGGAGGTTCGAGCTTTTCCAGGCCGTCCGCCTGCTCGAGAAGATGACGAGCGATCGGGTCTCGGTGGGGGAGGGGAGCGATCCCGCCCAGGAAGCCGTGCGCTTCATCTCGCGTGTCGGCTTCGACTTCCCGGCCTCCGAGGTCCAGCAGGTCGACCTGCCGCAAGAGGACGGGGAGCCCACCCGCGTGACCGTCAATGTCATGGGGCTCGCCGGCGCCCTCGGCCCGCTGCCGGCCCCGTTCACCGAGCTGCTCCTGGAGAGGGCCGGGCGCAAAGACACGGCCTTCCGCGACTTCCTCGACATCTTCAACCACCGCCTCCTCTCGCTGCTCTATCGCGCGAAGAAGAGGCACCGCGCCGGCCTCTCCTGGGAACGCCCGGACCGCGAGCCCTTCTCGCGCGCCGCCTTCTCGCTGATGGGATTGGGGACCGAAGGGCTGCGCGACCGCATGGACGTGCCGGACCGCGTGCTCCTCCAGTACACGGGGATCCTGGCGCGCCGCGCCCGCTCGATTGTCGGGCTGGAGATGATCCTGGCCGACCACTTCGGAGTCGAGGTCCGCACGACCCAGCTCATCGGCCGCTGGATGGAGTTAGGGGAAGACCAGAGGACGGCGATCGGCGCCTCCGGCCGCAACCGCGAGCTGACCGCAGTGGGCTGCGGCGCCGTGCTGGGCGCCCGCGTCTGGGACCAATCCGCCCGCTTCGAAGTCCGCCTCGGCCCCCTCGGCCTCGGCCAGTTCCTCGACTTCCTCCCTATCGGCAGAGGCTTCAGCTCCCTCGTCCAACTCGTCCGCCTCTACGCCGGCGACGAGCACGAGTTCGATGTCCGCCTCACCCTCAAAGCCGCCGAAATCCCCCCTTGCCGCCTCGGAGCCGGTCCGCGGCTCGGTTGGAGCTCCTGGTTGCGTACGCGGCAGCCGGGGCAGGACGATTCGCAGGTGCGGGTGGCGGGGCGGGCGGAAAGCCAACGATCCTGAGTCTTGCAGATTTCCATCCTGCATCGTAACCTTCACAAGAAGGTGATGCAGGAGGAGGTGAAGAATGCGCACCACAATCTCCCTTCCAGATACCCTCTACTCGGAGGCAAGAGAGCTGGCAGGGGCTCGTCCATTCAGTGAGTTCGCCAGCGAGGCGATCGAGGCGCACGTGGTCGAGCTTAGACGGGTCCGCCTTGCGCGAGAGATGGAGGAAGGATACCGGGCTGAGGCGGAGAGCCCGTCGCTCGATCCTGAATGGTCGGGCGTAGAGGCTGAGGGGCTCTGATGCAGCGTGGCGACATCTTCCTAGTGAATCTCGATCCTGTGATCGGGTCGGAGGTTGGCAAGATTCGTCCAGCCGTCGTGCTCCAGAATGACTTGGCCAGCCGCACCAGTCCGACTGTGACCATGATTCCGATCTCTTCCAGTGTGGCCAGAGTCTACCCTTTCCAGGTTCGGATTCCGGCTGGCGAAGGTGGCCTGCCCCGGGAGAGCAAGGCTCTTTGCGAGCAGATCCGGACACTTTCCAAAGATCGCCTACGCGAGCGCCTCGGTGCGCTCACCCCCGAGCGCATGCAAGAGATTCGCGCCGCGCTCGATCGGCACCTCTGGTTCTGATTTTGGCGTCGATGGGCTCCTCACAGACGACCAGCTCCAGGTGCTCTGCGAGCTGAACCAGGGGCTGAGGACCTGGGCATCCGCATTCAGCCACGGCGGTAGAAAACTAACCAGCAGCCTGTTTCTCAGCTTGGTGTATAATAATCAAAACAGTTGAGTTTCTCGGCTGTAGGTATCGTGTTGACAGCACGAGAGGGAAAAGAAGTTATGCGGGTCAAGTATCTTCCAGATCGGCCGGTCAGGACATCGGCCGCCGACCTGCTGAGCTTCGAAGCCGCCGCGAAGGGCGCACTGGGACACATCGCAGCCACGGAGCCACCATTTACCTGGGGCATCTTCGGAGACTGGGGCAGCGGGAAGACGTCGTTGATGCGTCTTATCGAACAGCAGATGGAGGCGCGGCTCAAAGACCTGCCGCAGGACGCGAGCATCCCGCTTCACATCCCTGTATGGTTCGATGCTTGGCGTTACGAGAACGAAGTCAACATCGTCTATCCCCTCTTCCATGCGATCCGGCGCGATTTCGAGCAGCGTTGTAAGAACGCGGCGGACAGTAAGTCCTTCTTCGATTCGTTCAAGAAGGTTGCCACGGCTTCCCTCTTGGGCCTGACGGACCTCGCGCTCCGGGCAGCGACGAACAAGGCCTTCGGCGAAGCCGTGAGTCTCAAGGAGGTAGGTGAGCACCTCAAGCGAGCTGAAGACGAGTTGCAGACCGTCTTCGACAAATGGTCTGACACGATTATTGAGGTGCAGGAAGACTTCGAGAGATTCGTACGGGCGTATATAGAAATCTACTGCGGCCAGCGTCCGGAGCTTGAAGGGAGGCGCGTTTATCTCGCGATTTTCATTGACGACCTTGACCGCTGCCTCCCTGATGTGGCGATCACCATCCTCGAGAGGGTCAAGAACCACCTCAGCGTAGAGAACTGTCTCTTCGTGTTGGGGATCAACCGGTATGTGGTCTATCAGAGCATCCGCAAGAAATATCAGGATCTGGACATCGACGGCCGGCAACACCTCGAAAAGATCATTCAATATTCCATGGGAGTACCGGAGCCGAAAGTAGCAGACCTCGCGAGCTTTGTCGTGAAGAGCATCGAAGGTCTTTTGACCGAGGCTCATGATCCCGATCTCACGCCCTACTTCGATGATTTCGCCAACGCTCTCTATGATTGCGGATTCACCAATCCCCGGAAGATCAAGCGGATCCTCAACCGCTACCTGTCCTTCCTGGAGCGACACGTCACGAAAGCGGATCTCGCCAAGTACCAGATTCCAACCGTGACCCGGCTGATCGTCATGCGGGAGTACTACCACGATTTATACCAACTCTTCAACGAGAAAGGATTCCAGCCCTTCGCGCAGATCAAAGATTACAACGGCGGCGAGGAAAGTGCGAAAAAATTTGTAGATCAGTACGGGAAAAAGTGGCAGCCGCTGATTGCGAGCTTCGAGCGCTTCAAGAGGTTCGCCAATATGGATGGCGGACGCGACATCACCGAACAGGAGTACGATCGATCCATTCGCGAGTTGTTTGGTAGGGAGGACTGAAGGAGACACCGTGAGGAGACCTTACGATGGGTAGCCCCGGCACTTTCGGGCTTTCCGTCCAGAAGGCCCAGAAGGTCCGCGATTTGATGGTTGGGCCGTCGGGAGCAGCGGAAGCCGAGACGCAGGTGCCGACCGAGGTGCCGCAGTCGGCGCGGGCTCGTCGGTTTTTCGCCGGGATTCTCTCGGATCGACAATGGGGAGGCCTGCTCTCGGGACAGGAATGGCGGGCTGCCGCCGGACTGCTCACAGGACTGGTGGCGGCGGCGCGGGTCAACGCAAGTCAACAGCGCCTCGAGCAATGGGTAGAACGCCAAGGCTTTATGGGAGAGACGGCGCTCATCCGGCTTGGCAGCGAGCTTCTGGAGAGGCTAGACGCAGACCTGCCGGAACGGGACGTCATCGGGTTCGAACTGGCGAGCTACGCCCTGCGGCGCACGGTGGACGAGCTGTACGCCACGGACCGGAGCCCCTTCGACGTAGATCGAGAGCTGTTGCTTCAGCGCCTGCCAAAAATCGACACGGAAAAGGCGCTCGTGACCTACATAGGATCCTATCTTCAAGAGCTCGTACGTTATATCACGGGTGGCCTCCCAGCCGCGACCGACGCCGAGGAGAAGCTCCGTTCCAGCTTTCTGAGCAGTGTCCAAAAGGACGAGGTGCCCAAGCTTGCACGGGACTTCCTGGCCACGCTCCGGCAGTACTCGGAGCGAAAGTACGGCAGTGGCAGACCCCTCGCCGAGATGCTCGATGACGTGCCAGAGTGGCTGGCCGACGCGGCGAAGGAGTTGTTCAAGGGAGACGCGAAGTAATGCCCCAACATCTGGGCGTGTTCTTCTGCGATCTCTCGGCTTCCCAAAAGAAGGATGCTGAGGCACGGTCAGCCAAGAGCGGTACCCTGGCGCGTGGGGCGACCGTTCATGAGCTCCGGCTGATCGGCAGCAATCCCAATCTCGGCTGGGGGCTGGAATCGAGTTTCGACGATGGCGGGAAGGGGCAGCCGATCGATGCCCTGACCGAAGATCTCCTGGCCTTCGCATCGCACTTGTACCAAGCCGACCAGCTCATAAAGAGACCCCAGAAAAAGCCACACCCATGGATTCGCGAGATCGAGCTCCATGTAGGCGTTCAAGACGAGCGACTTTGGAACGATCAAGCGACCGAGCTGACGGATCTCCTCCACAACCTCACCCACGACACCTTTCGCCTGTCTTTCTATCAGCGTGCAGACACTAGGCCGGTGCTTCGGCTGCCGGCAACTGGCCCCTCAGTTGGGGGCGGGGTCTGCGTCTTTTCGACCCACTTCAAGTCGGTCTTCGGCATCGCCTGTCAGAGCGAGCGGGGAGACCTAATCGCCTCGGTGCGCTACGGCCCGGGAAGCCCGAAGAGCAGTCAGCAGAAGCTTATCGCCGAAATTTCCCGGGTGACCAACCCCTTTTCTGTTATCGCATTCCGTCTCATGCCAGTTAACCTTCCGTCGCTCGAACGGACCCAACGCTCCCTCGGCTTCCTGCAGGTTGCGCTGGCGGCAGGGCTCGCACGGCGTCTGGGGCTGCCGAGGATCCAGCTCTTCGACGACGCGGTTTCCTCCTATCACCTGAGAGATCGCCAGATTTGTGGCCCGGGCTACGCAGTGCGCGACACCCACCCCCAGTTTCTTTGGCAGACCCTCCATGTCTTCGAGAAGCTCAAAGTCGTCAAGGACCTCAAGATCAACAATCCGTTCCAGTTTTACACCGCAACCCAGATACTAGCGTGTCTGAGTGGGAAAAATCCGAAGGCCCGGCAGGCCCTTCTCCTCCAGAAAACGGATAGCTGCCTGGAGAAAGATCTCGCGAAAGCTCTCAGCCCAAACTGGAAGGGTACTGTGCCCCACTGTGGTTGCTGCTTTCCGTGCAAGCTGCGGCGGCTCGCAGCGCTTGCGGCCGACTTGGAGACGCGCAATGCACATCGTGCCTATGCGATTGATCCCCTGAACGATCAGATTCCGAGCGCAGTGTTGCAGGGGCTCGGTACCAATCTGAAACGACGCGTCGAGGCCTATCACATCAAAGGGCTCTCGGATTTCAAGGACCACCTTGAGAATTTCCAGAAAGGTCCGTCAGACATCCGAGATCCCTTTATCCCAGAAGAGATCAGAAACATGTCCTCGACTAAGCTTTTGCTAGTAGCTTCTCCGCCCGGTCCACCGAAAGCAGAGGTGACTGTGGCCGATATGTTCCAGTCGATCTTCGACGCGCATGCGCGCTTCTACCGCGAGGTGCAGACGTTTTTGCCCTGAGTCTGCGTATGGCTACAAGTTTCATTTGCGGTCTGGACCGACACGAACTGGCGAACGTCCCGCCAGAAGGCTCCTCCTCCCACTACGTACTCCAGGTCGGCCAGAGCCAAGGCAATATCGCGCTCGCACCCCATCACTCGCGCACTGAAGGGGTGCGGCTTTCGCCTTTGGCGCAAGATCTAGTGGAGATCGGCGCCTATCTGCACCAGAGCGACCGGCTGGTGGAACGCGACCTCGAACGCTGGAGCCGGGCGTTCGACTACCATGTGGCGGTCTCCGATGTCGATCGATGGCAGGAGCTGGCGCCGCTCCTCGGCCGGATCGCATCATTCGTCTCCGGGGATCGGATTCGCTTTCGGTTCTATCCGAGACACCATGAGACAACCTGGTCGCCCGAGATACCGAAACCAGAGAGCCCAGCGAGTTCGGTGACGCTCTATTCTGGAGGCTTGGACTCGTCTTCAGGTATGAGCTCTCTACTCGCGGCGGGGGACCGGACGGTCGCAGTAACGCAATACAGCAACCGGTTGGAGGATCGCGCGTCGCTGCTCAGGGATCTTGCACGGGCTGGCGGCGGCGAGGTCCCGCTGGTGGCTTTCCGAGTCGTCCCCCGACGGACGCGGGTGGTGGCGGTCAATGGAGGGCCATCCCCGGCACCGCTCGAAGATGTTGAGAACACCTGGCGATTGCGCACGTTCCTTTACCTTGCGCTCGCCGGTGCCGTCGCGGATGCCCTTTACATCGACCGCATTTTGATGTTCGAGAACGGAATCCTTGCCCATAACCTGCCGTTCGATTCCTACGTGATCGGAGCACGGTCGACGCGGCATGCCCACCCCACCTTCCTATTGCTGATGGAGCGGCTGTTCGAGGGCCTTTTCCAGAGACAGATCACGATCCGCAACCCGTTCCAGTTTCTGACCAAAGGAGGCGAAGCAGGGTCGCTGGCCGAGCTCACGAAGTCGCTCCCGGACCGCCCGAGCCTAGTGGCGAGGACCAATAGTTGCTGGTACTTCCCCAACCTCGTAGCGCGGCTGGCCCACTCCGGCGGGCACCGGATTACGCACTGTGGTGCCTGCATGCCATGCAAGATCCGGCGACTCGCTGTGCTCGAGGCGGGGCTGGAGCGGTGGGAGCCGATCGACGGGCAGTACTATGTGGATCCCTTGGCCGCGTCCACCTTCACTCACGGCGTTCCGCTGGCGAAATTCGCTCACGACCAGCACAGCAGGAATCTCCGCCGGCTGCGGACTTACGTCGAGCGGATCAACCGGTGCGAGGATCTCCAAGCATTTGCGGCAGAGTGGCCTCAGATCTTCGAATTCGAGGGAAAGAACCTGTCTACTCAGTCCGTTGCCTCGGTGTCAAGCCAGATCTTTAGCATGTATAGAGGGTTCGCGCGCCACGCTTCAACTGTGGTGTGAGTGGTCGGCTCGTAATGCGTCTGCTACCACCACTCGGCAGTTCTGTAGGTTCGCTCGCGGCTCGGTAACCACCGTGCGATACTTGAGGTGTCTCGATTCCCGGGCTACACTGGCACACCATGGTGACCATCGCACCGCCCGCGACTCTGGTGAGCGTTGAGCCGGTGAGACTACGGCTGAAGCCGGCGGTCTGTCTCTCGGACGACCAGCTCCAGGCGCTCTGCGAGCTCAACAGTGAGCTGAGGATCGAGCGCACGTCCGAGGGAGATCTGGAGATCATGTCGCCTGCGGGCCCTGGATCGGCGGAGCGAGGCTCCGAAATCAACTTCCAGCTACGGCAATGGGTCAAGGTGGACGGCACAGGGACTGTCTTCGACTCGTCCGCGGGATTCCTGCTGACCAATGGAGCCATGCGCGCGCCGGATACCTCCTGGGTGAGATGGTCACGCCTCAAGGGGCTGAGCCGTAGCGAAAGAGAGAAATTCCTGTGCCTGTGTCCCGATTTCGTCGTCGAGCTTCGGTCTGCCACCGACAGCCTCTCCTCGCTGCAAGAGAAGCTGGAGGAGTACATGGCGAATGGCCGATGCAGGGGTCTCACTTCGAATGCTCAGAGCGTGTCTCCTTCTCCTACTGTTTGCCTCCTGCCGTGAAGAAGGAGCGCCGGAAGCTCTCGCCCACTCAGAGAGGCCGACCCCCAAGCGCGCTGTGCCGCCTGCGCCCCCCGAGCCGCCAGTCGCGTTCCGGTCTCCGGAGCCGGATTGCGCAAACGTGCAGCCGCTGCGGGTCGTCGGCGGCGTTCAGCCTCCCGAGCTTCTGCGCAGGGTCGATCCCGTGTATCCGGACAGTGTCCGGAGGAAGGCGATCGCGGGGATCGGGATCTTCGAGCTCGTCATCAACGAAAAAGGCCGCATCTGCACCATCCGGGTTCTTCGAGGGTTGGACCCGAGGGTCGATGCGGCCATGGTCGACGCGGTCCGGCAGTGGACGTTTCGACCGGCCCGCCGCAAGGGCAAGCCGGTGGCCGTCGCGTACGTGGTCACCGTTCGCCTGGAGGTTCGGCCGTGATCCCGCGCTGCTATCAGCAGACGATCTCGCACGTCCTCGTCTGGCAGCAGGTCGTATTCTCGTCGACGTGCCAGCAGTAGAAGGGGCACCAGGCGAACGCCGGGGCGGCGGACGACAGCAGGGAGGCTCCAGTCAGGAGAGCGGCCAACACCAGCAAACGCAGTCTGATCTTTTTCATCACTGTCTCCTTCTTGTACGTGGCGCTGTGAGCGAGCCCGGACGCCGGACGTCCGGCGCCCGGACAAATCGATGCTCAGCCATAGGGTATACAAGAAGCGTGCTTGGAGAGCGCTCGAGGCGGGAGAATTCCGTTCACTCCTCGCGCAGGGATTCCAACTCGGCGATGATCTCGAGATCCTTGGGGCGGCCGGCGTCTCTCTTCGCCTGGATCAGGCGATCCAGGCCCAAGCAGTAGCACTCAACTCCAAAGACAGACAGTTTCCGGCTGTGGGAGATCAGGTTCTCGTAGGTACCCCCGCCGGCGATTTCTCCCAGGACGTCTAGGGGGCCGGCGCTGGTGACGAGAGTGAAATTGAGCCCTCTCTGGATGGTCTCGGCGTCCCACCGAAAGGGCAGTCCCGGCGGCGCACCGCGGAGGTACGGGGAGAAGGGCTTCAGCGCAGTCGCAAGGCGGATGATGTTGTCCGGATTCCGGCGATAGACGATGTCGAGATCCTGGGTGAGGCGAGCCGAGCCATGGACGATGGCGGCCACGCCGCCCACGATGATGAACTCGACCCCAGCTCCGCTCAGAGCCGGGAGGAGCCGCTCAAGATCGATCATGGAAGGCCCGCCGTCCCGCCCGCCTCATCTCCTCGGCGAAGCGCTGCAGCCGCATCAGGTTGCGCAGCCGTTCCTCGACGGTCAGCTTGAGGTTCTCCCGGAGCAGGGTCCGGTCAATGTCCTTCTTATAAGCCTCGATGACCGGATCGGGCTCGATGAGGAGCCGCGGTTCGTCCATGGTTCAACTCTACCACCTACCGCTGTCTCAAAGGTCCGCCCCCGCCCCCCTCGCACCCTTCCCGGCGAGCTCCATGAGCACGCCGAGCAGCCTGGCGGGGTTGACGGGCTTGGGGACGTGCTCGGAGTAGCCTTCCCGCAAAACCCGTTGCCGGTCCTCATCCCGCGTGAAGGCGGTCACGGCCACGGCGGGCAGGTGCCGCCCGGAGTCGGTCTCGCGGGTGCGGAGCGCGCGGATCAGGTCGTAGCCATCCAGGTCCGGCATTCCGATGTCGCTGACCATCACGTCGAAGAGCTCGTTTCCCAGCCGCTCCAGAGCCTCTCCCACGGAGCCGACGGCGACCACCGTCGCTCCCTGGTGCTCGAGGAAGCGGGCCAGGGCCTCCCGCGTATCCGGCTCGTCCTCGACGATCAGGAGCCGCAGGCCCTCCAGGCTGGTCGGGATTTCGGAGGGAGGAGAGCCGGACCACAACGGCCTCACGACGTTCGGTGCCGCCGCCCCGTCTCCCGTGGAGCCGGAGGCCAGGGGGATCCTGACGGAGAAGGTGGCGCCGAGCCCGTCGCCGGGACTTTCCGCGTGGACGGTCCCCCGGTGGAGCTGCACCAGGTGGTTGACCACCGCCAGCCCCAGGCCCAGGCCGCCGTGCCGGCGGGTGGTGGAGGAGTCGGCCTGGCGGAAAGGATCGAAGACGTAGGGCAGGAACTGGGGCTGAATGCCCTGGCCCGTATCGCTGACGACGATCTCGCCGTACGTCTCGTCCGCCCGGATGGAGACCCGGATCCGGCCCCCCTCGGGCGTGAACTTCACGGCGTTGGACAGCAGGTTCAGCACGATCTGCTGGAGCCGGTCCGAGTCGCCGTGCACCGCCGAAGCGGGTCCGTCGACGGAGCTTTCGACCTGGACTCCCTTGCTCTGCGCCGCCGGAGTGATCGTGGCGACCGCCGAGCGGACGATCTCCTCCAGTCCGATGGTCTGGACGTTCAGCCGGATCTTGCCGGTGACGATGCGGCTCATGTCCAGCAGGTCTTCGATGAGGTGCGCCTGCGCGCGGGCGTTGCGGTGGATGGCATCCAGGCCCTGGGCCAGCATCTCGGGCTTGCCGCTCCGTCCGTCGGTCAGGATCTGCGCCCAGCCCAGGATGGCGTTCAGCGGGGTCCGCAGCTCGTGGGAGACGATGGCGAGGAAGTCGTCCTTCAAGCGGCTGGCCCGCTCGGCCTCGGAGCGGGCGGCCCGCTCGCTCTCCAGGAGCTGCCG
>DASVEF010000332.1:0-51702 GCA_036380715.1 Thermoanaerobaculia bacterium | reverse complement strand
GACAACCGGCGCACCATCCTCACCGTCCGCCCCGGGCGGCCGGGCGACCGCACGCGGCTCGCCCTGCGCATCCACCGCTCGTTCGTGGACGCGCCGCCGGAGGTCCTGGAGGCGGTCGCGGCCTTTCTGGAGAGCAAGCGGGGGAGCGACCGGGCCCGCCAGGCCCTCCTGGTGATCCGCCAGTACTTCGCCGAGGTGCGCAAGGCGATCCGCCTCCGCCGCGCGCCTCTCCGCTCCGAGGGGGTCGCCTTCGACCTGCGCGAGATCGCCGACAACCTCAACGAGCGCTATTTCGACGGCCGGCTGTCGTTCGAGATCACCTGGGGCAGGTCCTCGGGCGGAGAGGCGCACCGCTGCCGTCGCCGCGCCCGCACGTACTCCCTCCAGCTCGGCAGCTACTCCTACGAGGACAGCCTGATCCGGGTCCACCGGGTGCTCGACCAGCCGGGAATCCCCCGCTGCGTGGTCGAGGCCGTGGTCTACCACGAGCTGCTGCACGCCGACCTGCCGCCGCTGGTGAAGAACGGCAAGCGCCACTTCCACACGCCCGAGTTCCGCCGCCGCGAACGCCTCTACCGGAGCCTGGACAAGGCCGAGCGCTGGATCCAGGAGAACCTGCCGGACCTCCTCAGGGCGCGGGCGGAAGCGGCCAGGCGGCGGTAGTCCTCACCTCTTTCGAAACACATTCCCCCTACGGTCCGTAGGTACGTGCGGAAGACGCACCTACGGAGGGTTTTTACCTTGCATCAGCTCCCATTCCGGCCCCGCCCCGCCGCCCTCGGCCTTCTCCTCGCCCTGTCCGGCGCCGCCGCGCTGCCGGCCGCCACGGCGTCCATCCTGGAGGAGAAGCACTACCGCATCCCCCGGCTGACCTCCGAGATCAAGGTCGACGGCGTGCTGGAGGAGGGGGAGTGGAGCCAGGCCCTGAAAGTCGATGTCGGCAACGAGATCGATCCCGGGCAGAACGTCCCGGCTCCGGTGACCACCATCGCCTATCTGGTCTATGACGACGACCGGCTCTACGCCGCGTTCACGGCGCATGATCCCGACCCGTCGGCCATCCGGGCGACGATCTCCGACCGCGACACGCCGTTCCGCGAGGACTTCGTGGGCCTCATCCTCGACACGTTCAATGACGGGCGCCGCGGCTACGAGCTGTTCGTCAACCCGCTCGGCGTGCAGATGGACCTGGCCATGGACGAGACCGCCGCGGACGAGAAGGAGGACCCGAACTGGGACGCCATCTGGAGCTCGGCCGGGAAGATCGGCGAGGACGGGTACGTGGTGGAGATGGCGATCCCTTTCAGCTCTCTGCGCTTCCAGCGCTCCGAGGGGGACCAGACCTGGGGCGTCGCCGCCTTCCGCTCTTATCCGCGCAACCTCCGCCACCAGATCGCCATGATGCCGGTCGATCCGGACGACAACTGCCTGATCTGCCAGCTCCCCAAGATGACCGGCTTCTCCGGGGCCACGCCGGGGCGCAACGTCGAATTCGACCCCACCGCGACCTCGCACCGCACCGACCGCAGCCCCGACTTTCCTCAGTCCGGTCTGGAGGAGGGAGACGTGGAGACCGACCTCGGGCTGACGGCGCGCTGGGGGATCACCCCGAACCTGACCCTCTCCGGCGCCCTGAACCCGGACTTCTCGCAGGTGGAGGCCGACGTCGCCCAGTTCGACGTCAACACCCAGTTCGCCCTGTTCTTCCCGGAGAAGCGACCGTTCTTCCTGGAGGGGGCCGATTTCTTCGACACGCCGTTCGACGTCGTCCATACCCGAACTGTGACCGATCCCTCCTGGGGGGTGAAGCTGACCGGCAAGGAGAGGAGCAACGGCCTCGGTTTCTTCGTGGCCCAGGACGAGGTCACGAACCTGCTGCTCCCCTCCAACCAGTCCTCCCGGACGGAGGTGCTGGAGGACGTCGAGACGACCGACGCCGTGCTGCGCTACCGCCGCGACCTGGGCGCCAACGCCAACCTCGGCGCCGTGGCGACCCACCGGGAGGGCGGAGGCTACTTCAACAGCGTCCTGGGGCTCGACGGGCGGTACAAGCCGACGCCGAGCGACGTGATCAGCCTGCACGTCCTCGGGTCGCGGACGGAGTACCCCGGCGACGCGGATCCCGAGCTGGAGCTGCCGGAGGGGCGGCTGAACGGCACCGCCTTCCGCCTCGGCTACAACCACAACTCCCGGTTCTGGAACTGGTACGCCCGCTACGAGGACCTCGACCCCGAGCTCCGGGCCGACCTGGGCTTCATGCCGCGGGTGGGCTACTCCATGATGCTCGGCGGCCTGGAGCGCGTCTGGTGGCCACAGGACGAGAGGAGCTGGTACAGCCGCCTCGGGGCCGGCGCCGATTGGGACCAGACCGAAGGCTCGGACGGGCAGCTCCTGGAGCGCGAGCTGGAGACCTGGGTCTGGCTCAACGGGCCCTGGCAGTCTTTCTTCTTCGTCAACACGGGCTGGCGCGACCGTTTCTGGAACGGGGTCACCTTCGAGGAGCGGTTCACCAACCTGGAGATCGAGGCGCGCCCCTCGGGCGCCCTGAACTTCTCTCTCAACGCGACCGTGGCGGACACCATCGACTTCGCGCACACCCGGGCCGGCGACCTGCTGCGGATCAACCCCGGGATCGGCTACAACTTCGGCCGCCACCTGCGGATGACGCTGGATCACGACCTTCAGAAGGTGGACGTGGACGACGAGGAGCTTCTGGAGCTCAACGTGACTCAGCTCCGCGCGGTCTACCAGCTCAACATCCGGACCTTCGTCCGCGCCGTCCTGCAGTACATGGACATCGCCTACAACACCGACCTCTACACGGCATCGGACGTGCCGAGCGAGGACGAGCACCTGTTCAGCGAGCTCCTCTTCTCCTACAAGCTGAACCCGCAGACGGTGCTCTTCCTCGGCTATTCGGACAACCAGCTCGGCGGCGAGATCCAGGACGGCCAGCTCATCGGCCTGACCCGGGCGGACCGCACGCTGTTCTTCAAGGTCGGATATGCCCTGGTGATGTGAGCTACCGCGCCTTCGCCGCCGCCCCCGCCACCCCGCCCCCGGCGTTGGGGTTGTACGGCAGCGCCGGCCCGAGCTTCCTGGCGACGCGGTCCTGGATCCAGTGCGGGTCCCACCACTCGACCGGGGTCACCGCCAGCCCCTGGAGGAGCATGGTGAAGTGGAGGTGGTCGCCGCCGGCGAGGCCGGTCTGGCCGGAGCGGCCCAGCTCTTGGCCGCGCTGCACCATGTCCCCTTCCTTGACCGCGATCGACGACAGGTGGCCGTAGAGGCTCTGCAGCCCATAGCCATGGTCGATGACCACGGCGTTGCCGTAGATCCCGAAATAGCGGGCGAGCACCACCCGGCCGGCGTTGGAGGCCGGGATGGCGTCGCGCTCCACCGAGGCCATGTCGAAGCCCAGGTGGTCCTGCTGGTCGACCGGCTTGCCGTTGTACATGTAGGTCCGGCGGTCGGCGAACGCGGCGGTGATCTGGGCGTTCGGCATCGGGATGAAGGGCTGGGTCCAGAGGAACTGCTTGGCCGACTTGGCCCCCAGCTCCTTGAGCGTCTGCGCGTTCTTCTTGCGCAGGTTGCGGTTGATCTCCAGGTAGTTGGCGAGCAGGTTTCCCTGGTCCGCCACCTCGGACGAGCTCGACATGATCTCCGGCACAACCTTGTTCATGAAGGGATCGGAGACCTCGATCGTGTCGGTCTTGAGCGGCCGCGGCGTGAACTTGTCGATGAAGGCCGCCTCGGCCCGGTTGCCCACGTCGTCGATGGCGATCAGACGGATGCGCGAGGCGTCGGTCATGTCGTAGGGGATGGCGAACAGCGCGAAGCGCATCTGCTTGTCGTTGCCCGGCATGGGGAAGCCGGGGAACCACCAGTCGCCGGACTGCACGCCGTCGCGGACCGCGCCCTCGCCCACCCGGTAGACCACGGCCTCGCTCCCCCCCTGGGCCGCGTAGTGGAAGTTGGAGAGGATGCCCAGGGTCGGCGGCGCCAGGCGGACCGGCAGCTTGACCTCGGAGACCGCGGGCGCCGGCCGGCGCAGCCAGGTCCCCGCCCGCTCGGCCGTGACCCGCACGGTCGCCTCGCCGCTACGCAGACCCTGGACCGTGTCGCGCCCGACCTCCACGGTCATGTCCACCGGCTGCGCGCCGCCGAGCGCCCAGGCCGGCTTCGGCTGGAAGTCGCGCTCCTCGACCGTCTTGACGTCCGTCCCCTGGACCACCTCGATCTTGACCTTGGAGACCCGCTGCGGATCCTCGATCCGGACCTGGATGGGCGTCCGTTTGCCGATGCCCGGCAGCTTGGACTGCACGGAGACTTTCGGAGCGGCGCCGGTGTAGAACGTGGCAACCGCCGCCACGATCACCACCAGGACCGCCAGGAGCAGGAGGGTACGGAGGAAACAACCGGCCGCTCGGCCGCGATCACGGCCACGATCACCACGAATCATGAGGGAACCTCTCCGGAGTCTTCACCAAGGGGGGAACCTTCCACGCGGGGGTATCTTATCGAAGCCCGCGCAAAAGATCCCGCTTGTCGTTCCAGGCGGAGCGGACCTCGACGTACTCGTTGAGGCTGAAGCCGAGCTCGCTGGCGGTCTGCCGGATCTGCGCCTCTTCGGCGCCGGAGATCGAATGGTCGGCCGCCGAGACCGCGAACAGACAGTCGAGCAGCTCCCGGCACTGCTCCCGCGTCGCCACCTCGCGGAACTCGCGGGTCACCAGGAAGTTCTCGGTGCCGCCGGAGAGCCGGCTCTGGTTCTTGGCGATCTCCACCGCGAGCACCGCCTGGGCTTCGGGCAGATGGCCGACGTCCTGGAGGATGCGCTCCATCCTGGCCGTCTCCTCCGCGCTGATCTCGAGGTCGGCGTTCGCCGCCCGCGCCAGAATGAAGGCGAACGCGGCGATGTAGCGGGCCCGCTCGGGGTCCAGCGCCCGCAGCTCGCTCACGATCCGGCGCACCGTCTCGGTGTCGCCCCCCGCCGGCCGCTCCTCCCGTTTCAGACCCAGCCAATCCAGGATCGACATGGCGGACACAATCCTACCAGAAGGAAAATTTTACAAGCTTGGGCTTGTGGGAATGAAAAGCTGTACGCCCTCGGTTGAGGGTTATTGGAAAACGCACACCCGGCGGACGCATTCCGTGTGCCCGTCGAATGAATGGCTCGCTCGCTCGTACGGAGGTGTGGTGAAAGTATCAGCTTTCCGCTTCGCTGTTGTTGTCTTCTCCGTCTTCTCTCTTTGTATCCTCTACATCCTGTCGAGCGCTCCAGATAGGGTCCAGGCCGCCACCACCCTGACTCCCCGCCCCCTCGCTGCGCCCCTCACTCACCCGCTCGCCCGCTACGCCACGGCCGCCCAAACCCTGCGGGAGGATGATTTGCAAGGGGCGCGCCAGCTTCTCGAGCAGATCGCCCGCCGCTATCCGGACGAGGCGGTCCGCGCGCGCCTGCTCTCGGGCTTCTATGCCTGGGAGGCCGGGGAGGACAAGCTCGCGGAGGATCTCCTCGGCCAGGTCTCGGTCCCCGGCGACGAGCTGGAGGACTGGCGGCTCTTCCTGCTCGCCGAGAGCGCGCGGGAGAACGGCGACGACGAAGTGGCGATCGCCGCGCTGGACCGCCTGATCGCCGGCTGCCCCGATTCTCCCCTGCGCGCCCGCGCCTTCCTGGAAGCCGCCGAGCTCTACCTGGAGCAGGGCGACGAGCGCCGCACGCTGGAGCTGATCGACGGCGCCCGCCGGGAGGAGATCGGGGGCGAAGAGGAGATCGAGCTGGATAACCTGGCCTGGAAGATCGGCCAGCGGCTGAACGACGAGGAGATCCGCCGCGAGGCGGCCCGCCGCCTGCTGGTGGCGGCGCCGCTCAAGGCCGGCGCCCTGGGCGTGGCGTCCACCTTCCGCGCCGTGGACGGCTCCATCGACTGGAACGTCGTTCTGTCGAGCGGCGAGGTCAAGCGCCGCGCCCGCTCCTTCCTCACCGTCGAGCGCCTCACCGCGGCGCTCGACACCCTGGAGAACGTGCCTCAGGTCGAGCGCGACACCGAGTGGCACCTGCTCAAGGCGCGCGTGCTGACCGAGTCGAGCCGGGTGAGCGACGCCCTGAGCGTCCTCGACGCGGTGGCTCCGCGCGACGAAGCGGAGGAGGCGGAGCTGGAGTGGGAGCGCACCCTGGCCACCGCCCGCGCCGGCCGCGCGGGCGTCGAGCGCCGGGCCATGCTGGAGGCCTCGCACCGCCACCTCTCCAACGTCATCCGGCTCGGCGCCGACGAGCGGCTCTCGACTCCGGAGCTGCGCGACCTCTATGAGGACTTCATGGAGGCCGGCCTCTTCGACCAGGCGATGGACACGCTGCGCATCCTGCGCCGCATCGACGCTCGCGACACGACCGGCGCCCGGGAGCTGTGGGAGAAGGGCTGGGAGGCCTACGGCCGACAGAATCTCGGCCGCGCCGTGACCTACTGGACGCAGCTCGCCGACATCTATCCCGGCCAGGGCGACGCCCAGCGCGGCCTCTACTGGCTGGCGCGCGCTCACGAGAAGCTCGGCTCCCCCCGGAAGGCGCAGGCCCTCTACCGCGACCTGACGGCCTCGTCGGACACCACCGACTTCTACCGCCGCCAGGCCATGGAACGGCTGGGAGTGCCCCCGGTGTCGTCGAGCATCGAGCTGGCGCGCGCCGCCGCCCCCTGGCCGGCGGACCCGGTCCTGCAGCGCGCCAAGAGGCTCTCGGACATGGGGCTCGACAAGCTGGCGGGCCGCGAGATGGAGCTGGTCGAGAAGGACGCCGATCCGCGCGACCTGCTCGCCCTGCGCGCCCTGGTCATGGGCCGCCAGGGCAAGCGCCGCGAGGGGATCGCCCTGCTGCGCCAGGCGTTCCCAGCCCTCGGCGGCCCCCGGCAGTCGACGGTGCCGCAAGAGGTCCTGCTCGCCTACTACCCTCTGGAGTACGGCGACGCCATCCGCGCCCAGGCGCGGGCCAACGGCCTCTCCCCGGCCCTGATCGCCGGCATCATCCGCCAGGAGAGCGCCTTCGATCCGCGCGCCACCAGCCCGGTCGGCGCCAGCGGGCTCATGCAGCTCATGCCCGCCACCGCGCAAGAGATGTCACAGCGGCTGGACCGGCCGTACCCGGCCAAGGGGCTCTACGACCCCGAGTACAGCATCGAGCTGGGCTCGGCCTACGTCCGCCAGCTCCTCAGGATGTTCGACGGCAACGTCGAGCTCGCCCTGGCCGGCTACAACGGCGGCCCCAACCGCATCCGCCGGATGTGGGAGGAGGCCGGGCCGGACGCCCAGCTCGACGACTTCGTGGAGAACATGGACATCGACGAGTCGCGCGACTACGTCAAGCGCATCCTCGTCCTGGCGGACAGCTACCGCCAGCTCTATCCCTCGACCAGCTAACCGCGGAAAGGGGCGCCCTCACGGGCGCCTCGCCACCCCCATCGCATCGCTCCTTTCATAGAATCTGTCATGCACCCCATCATCCTGCGGGAGCCGCTGAGCACGGAGACGGCGGAGGGCCGGTTCGCGTTCCTGGCCGAGGTGAGCCACGTGCTCGCCTCCTCCCTCGACTATCAGGAGACGATCGCCAGCCTGACCCGCCTGGTCGTCCCCTCCCTCGCCGACTACTGCATCGTCGACGTCTTCGACGACAGGGGGGAGATCCAGCGCGTCCAGGCCGTCCACAAGGATCCCGCCCGGCAGCTCCTGATGGACGAGGTGCGGCGGCACCCGCCCAACCTGGGAGCCCCCGCTGGACCCGGCTGGGTCCTGCGCACCGGGCAGGCTGTCTTCTCCCCTGAGGTGACCGAAGAGGAGCTCCGCTACGGCGAGGTGGACCAGGAGCTCGTGCGCCTGCGCCTCGAGCTCGCCCCGAAGTCGATGCTCCTGGTGCCGCTGATGTCCCGCAACCGCATCCTCGGCTGCGTGATGCTGGCGCTCGCGGACAGGGACCGCCGCTACACGCCCGCCGACTTCGCCCTGGCCGAGGAGCTGGGATACCGGGCCGCGCTGGCGATCGACAACGCGCGGCTCTTCGCCGAGCTGGCGGCCGCCGACCGGGCCAAGGACGAGTTCCTGGCGATGCTCGCCCACGAGCTGCGCAACCCGCTGGCCGCCATTTCCAACGCCGCCTCCGTGCTCCGGGGACTGCCTGCGGAGAACCGCCGCGCTCATGAGATGGCGGAGAAGGTCGGCCGCCAGGTGCGTCACCTCTCCCGCCTGGTCGACGACCTGCTGGACGTCTCCCGCTTCACGCGCGGCCTGGTCGAGCTGCGCAAGGAGCCGGTCGCGCTCCAGCACGCCGCGGAGGGAGCCCTGGAGGCCACCCGCCCGCTGATCGAGCAGCGGCGGCACGAGCTGACCGTCGACATGCCGGAGGAGCCGCTCTGGCTGGAGGCGGACCGCACGCGCATCGAGCAGATCGTGGCCAACCTCCTCAACAACGCCGCCAAGTTCACCGATCCCGGGGGGAAGATCCGCCTGAGCGTCGAGCGCCAGGGGGACCAGGCGGTGCTGCGCGTGCGCGACAACGGCGCCGGCATCCACCCCGAGCTGCTGCCGCGGATCTTCGACCTTTTCGTCCAGGAGGACCGCTCGCTCGCCCGCTCCCACGGCGGCCTCGGGATCGGCCTGACCCTGGTGCGCGGCCTGGTCGAGCGGCACGGCGGCACGGTCGCGGTGAGCAGCGACGGCCCCGGCCGCGGCAGCGAGATCACCGTGCGCCTGCCGCTGACCGCGCCTCCGCAGGCGGCGCCGCGGCCCGCGGCCGCTTCGCCTGCGCCGGACGCCGCCCCGGAGGGTCCGTCGCGCATCCTGGTCGTCGAGGACAACGTGGACGCGGCCGACGCCCTGGCGGAGCTGCTGCGGCTCTGGGGCCATGACGTCGAGGTGGCGCACGACGGCGCCGCCGCTCTGGAGCAGGCCCGCCTCCACCAGCCGGGCGTCGTCCTGCTGGACATCGGCCTGCCGGGGATGGACGGCTATCAGGTGACGGAGGCGCTGCAGCGCATGCCCGACCTCCCGCGCCCCCTGATCATCGCCCTGACCGGCTACGGCCAGGAGTCGGACCGCCAGCGCTCCCGCCGGGCCGGGTTCGATCATCATCTCGTCAAGCCTGTGGACCTGGAACAGCTCCGAAGCTTGCTGGAGCGGGCAAAACTCTTGCAAGCGAATTGAAAGGTTAAACCACCGGTTCCATAGGAGACGATCGAGATGAACCTGTATGTAGGAAACCTGCCGTACCGCGTGACCGAGGATCAACTGAAACAGTCCTTCGAGCAGTACGGCACGGTCACGTCCTGCACCATCATCAAGGACAAGATGACGGGGCAGTCCAAGGGCTTCGCGTTCCTGGAGATGCCCGAGCACGCCGAGGCCGAAGCGGCGATCACCGGGCTGAACGGGCGCGACCTGATGGGACGCAAGCTGAATGTAAACGAGGCGCGTCCCCGCGAGGGTGGGAGCGGCGCCCGTCCGCCGCGCCGCGAGCAGGCGGATCAATATTGATTATTGACGATGATTGACCTGTTTTTCAGGACACGCGGGCGGAAGCTGTAAATGCTGCAAGCTCGCGTGCCTCCTGCGCTTCCGCCTCGGGAAGCCCGCGGCTCGCGGTTTCCCTCTTCTTCGCTGTACAGAAGACTCCGAACGCAAGCCGGTGGGCGCTCCGCTTGTTCGCCAGGAAACGGTCCAGGAACTTGAACGGGTAGAAGACTGCGGACCAGAGCAGGAACACGCCCGAGGAGATCGCCCTGGACAGCCGGCTCTTCCCTTCGAACCAGAGCGAGGCGTAATAGGCCCCCAGGGTGATCATGGTCACCGTCGGGCCGATGTGGGAGCCCGACTTGACCGGCTCCAACCCCTCGCGCCGCAGCTCCAGCTCCAGCCCCTCGACCGTGAGCCGGCGGCAGTCGATCGGGTCCTGGTGGTACTGCTGGAGGAAAGGGATCTCGATGTGGACGAGCCCCCCCGGACGCAGGATGCGTACGATCTCCCGCACCACGGTGTGGTCGTCGTTGACATGCTCCAGGAGACCGGTCGCGACGACCAGATCCACCGAGCCGTCCTCCACCGGCAGGCGGTGGACGTCCGCCACCAGGTTGGTCCCCCGGAAGGGGATGAAGTCGACGCAGATCGTGCTCGGGCTGATGCGCCTCCCGCCCGCCCCCAGGTCGACGACGCGGGCGCCGGGCTTCACCCGGCTCAGGACGGATTCGATCTGCGGATCGCTCTGCCAGGTCAACGGGGGGAAAAACCGAAGATAGCTCTGCTCATTCCAGGGCAAGGTGTCTCCTCCTTCGGCGGCACGTGCCATGCAGCTTCTGTTCCACGAAAAACCTGACCGGGACCTCTGGTCCGGATTTCGCAGGAATCCAGGAATCGAGACTACCTCTCTATGAAGCACTTAGCGTACCTTCGATTCCTCTCCGCTCTCGTCCTGCCCGGCCTGGCCTGCGGGGCTGCCCCGGATTCCACGCAACGCCTCGCCGCGGCCGGGCCGCCCTCTTCCCCGCCGCCGGCGGCGGCGCCCCTCGCCACCGGAGGGCCGGCGAGGATTCCGCTGACCGTCCGCGAAACCGCGGGGGTCGCCCGCCAGGGCGAGGTCGCGAGCGCCGGCATCCCGCTCCCCCGCTCGCTCGGCCTGCGCGATCCGCGCGGCCTCGCCGTCGTGGACCCGGCCGGCCGGCCGGTGCCTGCCGACTTCCGGGTGCTGGCACGCTGGCACGCCGGGCTCGCCGAGGCCAACGCCCCCGTCCAGTGGCTGCTGGTCTCCTTCCCCGCTACCGTGGGCGCCCGCCAGAGCGCCGTCTACTCGCTGGTGACCGACGGCTCGGCCGGGGCGGGCCCGGCGCCGCCCCGGCCGCTGAAGCTGACCCGCGACGGAGACCGGGTCGTGGTCGACACCGGCGCTGCCGTCT
Source organism: Thermoanaerobaculia bacterium (assembly GCA_036380715.1). Taxonomy (GTDB): domain Bacteria; phylum Acidobacteriota; class Thermoanaerobaculia; order Multivoradales; family UBA5704; genus UBA5704. The sequence continues at coordinate 40,771 of DASVEF010000332.1, read as the reverse complement.
TCCGGCTCGGCGGCTCCCCCGGAGCGCTCTTCGACGAGGTCCGTTTGGTTGGGGGAGGGCCTGGCGGCACCCGGCTGGTCGCGGGGAGCGAGCTCTCGCTGACCGTCCAGGGGAAGACCGGGAACCATCCCAAGGTGCGGCGGATGTGGATCGAGCACGCCGGACCGCTCACCGCGGCGGTGGTGGTGGACGGCGCCTACGACCTGCCGCCGGTGGGTAAGGGTGGCTTCGGCTCCCGGCGGCGCTACGTCTTCACCGCCGGCTCCCCCACGGCCGTCGTCCGCCACGCCGTCGCCTGGGAAGGGAACCTCGCCTGCCAGGGGTGCATCCAGGTGGAGAAGAACGGCCCTCCCAACGGCGTGCTGGTGGAAAGGGCGCGCGACACGCTGGCGCTCGACCTCGACGCGATGGGGAGCGCGCCCGCGGTGGACGTCACGGCGGTCGGGGACTTCCAGGCCCAGGCGATCCAGGCCCGGGGAGAGACCGGTTCCGGCGAGATCGCGCGGGTCCGCCAGCGGCTGCGCCCGAACCGCAAATCCCCCCTCGCTTTCGAGGCCGAGGCCGCGGGGAAGAAGGCCGCGGGAGACAAGGCCGACGGCGGCATGCTGGCGGCCGGCGGACCCGGGGGCACCGTGGCCGTGGCGATCCGCCAGATGCACCGCTACGAGCCGCAGGCCCTGCGCCTGCTCGGGGATGGCCGGCTCACCCTCGACCTCGCGGACGACCGGGTCTGGCTGGCGCACCATCAGGGGCTCTTCGCCACCTTCGCCATCGCCGCCCTCCCGGCCAGGCCCGCGCGCGCCGACCTCGACCGGCTGGTCTGGGCGCCGCTCAATTCTCCCTTGCGCGGCTGGCCGGACGCCGCCTGGCTCTCCGCGTCGGAGGCGGTCGGCGAGATTCCCGCCGGCCCTCTGCCCAAGAGGCTGGCCGCCTACGACAAGCTGATCCCTTCGGTGCTGGAGCGCACGGTCGAGCAGGTGGACGAGGAGGGGCTCGCCGGGCTGATGACCTTCGGCCTCTACCCTCGCTACTGGGGGCGCTGGGATTCGCCGGAGCTCGAGTGCAAGAAAGATCCGACCCCGAACGAGGCCTGGGACAATCTCTTCTGGTGCAGCACCTGGACCGACTACCACAACACGCTCGCGACCTCCGTGCTCTGGGCAATGCGCAGCGGCGGCGTCGAGTGGCTCGACGATCTGGCCGTCCCCGGGGCGCTGCGCATGCTGCACACCCAGATCATGCAGTGCGGCCCGGACGAGGCCTGGTTCTACTGCGGCCAGGCGCCGGCCGGCTACGCCGCCTACCGCTCGGACTTCAACAGCTCGCACGCCTACTTCGACAACCTCTTCCTCTACTACTGGCTGACCGGCGACTCGACCGTGGTGGACACCCTGCGGCGAGGCGGCGAATCCATGCGGCGCTGGATGTGCGAGAGCCGCGGCCCGCAGCCGGTCGCCGACCCCCGCGGCCCGGACGGCCCGGCCTGTCCGGCGGACCAGCCGCCGACGAGGGCCAAATTCACCGGACGGGTCGCGGCGCAGTGGATCGCCGTCTTCCGTTTCCTCGGGCTGGCGAGCGAGGACGCGAGCTTCCGCGAGGACTACCGGTCGGCCGTATCCCGCATGGTCACCCACAATTACGCCGAGCTGCAGCGCGACGGCCGGAGCTACGGGTTCCTGGGAGACGCCCCCGTGCGCGAGCCGGGGCAATACAAGACGGGGCAGATCTGGATGAACGCGTTCTACGACGCCGAGACCCTCCACCGCTTCCGGGTCGACAGCGGAGACGAGGCGGTCGGCGATCCTCCCCTGCGTCCCAGCCGGGTGCTCGCCGCCGTGGCACGGACCCTGGTGGACATCGAGCCGCGCATGCAGCAGAAGAAGCTCTCCCTCCGCGAGCCCTGGCCGCAGCACCTGACCTACACCTCGGAAGGCCCGAGGATCGGCGGCCGTCTCGTCGCGGTCGTCGCGAAGGGGCGCGACCTCTTCGGTCCGGAGAAGGCGAGCATGACCGCCCTGCTCGTGCGCGAGGGCCAGGCGACCGGCGACCGCTCGATGATCGAAGCGGGAGAGGAGATCGTCCACTTCGTCCTCTCCGCCGCCGAAGGCGAGCAGGTCCCGCTCGGCAAGCTCCAGGGACAGTACCTGACCCGCCTCCACGCCGCCGTGGCCCGGCTCGCGGGAGCCCCCTCCCCCCAGAGATAAGGATTCGCGGCAGACTTCTTGCACACCGGGCGAACGCAGATGTACCGGCTGTACGACCGGCAGGAAAGGACTCCCGATGACGCCCGGACAGATCCGGACGGTGCAACAGATCGCCAGCCCCGAGCTGGAGCACTATGGCTACCAAGGCGCTTGAGAGGGCGGAAGCCGTGACGCTCCCCGCCCCGCAGCCGGCCGTGGGGCTGAGCCGCGAAACCCTCCGCCGGGGCGGCCTGACGTACGCCGCCACGCAGTACCTGGGCATCGCGCTCGGGTTCATCGGCAGCACGCTGCTGGTGCGCCTGGCGCGCCCGCAGGACGTGGCCTCCTACTTCCTCCTGCTCCAGGCGGTCTCGGCCGTGGGCCTCCTGATGCAACTCGGCCTCGGCACGGCCGCCCTGCGCTTCGCGCCGGTCAGCCGGGGCGAGGGGGGAGACGCGGCCACCGCCCTGCTGCGCCGCCGTCTGTTCCGCATCCAGATCACCCTCTGGGTGTTGATCGTGCCGCCGCTGGCGCTGGCCTGGCCGTGGATCGCCCACCGCCTGGACGCGCCGGAGCTGGCCGGGGCCACCCCCTTCCTGGTCGCCGCGGCGCTCCTCGCCTCGCTCGGGCACCTGGTGGACAACTATCTGCGCGCCTTCCGGATGTACGGCACCTCGGCGCTGCTCAACCACCTGACTCCCCGCGCCCTGCTGCTGGGAGGGTTCGCGGCCCTCTGGGTGTCGGTGCCGCGCGACATCCCCTGGGAGGTCCTGATCTCGCTCTACCTGGCCGCGCACGTCGCGGCCTCGCTCGGCTACGCGCTCGCCCTGAGGCGGACCACGGCCGCCGAGACCTCGGAGCCGCGCGCCGCCCGCATGCCGCCGGACATCCGCACGATCCTGAGCGCGACCACGGCCATGGGGCTGCGCAGCGCCGCCTCGATCCTCTTCGTCTCCTCGAGCCTCTGGGTGCTGGCGTGGGCGCGGCCCCACGAAGAGGTGGCGATCTACGGCATCGCGATCCGGGTCCTGCAGGTTATGGCGGCGATCCCCGGAGTCGCCAACTTCCTGATCCCCCAGGAGTTCGCGGTGCTGTACGCGGACGGCCGCCGGGACGAGATGGAGCGGCTGGCGCGCACGGCTTCGACTACCGTGGCCATGATCTCGGCGGTCTCGCTGCTCGGCCTGCTCCTGCTCGGCCGGCCGGTGATCCGGTTCGCCTTCGGCGAAACCTACCTGGCGAGTTGGGGCGTGCTCCTGGTGCTGGCCATCGGCAGCTTCTGGGACACGGCCTCGGGCTCGGCCGGGTATGCGCTGCAGATGACCGGCCACCACAACCGCCTGCTCGCGCTGACCGCGGGCGCGGCGGCGCTCAACCTGGCGCTGAGCCTCGCCCTGGTCCACCGCTGGGGCGGCTACGGCGTGGCCCTGGCGACGACCACGACGCTGATCGCGCTCAACGTCGCCATGGTGCGGTCGGCGCGGCGCCTGGTCGGAGTGCGCACCTTCGTCTATCTCGAACCCGCGCGCTGGCGGGAGATCCTGCGCATGGCGGTCGAGCGCCGCGCCGCGCCAAAGGAAGGGTCATGACGGAGACGTTGTGGGTCATCGGTGGAGAGCAGAGGCTCTCCTTCCTCCAGCAGGCGGAGTGGAACAGCTTCCAGACCGCCGTGGTCGTGCGGGTGCGGGACGACCAGCTCGAGCGGGTGCTGGAGTACGAGTCCCCCCCCGAGAGATGCCCCGACGACCAGTCGTCGCACCTCTTCAAGGCCGCCACCATCGACGGCGGCACGGCCTGGCTCTGCACCCAGACCGAAGTCCTGGAGTGCGACTTCCCGTCCTTCTCGATCCGCCGGGTGATCTCGCTCCCCTGCTTCAACGACCTGCACCATGTCACGCCCGGGCCGGACGGCACCCTGTTCGTCACCGTCACCGGGCTCGACGCCGTGGCCGAGGTCTCGCGGGACGGAGAGCTGATCCGGCTGGTCAACGTCCTCGGGGAAGACCCCTGGGCCCGCTTCTCGCCCACCGTGGACTACCGCAAGGTGCCCACCACCAAGCCGCACCACTCCCATCCCAACTACGTCTTCTTCCTCGCAGGCCGCCCCTGGGTCACCCGCTTCGAGCAGCGCGACGCCGTGCCTCTCGACGGTCTCTCGCAGAACGGATACAAACCCTTCCAGATCGGTTTCCAGGGGAATCACGACGGGCACGTCCACGGCAACCGGCTCCACTTCACGACCGTGGACGGCCATCTGGTCACCTTCGACCTCGCCACCGGCGAAAAGACCGATCTCGACCTCAACCGGATCGAGGCCGCCGAGCCCGACGACGACCGTCCGCTGGGCTGGTGCCGCGGCCTGCTGCCACTCGGCGACCAGGCCTGGATCGGCTTCACGCGGCTGCGCCACACCAAGCTGCGCCAGAACCTGAGCTGGGTCCGTCACGGATTCCGCAGCAGCCCCTACCACCGCCGCCGGCCCTCCCGCATCGCGCTCTACGACCTGGAGCGGCGGGTCAAGCTGCGGGAGATCGACGTCGAAGGAGCGGGGCTGAACGCGGTCTTCAGCATCCACCAGGGATGAGAAAGTCCACCCTCGCCCTCGTCGCCGTTCTGCTGCTCGCCGTCGCGATGCGCTTCTGGGGGCTGTTCCACGACCTGCCGTTCTCGTACTACGGGGACGAGCTCCACTTCATGAAGCGCTCCGCGGCGCTGGGCACCGGCGACCTCAACCCGCACTGGTTCCACAAGCCGGCGTTCCTGATGTACACCCTGGCGTTCGTGGACGGGCTGTACTACGCGGCCGGGCGGCTCACCGGGCGCTTCGGCTCCACCGCCGAATTCGGTGCCCACTTCCTGACCGATCCGGAGCCGTTCCTCCTGCTCGGCCGGCTGGTGGTCTGCCTCTGCGGCGTCGCCACCGTCTTCGTGGTCTACCGCATCGCGCGACGGATCTTCGGCAGCGTGCAGGCCGCGTTCTCGGCCGGCCTGGTGGCGGCGGTCCTGGCGCCCATGATCTCCTCGTCGCAGACGATCAAGAGCGACGTGCCGTGCGGGCTGCTGATGTCCCTGTCGGTCCTGGTCTACCTGCGCACGCGCGAGGACGACCGGCTGCGTCCGCTGATCGTGGCCGCGCTGCTGGCCGGAGCCGCCATGGGGACCCACTACTACGGGATCGTGCTGGTGCCGGCCTACCTGGCCCTGGAGCTCTGGTGGGGGCTCACGCGGCGGTTCCCGTGGAGGAAAGTCCTCCTGCGCGGAGCCCTGGTGCCGGTCCTCTTCGTGCTGGGCTTCTTCCTCACGTCGCCCTACAACTTCCTCGATCCGACGTGGATGCGCGCCAACGTCGATCAGATCCGCAGGACTTTCGCGCCCGAGCCGGATCAGGTGATGTTCGAGCCGGACAGCAAGACGGAGTTCAAGGCCGGCAAGGAGGCCTGGGGCGGCGCCTCGGTGGCCTTCCTGAAAGTGGTCACCTCGCCGAAATCGATGGGCGTCGCGCTGACGGTGCTCGCCGCGCTCGGCCTCTTCGAGACCCTGCGCCGCCGCGAGACCCGCTGGTACGGCCTGCTCGTGCTGGTGCCGACCCTGTTCTTCTTCCTGGCGGCGATCACCGTGGCCGCCTACCACGCGCAGGCACGCCACCTGAACGCGGTCTATCCGCTGCTCGCCACCCTCGCGTGGCCGGGCGCGCTGCTCCTCGTCCGCCTGGTGCCGGCCGCGCGCCGCCAGCCGCGCCTCGCCGCGGCCGCGGCCGTGACCCTGATCGGCCTCGCCTGCATTCCGTCCGCGGTCGAGGCTGCGCAGACCAACCGGAAGATCACGCGGCTCGACAGCCGGCTGATCTCCTACCAGTGGATCCTCGCCAACCTGCCGCGGGACGCCCACGTCCTGGTGGACGACTACGGGCCGATCCTGCAGCCGGACGCGGAGGCGGTCGCCCGGCAGCTCGCGCTGCTGAAAACGATCCCCAAGGGACCGTTCACACAGCACCAGGGCACGCGGCTCAACCTGCTGCGGCGCTTCCCGCCGGAGGAGGGGCGCAACATCGACGAGCTCGGCCACCAGTGGTGGCTGCCCGCCGAAAAGACCAACGAAGAGCTGCGCAGCAACGAGATAGATCTCGACATGGGCAATCCGCTGGTCTCGCGCCGGCCCGCGACCCTCGCCGAGTACCGCCGGCAGGGGGTCCGCTACGTCGTGACCAACAGCATCGCGCAGAGCCTGTACTTCCATCCGCAGCGCGGCCGGGCGAACACCTTCCCGTCCTTCGCGCGCTTCTACCGCGAGCTGCACGCGAGGCGGCCGGTCAAGACCTTCGATCCGGCCGCGTGGGGCGGCAAAGGGCCTGTCATCTGGATCTACGACCTCGGAGAGACGGAATGAGTATCCACGGGAACGGCAACGGGAATGGGACCGGCAGTGGCGGCGGCTTCGCCTTCATCGTCGGGCACCGCAAGAGCGGCAGCACCTGGCTCCTCAACCTGATGAGCCTGCACCCGGACATCCGGGGCTTGATGGAGACCAGCCTGTTCCACCTGAGCTGGAACGAGCCCGACCCCGTGCGCCGCACCGAGCGGCTCTTCGCGGATACCCCGTGGAGCGAGGGCGGAATGAAGAACCTGCTCCGCTACCGCCTCACCTATCTCGCGGCGCCGCTGCTCAAGCGCTACAAGCCCGCCCTCACGCTGAAGAAAGAAGAGCGCCCGGCCGCCCTGCCGGACATGCCGTTGCGCGACCAGCTCGCGCTGCGCCGCGTGCTCCAGGAGACCGAATCGCCCGGCCAGTACGCGCGGCGCTTCTTCGAATTCCAGAAGGACAGGCTGCAGCCCCGGGGCTACCTGCTGGAGAAGTCGCCGCGCCACATCCACAACGCCGAGCGCATCCAGGAAGTCTTCCCCGGCGCCAAGATGATCGTGATCTATCGCGACGGCCGGGACGTGGTGACCTCGGACCGGTTCTTCCACCAGGACCACCTCGGCCGCTCCTTCGACTTCACGGAAGGGGTCCTCGGCTGGAAGCGCGACATGGAAGCGCACCTGCGCTACGCCGAGCGCTATCCGGTCTTCGCCTGCGCCTACGAACGGCTGCTCGCGGACGGCGCGGCCGTGACCCGCGACCTGTTCCAATTCCTCGGCCTCCGCTACGACGACGAGCTGATCAACGACCTCGTCGAGCGCTCCTCCTTCCGCTTCTACGCCGGCCGCAGGCGCGGGCAGGAAGACCGCAAACGCTTCTACCGCAAAGGCGTTGCCGGGGATTGGAAGAACCACTTCTCGGCCGAGGACCGGAGAATCTTCAAAGAGACCGCCGGCGACCTGCTCGTCCAGCTCGGCTACGAAAAAGACCAGAGTTGGTAGGCGCGCTTACTTCTTCTTGGCTTGCGCCATCGGAGAGATCGTCCGGCCCTGCGCCGAGTCCGCGATGAGCTGGTCGAGCCGCCTGAGCCGGGTCTCTTCCTTCTTCGCGCTCATGACCCACCAACTGGTCGTCTTCCGATACGAGGGCGTCTGAGCCTGGAAAAACTCCCAGGCCTTCGGATCGGCCTTCAGCTTCTCCTCGTATTCCTCGGCGAGCTTCGGGCCGCCGGGCTGCTCATACGAATAGACACGCGCCCGATCCTCTTTCCGGTTCTGAAAAGCCTGGAGGCCCACCGGCCGCATCCGCCCCTCTTCGATCAGCGCTTCGGCGCGCTTGATGTTGACGGCGCTCCAGATGCTGCCGCGCTTGCGCGGAGTGAAGCGGATCTTGTAGCTGGTCTCATCCACGCTCTTGCGCAGGCCATCGATCCAGCCAAAACAGAGGGCTTCATCCACGGACTCGGGCCACGTGATGCTGGGCTTGCCCGAGTCCTTTTTGTAGTACCCCACCCACAGCTCCTGCTCCGTGTCGTGATGCTTCTCGAGCCATTCACGGAAATCCGCCGGCGATTTGAAAAAGGTCGCTGTCATAGCTCCCTCGCGACCCAGCGGGGGGCCGAACCGGTTTTCTGCCGGAGGATGAGATTGAGCTGCGCGGCGTGATGCTGGACGTGGCGCATGTTGTACAGAAGCGCCTCCGCGCCGCTGACGTCGAGCCATTCGAACCCACACCGCCGGCGAGCCTTCTCGTCCGTCAGACCTTCAATCGTCGCCCGGCACTTCTCGCGGCCATGCTCCAGATAGGCGTGAAGCTCCTCTTTCGTATACGGCCGTTCGGGAAGCACCCCCGCCGGTTCCAGCTCGTCCAGCGTGAAAGGCGCCGGAGGGACGAATCCCTCCACCGACTCGGACAGGTAGAGGTCGAGAAAGAAGAGCGTGTGATAGACGGCGTACCAGAATTCCGGCCGCTGCGATCGGTCGCTCCACAGCTCGTCGGGGCAGGCGGCCATGGCGTTTTCGAGCATGTCGATCGCGGCCCCGAACTGCTGCCAGAGGATGGCTCTCCAGAGAGTGTCCATTTCAAGGCCGGGCTAACGCAGCGGGTCGATCTTCCCAAGTGACTCGAGGGCCTTTGCCCGCTGCCAGTACATTTTCAGCTCCTCTTGGTGCAGAGATGCCCATTCGGCAACGAGCCCCAAAAGCGCGCGGAGGAAGATGACCGGCTATGATGGCCAGGTTATGATGTCAAAAAGCGCTTCCTCGGAGCCGTACTCGGCATGAAATGTGGGGGATTATGATCATCAAAAAACATCTTGATGACGATTCCGTAGAACCGGCAAATTTCAGGCACCGACTTCCGTCCGCGCAATCCGAGGAAAGATCCGGATTCGGTAGCTCAAGAACTATTCCCTTTGTCTCAGGCACGAAGAAGCTCTTCAATAGCCTGGCTCATATCATCCTCTAAAGAGTCGGCGTGCCATTGCTTCTGGAGCCCATCGAACATACTACAGCGGCGTGACCCAATTCTTGTAAGCTCAAGCGTTCTGCGCTGCCTTGCTCTCGCCAACCCAAGAATAATCATACCATCAGGATCATCATCTGTTACATCGACTATCACAAAATGACTCTGCTCTACCCCCTCAAGAACACGCTCCAAATCATTCTCTGCAATCATTTCTTCCGGGAACTTGGGAATGAACTCCCGACTAACAACTTGCCCCAAGACCTCTCGTCGAAGTTTCTGGCCTTTCGCCTTGACAAATACAAAGACCTGTCTATCGCTTGCAGTATCTGTCAAATCCTTTCTTAAGCCATGAGAAGGCTCGGCCCGAATGGCCTTCGGAATAAGGCTTGCAAGACTGTTAGCGGCGGCAACTCTATCGGCCAGCTTAATAGGGACTACCGGCGTGAAGCGCAGCAAACTGGGTAGCCTATCCTCTCTGAATGGAAGGCGCGATGTATCCCAAAACAGAACTGATTTCTTACCGAGACCAAGGCTGCTCCCAATCTCAAACATTACTCCTGGCGTGCACCCCGTGATATTATGAACTATAAGATTGGCACCAGGGAAATGCTTCAAAATCCCTGCAACGAAGTTCCACTGCCCGGCAAGATCAGGCTCATGTGGATGATGACAATGACCATCACCGAATTCTTTTGAAAGGATGTCCGTAATAGTTGCCGCGAGCCAAGCAATGCCCTCTTTGTTTTCTTCGTCCGCCCACCGAAGCGGCGTCGAAAGAAACACTCTTGTTTTTGTAATAGAACGCTCAAGAGCAGATAACGAGAATTGGCCTATGCTGTAGGGCTGCATATCCCATACTCTAGCCGCACTTTGAATCCTCTGGCTATAGGATTCAAAAGTATTAATTTGAACCTCGAAAATCCCCCCTAGCTCCCGCCCTTTCCACAATTTGCTTCGAGCTAACGATGCAACTCCATGAGCTGTGCCAGGTCCATGCCTGCCCGCGACATAGATTACAACCTTATCATCGGTATCGGCGAATGGGTGCTTTGCAATTGACACCAGACCGAAGTCATTATAGTCACTGATAACTTCACCTCGAGGCTTTGGGTGAGCGAGATCTACCCTTCCGGCTTTGACAGGGTCAAGCAGGGCTCGCCCCTCGTACTTACGCAGCAACTCCCTGTAATTTTCAAGACCAGAATACTGTACTTGTTGAAAAATTTCCGGAAACAACTGATCAATCCGCTCATCGGGCATTCGTTGATTCCGAGATGAATATCGGATTACATCATCAGTCGACGTAGCCCCCTGTTCGACAATGGCTTTGTACACAGCAAGAGCTACTCGGTCCAGCTTGTAATTTTCGATTATAGCATACTGCTTTTGCATCAAATCCCTGGCTTCTTGTTCTATGTCGAACCTAAAGACCGAGTACTCGTTGATTATTCGCGAGAACAGATTTACGGCAGGCGATCCAATGGTGAGAATGTTGACTTCTCTGCATAACTGGCGTATGACCTCGGGCCTTTCAATAACAAATACTTTGTCGGAAAGGATCAACGTATCAGGATGAAGTCCCAACTTCGGCAAATAGAGCAAATCCAAGGTGCTCGCGGAGTAGGCCAGAAGGTCTCCACTTGTCTTGGGTCGTACCTCTCGTCGATCTCCCACAACTACTATCAAGGGCAAAAATGCCTGCGGAAAATCAGTGAGGTTGAATTTCATTGTGACTGTCCTATCGAACCCGCTCGAAGCGTCGCTATTCTAGACAATTTCGGACTTCTCGTCAATGCAATAGAATCTGTCGTATAAGCCTCTTCGTTCCGCTCATCATCCTCCTTCTGTCCGGCGTCCATTAGAATTGAGGGTCGCAGCTCTAATTGTCGCCCGACACGAGCGGCGCTTACCCCTCCCGGGGCGGGGGGCAAGCCCCCGGCCCTACATTGGGGTTTTTTAGGGGCTCTCGAAGAGGCGAATGGGCGCTGCGCGCCGCCCTGCCCAGAGAGGTGGAATCCACTGGCTCCCCATCTCCCCGGGTTTGCACCAGAGAGGTGCCAGGCGTTTGTGGGGGGCCGGGGCCAGAGCCCCAGAACTGACGACATCTCCAATCCAGACCAACAGCCTCGACAGCATGCCGCTAGCATGCTATGATCATGCTATGGCAAACCTCCAGGTCAAGAATCTTCCGGACGCCCTGCACCAACGCCTGCGGCAGCATGCGCAGATGCATCACCGTACGATCAGTGACATCGTTCTGGAAGCCATCGAACGCGAGATGGCTCGCCACGAGTGGCAAGAAAAGCTCTCGCAGCGACCCGCTACTGACCTCGGAAACTCGGCAGCTTCGCTGCTGGAGCAGGAGCGGCAGCAACGCGCCAGAGAGCTCGCGTGATCCGCTTTGTGATCGACGCCTCCGCGGCTGCGGAGTATCTTCTGCGCACTCCCCTCGGCCAGAAGCTCGATGACCTCATCGAGGGGGCTGTCGTGCTTGCCCCTGCGCTGCTGGATGCCGAGGTGATGTCGGTGTTGAGGCGTGCCCTGCTGCAAAAGAGAATCGAGGAGCACCGTGCGAGGCTGGCGATCCAGGATCTCGCGGACTGGCCGATCGACCGCATCCCACACCCGGCGCTCTTGCCAGAGGCATGGAAGCACCGGCACAACATCAGTGCTTACGATGCCCTCTATGTGGCCGTTGCAAAGCTGTACGAAGCACCTCTCCTCACTACGGATGGGCCTTTGTCCAGAGCTCCGGGTCTGGGGATCGTGGTGCAAAACCTTCGATTGGGCTAGCCAGCGAGCGGAAACCAAAAGGTGGGCCGGAAGCCTCCCCCCACCCACCTCGATCAACCTTCGACAGCGGTCCGATGTCAGTTGACATTGTTCCGTTGACCATTGTCAACCATCCGTTGTCGCCTGTTATCGCTCTGTTGACAACGGACAGCGGTCCGATGTCGGCTAACATCGCTCCGTCGACCACCGTCAATCGTCCGTTGTCGCTTGTCATCACTCCGTTGACAACGGACAATGGTCCGATGTCGGCTGACATTGTTCCGTCGACCACCGTCAACCGTCCGTTGTCGCTTGTCATCGCTCCGTTGACAACGGACAACGGTCCGATGTCGGTTGACATCGTTCCGTCGACCACCAACAACCGTCCGTTGTCGCCTGTCATCGCACCGTTAACAACGGACAGCGGCCCAGTGTCGGGTGACATCGCTCCGTCGTCAACCGTCGCGGAGCCGATGTCGGCTTCCATCGTTCCGTTGTCAGCCGTCGCCGAGCTGCCGACAGCGGAAAGTTTGTAGAGGGGAGGACGAACGAACGGCCGGCCCCGGAGGATGGGCCGGCCGGGGCTTGCTAGAAGTCGACGTAGCCGTCGCGGGTACGGACGCGGACGCCGGAGCGGCGGACGTCGACTTTGACGTCGTGCCAGCGGCCGTCTTTGCGGACGTCGGTCGGGTAGTAGCCGAGCACGTACTGCTCGCGCAGCTCCTGGAGGATGCTCGAGAAGGCGTACTCCAGCTCGCCGATGCGCTCGATCGGCACGATGCGGCCGCCGCTCTCCAGCACCGACTTCTCCAGGGTCTCGTACTCTTTGTCGTTGGCCGGCCGGCCGCGCCAGGCCGAGGCGTAGGACTTGTGCTTCTCCCCGCCCTCAAGCTGGATCCAGTAGATCATCGCCTGGCCGGTGCGCGACTTCCAGAGCACCTCGGACATGGGGATGGCGCTGTGCACGTCCGAGCCGTCCGAGAGGAGGATCACCACCCGGCGGCCGAGGCGGGGCTCGACCAGCTTCAGCGACATGTAGAGGAAGTCGTTGACCGCGCTGCCGCCGGCGGCTTCCACGCTGGTGAGCGACTTGGCGAGGGAGGCCTTCTCTTCCGAGAACGGAGTGACGTGGAGCAGGCGGTCGGAGAAGAGCACCACCGCCGCCTCGTCGAGCGTCTTCATGCCGTTGAGGAAAGCCGTGGCGCCGCGGCGGGCGGCTTCCAGGCGCTCGCCCAGCATGCTCTCGCTGGCGTCGATCAGCAGCACGGCGGTCAGCGGCAGCTCGCCGCGGCCGAAGGTCACGATCTGCTGCGATTTGCCATTGTCCGAGATCCGGAAGTCCTCCTGGTCGAGGTCGAGGGCGCGGTGCTCGCCGCGGTTCACGGTCACGAAGAGCTGCTGGAGCTTGAGGTCCATCTGCTCGTCGATCTGCACCGGCGCGGTCACCACCGCGCTCGCCGCGGTCTGGCCGGAGAGGCCGTGCGCCACCACCCGGAAATCGCGCTGGACGTTCTCCTCGCCGGCGTCCCAGGTCAGCTCGTACGGGGGCTGGGTCATGGTGCCGACCAGCTTGCCGTTGACGAAGACCTCGACTTTGGTGATCGGCTCCGTGGCCTGCACCTGGACCTTGATCTCGGTCGGGCCGAAGACCACCTGGTCCTGGGCCGGGCTGACGATCTGGACGCTGACCGCCGCGTGAGCCGCGACCGCGCAGAGGCCGAGGACCAGGGTCCAGACGAGCGCGAAGACCGTCCGCCTCATGAGCCCGCCCCCGCCGCTACGGCGGCCGCGTTCGCCCGGTTCGGCACGCCGAGCGCCTGGGCGAGCAGCGACAGCCGCGAGCGGGCGTTCTCGTCGAGGAACTTGCGCGCCGCTTCGAACGTCTCGTCGCGGGTGGTGTTGTAGAGCATGCGCGCCGAGGCCGCGGGGGAATCCGCGGTCTGGACGACCAGCACCTTCTCCATGATGGCCTGGGCCGGCCGGATCTCACCCCGGCGGTCGAGGACATGGGCGAGCTGGATGTAGAGCCGGGCGTCGTTGGGGAAGCGCTCGATCCCCTCTTCGAGGACCTTCTGCGCCGCGGAGGAGGCGTTGCTCTGACTGAGCCTGCGCGCCAGCTCCTGGATCGCCAGGGCGGTCACCCAGGTCGAATCGTTGGACGAGGCCAGCTCCTCCAGGATCTTCTGGGCCTCTTTCCCCTTCTCCAGCCGCTCCAGGTTGAGCGCCAGGCGGAGCCGGGCCTCGGCGTGGGCCGGGTCGGCTTCCAGCAGCTTGCGCAGCGTGTTGACCGCGCTCTCGGCCTGCGAGTTCTTCTCGTAGACGATGGCAAGGCCGAGCAGGGCGGCGGTGTTGCGCGGGTCCATCTGGATGGCTTGGCTGAACATCTCCGCGGCCGGGAGCTGCTGCGCGTGCTTCTGCAGGTGACCGCCGAGGCTGGTCAGAATGCGGCTGGAGACGAGCGCCGCCCCCTGGCTGCCGGACTGTTCGCGGTAGAGGATGGCGAGGTCGCGGGTCATGCCGCGAGCGTGCCCGAGGAGGAGCGAGCGCCCCTTGGCCCCCAGGATCAGGTAGCGGCGGTAGACCTCATGGTGGAGCATGGCGACCGGCACCAGCGTCTCGAGATCGGTCGCGCCGATCCCGTGGATCACCGCCTCCTGCGCTTTGAGCAGCCGCTTGCGGGCCGCCAGGTCGCCGTCGGCGACCACCGAGCCCTCCAGCGTCATCAGCTCCGCGGCCGCCCTCTCCGTCTGCCCGCCGGCCCACGCGGAGAGGATCTGCCGGTACTTCGCCTGGATCTCGTCGACGTCCTGCTGCTTGCCTACCTCCCCGCGCGGCGCCCCTTTCTGGTTCTCGGTCGCGGTGACCACGTCCGGACCGGAGAACGGGTCCTGCGACTGCGCCGCGCCACCGGCGCACAGCAGCAGGAAGCCCGCTGCGGCGAGCCGCACCGCCGGCCAGGGATCGAACGTCCGCACCCTTGCTCTGGGGATCATCGTACTCCTCCCGGGTTTGTTGCCCTCACTTCGAAAACTACAAAAGAAAACATCGCCCGCGAAAGAGCGGCGACTCCTGAGTCTGGGGAGGCGTTCCGCGAGGAACGGGTCCACTGCTTTCCTTCCCTAGCTCGCCTCTGAGACGACCTTTGGGTTATCAAGCGTACAGCAACAAGTCCCGGGTGACAATCCATTCCCGCAGGACAGTATTTTTCCTTAAAAGTGCAATGCTGATACGCGGACAAAAAAACGGGAGCCGTCCGGCTCCCGCTTCGTTTTCCACAGGGGAGTACCGTCTAGCGACGACCCCTGGGGCGCTTTCTCGGGGTGGTGTCGACGTTGAGCGCCCAGAACAGGTTGCGGATCGCCGCCGGGGTGAGCAGCGGCGCGCCGACCGGCTCGATGTCCAGCTCGAACGCGGCCGTCACCGAGCTCGCGGCCGACGCGGTCCCGAACATGAAGGGGAACAGGTTCACCGGCGGGATCTCGGCGTCGAACTGGTCGTTGATGGCGTCGATGAACGCGTTGGCGAGGAAGGCGTAGCCAAAGGCGGTCGGATGGACGCCGTCGTAGGAGAAGATGCCGCCGGTCAGGAAGGCCGACGTGAAGGTGACGCCGCCGACCGAGATGCCGCTGGTGGCCAGCGTGCGCAGCAGGGCGTTGGCGTCGACGAAGGCGGCGCTGCGCTCCGCCGCCACGGCGCGGATGATGGTGTTGTAGGCCTGGACCCGCGCGTTGATGGTGGCGATCTCGTTGGCGTCGAGCACCACCGCGTCGGAGAGCGGCAGGCCGGAGCCGCCGAGCTGCGCCGGGATGCCGCGGCCCTGCTGCAGCTCCGCGGTGGCGGTGAGCAGGACGCGGTCGTTGGGGCCGAGCAGGCCGTTGGGGCCGATCAGCGGGACCGTGTTGCCGTTGACGATCACCGGCTGGTTGGTGGCGGGGTTGACCACCACGCGCTGGATCGTGGTGACGAACGGGATCGAGGTGACGTCCGGGATGTTGGCGAAGGCCATATCGGCGCCGGTGGCGGCGATCGCCGCGGCGATGGCGCGGAAGTCGGCCTCGAAGCTCGCCACCGGGGTCAGGGTCACCCCCTCGATGACGCGGCCGGAGGTGGCGGCGGCGAGGACGTCGTTGTTGCCGATCCAGATCGTCACGAAGGTCGGCCGCAGGGCGACCGCCTGCTGGACCGCGGTGCCGAGGCCGCGCAGGATCAGGTCGTGCAGGCCGCCGTTGTCGGTGACCGTGGTCACTGTGTTATGGACGCGGGCGCCGGGGACGGCCAGGTTGTTGTAGGGGCGCTGCAGGTTGAGGTTCGCCGGGTTGCCGCGTCCGCCCCCCGGCGCGATGACCAGGGGAGAGAGGCTGGTGAGCTGGAGCAGCGCCGGGATGCCGGGCGCGGTGACCAGCGGCTGCTCGAAGCCGGAGGTCTGGCCGGTGGCCTGGCGGTAGATCAGGGCCGGATAGCTGTTGCGTTGCGCGGTCTCCACCAGGCCGCCGCTCATGAAGCCGGCGGTCAGGCTGTCGCCGATGGCGACGTAGCGAGAGAAGTCGGCCGAGCCGGTGTCCGCTTGAGCGAACGCCGCGGCCGGCAGCAAAAGAGCGAGCGCGAGGACGCTCGCGAGAGCCTTCAGGCGAAACATCGTCGTAATCCTCCTTGAAATCCGCCGGTCAGAAGTTCACGGTGGCGCCGAACAGATAGGCCGTGGTGTTGTACGTGCCGAAGAAGGGGCCTTCGCTCGGGAAGCTCTCGTCGCGCTCGCGCTCGTCGAACGGCAGGTACATGAGCGCGACGTCGATGCCGAGGCCGCCGGTGTAGCCGAAGCCGATGGTGAAGCCGTTGCGGTCGGCGTCCGGCAGCAGGGGGGACACGCCCGCCTCGGGCTGCGGCGTCTCGTCGAAGACGTAGCCGAAGCGCCACTGCCAGGTCGGGCTGGTGGTCCAGCGGATGCCGAGGCGGTAGTTGTTGGCGTCCTCCCACTCCTCGGGCAGGGTCTGGTCGGGCAGCGAGTTCGTGGGGCCGCCGACGAAGTCGATCGGCACCTCGTCGAAGCTGCTCCAGCCGGTGTAGTTGAAGTCGGTCTCGACGAGCACGTTCGGAGTGATCGCGAAGGCCAGGCCGAGGCTCGCCTGGTCGGGGAACTCGATCTCGGTCTCCACCGGCAGGCCGACGCCGAAGGGGACGCGGGTGCGGATCACCGCGTCGAGCTGCGGGTTGCCGGTCGAGATCTGGGTGGCCCGGGCCTCGCCGTCGTATTCGACCTTGATCTTGCTGCGGTAGGAGAGGCCCCAGGAGAAGCTGCTGCCGACCCGGTGCAGGAGGCCGGCGGTGAAGCCGTAGCCCTCGCTGAAGTCGCCTTCGAGGACGAGCCGGCCCACGTCCACCACCCGCTGGGTGAAGGGGTTGACGGCCGGGATGTTGCGGTTCAGCTCGAGGTCGGAGACGCGCGCGATGGCGCCGAAGCCGATGCCGAAGTTGGGAGTGGCCTGCCAGGCGATCGTCGGCTGGAGGTCGAAGGAGCGCAGCCCTGCCTTGGTGCTCAGGAAGCGGCCGGCGAACTGGTCCGGGTTCTCCCACTCGGTGGTCAGGCCGAACGGGGTCATGACGCCGAAGCCGAACTTCAGGGTGCTGCCGATCGGCTGGATGTAATAGAGGTGGGGCGGAGTCTCGGACAGGTTCTCCTGCTCGGCGGTGTAACCCTCGCCGGGAAACGGGTTGGCCCCCTCGAATTCGGCCTCGGCGCCGTAGATCCAGGTCGCGCCGACCGAGAACTGCCGGTCGGTCGCGAACGCCACGCCGCCGACGTTATGGAACAGCGCCGACGGGTCGTCCGCCTGGGCGGTGAAGGCGCCGGCCATGCCCATCGCTTTCGCGCCCTGCTCGAAAATGCCGAATCCGGCCGCATAGAGCGGCGCGGTCACCACGGCCCCGAGGACGGCCACGCCCAGGACCCTCGCAACGAAACTCCCTCGCCTTCGCATCCTTGCTCCTCCTGTCGAGATCGAAATCCTCTGAGAATGGGTAACGCTGCAAAAGCGGAATGGTTCGGTGCCGGTTGCAGCTCCGCTCAAAGGTATTCTCAAGCAAGGAGGGGTGTCAACGGGAGAGGACCGGGGGCCGCGAAGCGCCCGGACGGCAAGCTGCTATAGAGTAGGACCGCTGGGAGGAGAGATATGTTCGAGCACGAGGTTCAGGAGGAGACGTTTTTCAAGGTCAGGGATTACCTGAGCGACCTCTTCGAGGAGGAGCCGTATCACGATCCCGAGACCCACCACTTCTACGTCCGCTACGGCACGACCGTGCTGGAGATCTCGGTCGAGCCCTACGGGTCCGACGAGGCCATCGTGACCGTGATGTCCTACTGCGTCCAGGACGTGGAGATGGAGGAGGACCTGCTGCTCGGCCTGCTGGAGCTGAACCACCAGCTCTCCTGCGGCTCGTTCTCCCTGGTCGGCAACGACATCTTCTTCGCCCATTCGCTGTTCGGGCGCAACCTGGAGCCGCGCGACCTGCTGCGCACGATCACCTCGGTGGCCACGGTCGCCGACGACTACGACGACCGGATCGTGGCCCGCTACGGCGGCCAGACCGCCCTGGAGAAGATCCAGGACACCGGCGGCAAGAGGCGGCGGCAGGGGTTCGGCGACGGGGACGATTAGTACAGACGCCCCAGTCGGGCGTCTCTACCGGCGGGGTCTTCTTCGTCGGCGGGGCGTCTCTACCACCGGCCGCCGCCCTTGACGGCCGCCTCGGCCTCGCGGTCGAGCTCCTTCTCCTTGAGCGCCTCCCGCTTGTCGTAGAGCTTCTTGCCCTGGGCGAGGGCGATCTCGACCTTGATCCAGTTCCCCTTGAGGTAGACCGAAAGGGGGATGACCGTCTGCCCCTTGAGCTGGGTGCGGCCGAACAGCCGCTCGATCTGCCGCTTCTGGAGCAGCAGCTTGCGGTCGCGCTCCGGCGGGTGGTTCTCGCGGTTGCCGTGGCTGTACGGGCTGATGTGCGCCCCCACCAGCCAGGCCTCGCCGTTGCGCAGCTCGACGAAGCTGTCCTTGAGCTGGACCTTGCCGCCGCGCACCGCCTTGACCTCGGTGCCGGTGAGCCGGAGCCCGGCCTCGAAGGTCTCCAGGATGTGGTAGTCGTGGCGCGCCCGGCGGTTGGACGCCAGCTCGCGGCGGACCGGAGCCTTCTCTTTGCCGTCGGGCTTCGCCATGGGGGGAGTCTAGCGGAAATGGGACCTCTGCTAGACTGCCTGAATTGATGAGGACAGCCCTCACTCTGCTGGCGCTCCTGGGAATCCTGCTGTTCGTGTCCCAGGCGCGGGCCGAGGAGGCCAGGGTCTCCGAGATCCGGATCTCCCTCGACGGCGACCGGGTGCTCGCCGCTTTCACCCTGCGCGACGCTTTCGACCGGCGCCTGGCCCGGCGGCTGGAGAGCGGGCTGCCCACCTCGATCCTCTACCGCCTCGAGCTGCACCGCGACCGCAAGCGCTGGTACGACGACAAGCTGCAGAAGAATACGCTGGAGGCGATTGCGCTGTACGACGCGGTGGCGCGCGCCTACACCATCAACTTCAGGCTGGACGACAAGCTGATCGAGAGCCGGACGGTGCGCGACCGCCAGGCGGCCGAGGAGGCGATGACGCAGATCGGTCCGCTGCCCGTCTTCTCCGTGGCCGGGCTCCCCCGCCGGCCACGGCTGCTGATCAAGGTGCAGGCCGAGCTGGGCACGCGCAACCTGCTGTCCTTCATCCCGATAGCGATCGAGACCGACTGGAAGGAGTCGCCCAAGTTCCGCCCCCCGGGACCCTGACTTCCATGGACCTGCGCGAGAAGCTCCTCCGCCACCGCAAGGACAACCGGCTGATCATCGCCGGCCTGGGGGCGCTGCTGCTGGTCTTCACCGCGGTCTTCTTCTACCTGCAGCGCGGGCGCGACCTCCCTTCCGCCCTGGTGGCCAACCGGGTGCTGCTGTTCGTCCTCTGGTACGCCAACGTCGTCCTGATCCTGACCGTCCTCTTCGTCCTCCTGCGCAACCTGTTCAAGCTGGTGATCGAGCGCCGGCACCGCATCCTCGGCTCGACGTTCAAGCTCAAGCTGGTCGCCACCTACGTCGGCCTGTCGCTGATCCCCGTCCTGCTCCTCTTCGCCATCGCCACCGAGCTGCTCCAGGGGTCGATCGACCGCTGGTTCAACACGCCCATGGCGCCGGTGCTGGAGCGCGGCAACGCCGTGGCCCAGGCGCTCTACGACCGCATCGAGCGGGACAACCGGCGCGACGCCCGGCGGACGCTGCGCGAGATCCGGGGGATCGACGTCGGCCGCGCCGAGGAGAGGCCGCGGCTCACCCGGCGGATGCAGGAGCTGCTGGGCGAGATGGAGCTCGACCTGCTGGCGGTCTACGAGGGGACCGACTTCGTCCACGCGGTGCTCAACCCGCAGTCGGGCCTCTCCGACCTGCCGGAGCCCGGCCGCGACTTCCTCGGCGAGGCGGTCGCCACGGGCACGGCCGCGCGGCTCCTCGACGCGCCGGAAGCGCCGGGCCGGCTGGTCCTCGCGGCCGTGACCTCCCCGTCTACCGCTGGAGGGGGGGCCGGAGACAAGAGGCCGCCGATCCTCGTGGTGGCGGGCTCGCTGCTCGATCCGGGGCTGGCCGAGAGCACCGATGGACTGATCCGCGACGCCCAGAGCTACCGGCAGCTCGAGGTGCAAAAGGACGACCTGCGGGCGAGCCATCTGCTGATCTTCCTGATGGTCACCCTGCTGATCCTGCTCGCCTCCTCCTGGGTCGGGCTCTACCTGGCGCGGCGGGTGACCGTGCCGATCCAGGCCCTGGCCGAGGGGACGCGGAGGATCAGCGGCGGCGACCTCTCCCACCGGGTGGACGTGGAGGCCGACGACGACCTGGGGGTGCTGGTCGAGTCGTTCAACCGGATGACGCAGGAGCTGGAGAGCAACAAGGCGCAGCTCGAACGGAGCAACCGCGAGCTGGTCGAGGCGCAGCAGCTCGCGGCCTGGAACGAGGCGGCGCGCCGCATCGCGCACGAGATCCGCAACCCGCTCACCCCGATCCGCCTGGCCGCCGAGCGGATGCTGCGCAAGAAGCAGCAGGGGGACCCCGGCCTGGGCCAGGCGATCGAGGACGGAGTCGACATCATCGTCCGCGAGGTGGTGACCCTGGAGGGGATGGTCGACGAGTTCTCGCGCTACGCTCGCATGCCCCGGCCGCGTCCGGACCACGTGGACCTCTCCCGTCTGGTCGGCGACGCGCTGAACCTCTACCGCAACCTCAAGCCCGGGGTGGAGGTCGAGGCTGACGTCGACCCGTCGGCCGCCTCGGCCTGGCTGGACGGCGAGCAGATCCGGCGCGCGCTGATCAACCTGCTGGACAACGCCGTGGAGGCGACCGAGCCGCCGGGCCGGGTCACGGTGGCGGCCCGGCGGGAGAACGGGCACCTGGAGATCCGGGTGGCGGACACGGGCCGGGGCCTGCCGCCCGGCTCGCGCGAAAAGCTCTTCCTCCCCTACTACTCCACCAAGGGCCGGGGCACCGGCCTGGGCCTCGCCATCGTCCACCGCATCGTCACCGAGCACCAGGGGACGATCCGGGTGGAGGACAACGTGCCGAAGGGGACGGTGTTCACCATGGAATTGCCGTAGAATCTGTTCACAACCCGAATGGCGAGCAGCGAGGTGCCTGGACCATGATCGGCAGAACCGTCGGCAACTACCGGATCGTCGAGAAGATCGGCGAGGGGGGCATGGGGGCGGTCTATCGGGCCGTGGACCTGATGCTGGAGCGCGACGTGGCGATCAAGGCGATCCGGCCCGAGCTGTCGCGCGAGCCGGAGATCGCCGAGCGCTTCCGCGCCGAGGCGAAGACGCTCGCCCGGGTCGCCCATCCGGCCATCGCTACCATCTACAGCTTCTTCTACGAAGGCGAGGATCTGTTCCTCGCCATGGAATTCGTGCGCGGGCAGTCCCTCTCCAGGGTGCTGGAGAGCAAGGGGGCCATCCCTTGGCAGCGTGCGATCCACCTCCTCGCCTCGGCCCTGGACGGGATCGGGCAGGCGCACCGGGCGGGCATCGTCCACCGCGACATCAAGCCCGACAACCTGATGCTCACCGAGGCGGAGACGCTCAAGGTGATGGACTTCGGGATCGCCCGCGTCATCGGGAGCGGCCACCTGACCCGCACCGGCCTGCTGGTGGGGACGCTCCGCTACATGTCGCCCGAACAGATCAAGGGCGAGGAGGTGGACGGCCGCGCCGACATCTACGCCCTCGGCGCCGTCCTCTACGAGATGCTGACCGGCCGGCCGCCGTTCCAGGGGGGCAACGACTGGGCCCTCCTGAAAGCGCAGATCGAAGACCCGCCTCGCCCGCCGGGCGAGCACGTGCCGCAGATCCCCTGGTGGCTCGACCGGGTCGTGCTGAAGGCGCTGGCCAAGCAGCCGGCGGAGCGCTTCCAGACCGTCGAAGAGATGCGCCTGACCCTGCTCCGCCAGGGGGACACGATGGTCTCCTCCCGGCCCGTGCCGGCGGCGCCGGCCGGATCGATCGAGGATCTGCCCACGCGGGTCACTCCGCCGGGGTCGCGGGTCACGCCCGTCCCCGCTCCGGCGCCGGCCGGGCCGCCGCCCGTGCCCGCCTCCACCCTGCCAGGCCCGGCGCCCAGCTCGTACCGGCCGGTGGAGCTGCCGCGCCAGGGGACGCCCGCCTGGAAGGCCGCCGTGGCCTTCGCAGTGCCCTTCCTGGTGATCCTCACGCTCGCGGTGGGAGGATTCCTGGTCTGGCGCGGGCGCGGCCAGCAGCCCCAGGAGCCGCAGCAGCCGCAGAACAAAATCACCCAGGCCCTCACCCCATCCACGGGCGAGGTAAAGACCGAGGTGAAGACGGCCGCGGCAGCAGCCCCGCCGGGACCGCAGCCCGCCGCGACTCCGGCCCCGGAGCTTCCGGAGCGGCGGCCGGAGCCAACCCGTAAGGAGACGCCACGGATATCCGCGCCGTCGCCTCAGGTCGCGGTTCCCGTGGAAGACGAGCCCCTGGCCCAGAGCTCCGCCCCGGAGCAGACGCCGGAGCCCGCCCCTTCGGAGCCCGCGGCCCCCGAGCCCGAGGCCCCGGCCGCGCCGATCCAGGAGATGCAGCGCCTGGCCGGCGAGCTTCAGGCGCAGAGCAACCACCTGCTGGAGGTCTACAAGAGCTTCCTCGATCAGAAAGAGGACGCCGGAGGCGAGATCACCGACAGGGACGAGCAGCTCGAAGAGGACATCGAAGCGCTGATCGAGGTGGCGGAGAAATTCGACAACAGCTTCAAGCAGGGATTCATCGGCCGGCTCCGCAAGCGCAATCCGGAGGACCGCACGCGCATCCGCGAGCGCTTCAACAATCTCGCGATGCGCGGCGGACGGGTCGAGAATCTGATCGCCGAGACCCAGCCGAGCGCCGAGGTCAAACAGGCCTGGCAGGAGGTCCGCCGCCGCTGGCGGCGGGTGGGCGAGATTCTGGCGGGGATGTAAATTCCTCTGGGAAACCAAGGACGAAAAGGACAGCAAGGACTTCAAGGACGAGGAACGTGTCCTTCATCCCGCGTCCTTGTTGTCCTTGTTGTCCTTGACTCTACTGCCCGCCTCAATACCGGAAAATCGCCGCCGCGGCGTGCCCCTCGGGCACGTCCTTCTGCTCCACGGCGAACACCTTGCCTCCGTTGAGGAACGTCTGGATCAACGCGCGGTCGAGCAGGTCCTCGCTGCCGTTGCGCTGCGCGTTCTGCTCCTCCTGGAACGAGACCTCGCGGCGCTCGGGGTCGTACTTGCCCCAGACGCGGACGCCGCGCGCGGTGAACAGGGTGTCGATCCGGCCGTCGTGCGCCGCCGGCAGGATCTCCTCGATCTGGTGGGTGGCGCGCCCCTTCCCCTTGAGGTCGCCGAACCGCTCGGCGGCCCGCCGCTGGTCCTCCAGGAAATAGGGCTCCACGATCTCCCAGGCCTTGTCGTGCAGCTCCTGGGCACTGAGACCGTCGGCGTTGCCGGTCAGTCCTTCGTCCAGGACGTGGGGGAGGGTCGTGAACTCCTTGAACCGCGGCAGCAGGTACTCGACCCCGGCGAGCACGAAGGGGGCGTCGCGGTCGATGTCGACCTCCAGGCGGGCGAGGCCGTCGTCGACGATCTGGAAATACTTCACCAGCTCGGCCTTGAAGTCGTCCTCGCCGGTGCCGTGCCCGTGGAAGATCGGCGAGCGCGACACCGTCTTGCTGCTGGTGGCGGCCTGGAACTGCGTGTAGCGACGGGTCAGGTCTCCCATGGCCTCGTTGAAGCTCGTCGGGATGTCGCCGAGGTCGACCTCCTGAGCGCTGTGGCGGCGGCAGGACAGGAGCCGGATGTGCTTCCTGCTCAGGCACAGGATGTAGAAGTGACCGTCGCCGTTGAGGAGCGGGAAGAGCGGCTTGAGGTGGAAGCGGTTCTCGACCACCGCCAGCTCGCGGAAGGCGACCGGCAGGCGGAAGGTCTCGAAGAAGCCCTTGGCCACGAACACGGCCAGGCCTTCCCTCTGGTGCTCCCAGAAATCCTGGTCGTCCAGGAGGCGCCGCGCGGACTCCAGCAGCCCCACCGCCTCGACGTCCCGCGTTCCGAGCTCCTGCAGCCGCACCTCGGCCTTGCGGATCAGGTTCTTGAGACGGATCGGGTTCTGCTGGGTGTCTCCGACGCGCACCGTCGGCGTGAACAGCGAGACGCAAGGTCCGCCGGTCCTCTGGATCAGGCTCTGGATTTCTTTCTGGGATATCAGGTTCATGAAGGTACCTCCTGTGGCCTCTGGATGGGCCCCATAACACCTCCAGCAATCAGCGTGCCTTGGAAGAAGGCCGCAGATACCGGTCGAGCCAGGCGCGGGTCGCCGTCCAGGCGGTTTCGGCCTTGTCCCGGTCGCGGAAGTTGAACACGTGCCCGGCGCCGGGAATGACGAGCAGCTCCACCTCCCGGCCCAGCTCCTTCAGCCGCCGCTCCAGCCTCTCGGACTCGCCGACTCCGGCGGAGGTGTCCCGCTCGCCGTGGATCAGCAGCACCGGCGCCCGGATCGCCTCCACCTGCCGGAAGGCCGAGGCGCGGGCCAGCATCCCGCTCAGCTCCCGGTCGTCTCGCGCGCCCAGCTCCTTGCGGAAGTGGCGGCGGATGAGGCGGAAGGCGAGCCGCCGGCCGCCGCGCCGGGCCGGATCGTCGAGCCACAGCTCGAAATCGGTCACCGGATAGTAGGCCACCACGGCGGCGACCTGGCCGGTGTAGGCCGCGATCAGCAGGCTGTAGACGCCGCCCTGGGAGAACCCCAGCGCGCCGATCCGCGACGGGTCGGCTTTGGGATGGCTGCGCAGGACGTCGAAGGCCGCCCGCGGGTCGTCCGGATCGCGCCAGGTGAACAGGGTGGCGCGGTAGAGGCCCCCCTGCTCGCGCCGGTAGTCGACGGCCACAGCGAGATACCCCGCCCGCGCCAGATCGCGCACCACGCCGCGCATCTCCCCCGCCGTGTGGCCGGCCTCGGGGTGGACCAGGACCGCCGGGAAAGGCCCGTCGCCCTCCGGGCTCGCCCACTCCAGACGGAGCAGCAACTTCCCCCGCACCACCTCCTGGCTCCAGCTCGTCACGGCCGGCGGATCCTTGCGGGGATGGTAGACGAAGTGGTTCAGGCAGGCGGCGAGGAGCAGGCAGAGAGAGGCGAGGCCGAGGAGACGGCGAACGGCAGCCACGGACCGATCCTACCCCACCCGCGAAATGCTTTTCCCTTCCGAGTCACTCACCCTATGAAGGCTTCGACGGGCCCTCCGCGACGGCGAGGTCTTCACGACAGTGGCGCCGCCCACGGGCGGGTGGCGCCTCGGTCTCCTCCAAAGGGAGAGGTGTACGCGCCGTCGCCTCTCCCTCTTTTTATTTCCCCGCGAAACGTTTTCCCCCTGCGCGACACTCACAGGCAGGAGGACCCAACCTCCGTCCTCATGCAAGGGAGGGCCGCACGCCTCGCGCCCTCCCTCTTTTTATCCGGATCGGGGCCGGCGCAGCGCCGGGAGGAAGCGGGGCCGGCCGGCCAGCTTGCGCCCGGCGTAGACCACGGACAGCAGAGCCGCGCCGAGGAGGATGATCGCCGGCCCCGAGGGGAGGTCGTAGGCGTAGGAGAGCGCCAGCCCGCCGAGGGTCATGGCGACCCCCGCCAGCGTCGAGCCGATCAGAACGTTCCGCAGGTCCTTGAAAAGCATCAGGCTGATGACCGGCGGGATGGTCAGCAGGGCGACGACCAGGATGATCCCCACCACCTGGATCAGGATCACGACCGACAGAGCGATCATGGTCAGCAGCAGCGACATGAGCAGGCGGACCGGCGCCCCCTGCACGCGGGCGAACACCTCGTCGAACGCCACCGCCACCACTCCCTTGAAGAAGAGGGCCAGGATCAGCAGGACCGAGGACGCCAGGGCCAGCAGCACGCCGATGTCGTGGCGCGACACCAGCAGGATGTTGCCGAACAGGTAGGTCATCAGGTTCGGAGCGTAGCCCGGGGTCTTGTAGACGAAGACGATCCCCACCGCCAGGCCGACCGCCCAGAGGACGCCGATCATGGCGTCGTAGGAGCGGACCACCTCGGGATCGAGCAGCCCGAGAGCCACGGCGCTGGCGAGCGCCACCGCGACCGCTCCGAACAACGGGTCGATCCCGAGATAGAAGCAGACCCCCATGCCGCCGAACGCCGCGTGGCTGATGCCGTCGCTCAGGAAGGCCAGCCGCTTGACCACGACGAAGGTGCCGACCACGCCGCAGAGCACGGCCGCCACCACGCCCGCCAGCAGGGCGTTGCGCATGAACTCGTAGGAGAGGGCGTCGAAGAGGCCGGGCATCTTCAGTGAGGCTCAGTGGCTGTGGAGCACGCGGTGGGCCACGCCGTGGGCGACCAGCTCCACCGGGCAGCCGTAGACCTCTTCGAGCGCGTGCTGGTCGAGCTCCGGCCCGTGGTAGAAGAGCCGGCGGTTGATGCAGGCGATGCGCTGGACCATGGGCGCGATGGCGGTGACGTCGTGGGTGATGACCACGACCGGGATGCGCCGGTTCAGCTCCTCCAGGATGCCGAGGAGCGAGCCGCGCGATTCGGCGTCGATCGAGGCGGTGGGCTCGTCCAGGAAGAGCGCCTCCGGCTCGGACACGAGAGCGCGCGCGATCAGGGTCCGCTGGAGCTGCCCGCCCGAGATCTCGTTGATGTGCGCGCCCGCCAGATCGGCGATCCCGAGTCGGTCCAGGGCGCTCCCGGCCTCCGTCCGGTCGGCGCGGGTGTAGGGCCGGAGCAGGCCGCGGCTGCCGAGCCTGCCCATCAGCACCACGTCGGCGACGCGGAGAGGGAAGCTCTTGTCGAAGGTCGAGAACTGGGGCACGTAGCCCAGCGCCCCCCTGTGGCCCTTGCGGCCCTTGCGGTCCGGCAGGTGGTAGACCACCTCTCCGGACCACGGCTTCAGCAGGCCGAGCAGGATCTTGACCAGGGTGGTCTTGCCGCCGCCGTTGGGGCCGATGATGGCGAGGAAGTCGCGCGGGTAGATGTCGAAGCTGACGTCCTCCACCACCACCTCCCGGTTGTAGCCGAAGGTGACGTCCCGCGCCGAGATCAGCGGCGGCTCAGCCATTGGAAAACCCCTCCCCGAACGCCTCCGCGACGCGCAGGAGATTGCCCGCCCAGTCCCGCTCCTGCGGATTGGCGGCGACGACCCGGCCGCCGACCGCGTCGGCGATCACCTGGGCGCTCTTGCGGGGGAACCCGCCCTGGACGAAGACGACCTTGACGTCCTCGCGGCGCGCCCGGTCGATGAGCCGGATCAGCCGCTGGGCGCTCGGCTCCTTCCCCTCGGCCTCGATGGCGATCTGCTCGAGCCCATACTGGCGGGCGAAGTAGGCCCAGTCGGGGTGATAGACCATGAACTTCCCTCCCCGGCCCCCCAGGCGGGCCCGGATCCGCCGGTCCAGCGCCACAATCTCGCCCAGGAACCGCCGGAGATTGGCCCGGTACTCGGCCGCATGGGCGGGATCGGCCTCCTCCAGGGCGAAGGCGATGTTGCGCGCGGCCACCGCCACCGTCTCCGGCGCCACCCAGACGTGGGGGTCGCCGCCCCTGTGATCCAGACCATGGCCGTGCCCCTCCGCGCCCTCCCCGCCGTCGATCAGCCGCATGCCGCGCGACATGTCGACCACGCGGATGCCGGGCGAGCGCTCCAGCACGGGGTCGACGTACTTCCTCTCGTAATCGAAGGCCGGGTGCCCGACCTTGACGTAGAGCTCGGCGCGGGTCAGGGCCGCCATCTTGCGCGGGGTGAGCGGGTAGTCCACGTGGGAGTAGCCCGGCGGGATCATGACCTCGACCCGCACCCGGTCGCCGCCGATCTTCTCCACGAAGTAGGCCTGCGGCGGCACGCTCACCGCGACCTGGAGGCGGCCGGAATCCGCGGGCTCGGGACCGGAGGCCCGGCAGGCGGCGAAGGCGAAGAGGAGGAAGAGAGCTCTCATCCCGCGCACTCGGAGCAGCGGCCGTAGAGCACGACCTCGTGCGCTTCGAGGGAGAATCCGGGGGGCGTCAGGTTGCGCAGCCCCTCCGGGCACCCCTCGATCTCGTAGACGCGGTCGCAGCTCCGGCAGAGGAAATGGTGGTGGTGCTGCTTGCCCGTGGCCTCGTAGCGCGGCGGCTCGCCGGGCAGCTCGACCTGCGTCAGCCATCCCCCTTCCACGCCGTTCTTGAGCGTCCGGTAGACCGTGGCGATCCCGAGCCCCGGCGAGAACGGCTGGGCATGATCGAGCACCTCTTTCGGGCTCATCGGCCGCCCGGCCCTCTCGATGACCGACTTGATCGCCCGCCGCTGCTGCGTGTCTCTCTCCATGACCTCATGATAATACGTTCTCAATATCAACTCAAGGAGGATCGCCAGTTGACAGAACATAGGCCGGCTGCGTATCCTTTGGGGTGAAAAGGTTCCCACCTACCGACAAGAGCCCCGGGGCTCTTCCACTCTCAGAGTGGATAGGCAGGTGGGTCGCTGTTTTTAGTAATACTCTGTGGTGCCCGTGCGGAAGATGTCGAATTCGGTCTTTATCGCCTTCCTGATCTTCTCATAGGGCCTCAGCTCCCCGTCTTTCCACTTCTTGGCAACAGCCCAGCAACAGTAGTCAGCTACCTGCAAAAGCGGGTGCGAACACATACTCAAGGAGCACCTTCAAAAGCCGGGCGTAGAAGTCGGGGGCCTCGCGAATCGAGGGGTTTGCCTTGTTCTTCTGTGCAATGACGCTGTCGATGGCAATGCACTCATGAGCGCAATGAGCCTCCAGGAAGCCATACATCTTGTCCCGGATAGCCTGCTTGTCTTCCGTTGCGTGAAACGCTTCGATGTCGACACCTTCGGCGGCCAACCCGTGCTTGAGGTCGTAGTAATCGCCATAGAGGGGGCCACAGCCAGTGGTGGAAACCGCGGTAAGCACGAAGTACCGCGAACCCTTGGGGGTGAAATCGAAGTTCCCCGACTCGTCAAGAAAGATGTGCAGTACCGGCACCTGCTATGTTTTTCCTCCCTTGAAGCACACTTCTGATGGGCGCCAAACTTACTACACTTCGGCAGCCACCCTATCGCCCTCTATAATCCCCGCCCATGGACGCCACACCGCAGCAACGCATCGAAGCCGACGTGAAGGCCGCCATGAAGGCGGGGGACAAGGAGAAGCTGAGCACTCTGCGGATGCTCCTGACGGAGATCAAGAACGAGCGCATCCGCCGGGGGAGCGAGGTCGACGAGGCGGGGTTCGTCGCTTTGGTCCGCAAGGCGATCAAGCAGCGGGAGGAGTCGACCGCGCAGTACAAGCAGGGCGGGCGCGAAGAGCTGGCGGCCAAGGAGCAGTCCGAGGCCGCGATCCTGGCCGGGTACCTGCCCGCGCAGGTGGACGAGGGGCAGATCCGCGCCGCCGTCGAGGAGATGGTCGCGTCGCGCGGCCTGTCCGGCCCGGCGGCGATCGGCCCGGTGATGAAGGAGATGCTGGCCCGCTTTGGCTCCTCGGCCGACGGCGCCACGATCAACCGGATCGCGCGCGAGGTGCTCGCGAAACCGGCGGGCTGATGCGCAGAGCCATCACCGGCACGGCCGGCCACATCGACCATGGCAAGACCAGCCTGGTCCAGGCGCTCACCGGCATCGACTGCGACCGCTGGGCCGAGGAGAAGGCCCGCGGCATCACCATCGACCTCGGCTTCGCGCACCTCGTGGAGGGGGACCTCCAGCTCGGCTTCGTGGACGTCCCCGGGCACGAGCGGTTCCTCCACAACGCGCTGGCCGGCCTTGGCGGCATCCGCGTCATGCTGCTGGTGGTGGCGGCCGACGAGGGGGTCAAGCCGCAGACGCGCGAGCACCTGGCCGTCTGCTCGCTGCTCGGCATCCCGGCCGGGCTGGTGGCGCTGACAAAAGTGGACCTGGTCCCGTCCGACCTCCTGGAGCTGGCGCAGCTCGAGGTCGAGGAGCTGCTCGCGGAGACGCCGTTCGCGGGCGCTCCGGTGCTGCCGGTCTCCAGCGTCACGGGGCAGGGAGTTCCCGAGCTCAAGGCCGCACTGCTAAGCCTCGCCGAGCGCCACGCCATGCCCGCCGATCCGGACCGGCCGGCGCGGCTGCCGATCGACCGCGCTTTCCATCTCAAGGGGCTCGGCGTGGTGGTGACCGGCACGCTGGCGAGCGGCGCGGTGCGGACCGGCGACACCCTGGAGCTGCTGCCGAAGGGGGACCGGGTCCGGGTGCGCAGCATCCAGGTCCACGGCCAGCCGCGCGAGCAGGCGGACGCGGGCGAGCGCACCTCGCTCCAGCTCACCGGCGTGGCGCTGGAGGAGCTGGAGCGCGGCATGCAGCTCGGCGCGCCCGAGGCGTTCGAGCCCACGACCAGCCTGCTCGCCCGCATCACCCTGCTGCCGGACGCTCCCGCGCCGGTCCGCGGCTTCATCCCGGTCCGGCTCCACCTCTACGCCAGCGAGGTGATCGGCCGGATGCGCCCGCTGGCCGAAGGGGGGCTGGCGCCCGGCGAGACCGGTCCGGTGGAGATCCGGCTGGAAGGGCCGGTCTCGGCCGTGCGGGGCGACCGCACCATCCTCCGCCGCCCTTCGCCGCCCGCGACTCTGGGAGGCGGCGAGATCCTCGACCCGCGCTGGCGCCGGCACCGCGGCACGACGCTGGCGGCGGCCCTCAGGGCGCTCCAGGGGGACCTCCGGTCCTCTCTCGCCTTCTGGGCCCAGGAGGCGGGCGAGCGCGGCGTCGACGCCTCCGAGCTGGCCCGCCGGCTGGGCGTGCCCGCCGCGCGGGTGGAAACCGAGCTGCGCGCGCTCGCCCGCGAGCAGAAGCTCCTGGAGGTCGCCGCGGGACAGGCCGCCCGCTGGATCGCGCCGTCCGCCGTGCAGCGCGTCACCGAGCGCGCCCGCCGGGTGCTCAAGGAGTACTTCCAGAAGGACCGCCTCGCCGAGGCCATGCCCAAGGCCGAGGCGGTGCGGCGCATCCTGCGCGGCCGGGCGGCGGAGCTGGCGCCGGTCTACCTCGGCTGGCTGGAAGCCCAGAAAGTGCTGTCGGTCCAGGGGGACCAGGTGACGCTGCCGGGGCGCAGCGCCCAGCTCACCGGTGAGGAGTCGAAGCTCTCGGCCGCCGTGCTGGAGCGCTTCGAGCGGGACGGGCTCACCCCTCCCGCCCCCAGCGAGCTGCAACAGGCGCTCGGGGCCAAGCCGCAGATCCTGGACGGGGTCGTCCGCCACCTGATCGCCCGCGGCCAGCTCATCCGCCTGCCAAGCGGGCTGGTGCTGGCCGCCTCCGCCGTGACCAGTCTGCGCCGGGACCTCCTCGCCACCTCCTGGGAGCGCTTCTCGGTCGCCGACTTCAAGGACCGCTTCGGGCTCAGCCGCAAGTGGGCGATCCCCTTGCTGGAGCACCTCGACTCGACCGGGGCGACCCGGCGTCTGGGGGACGAACGGATGGTGGTACGCGAAAGGAACCCGGCATGATCCCGCGCGGTTCTCGTAGAATCCGGGTCTTCTCTCCGTAAATCGAAGATCGCACTTCGAGAAAAGAATCGGGTTGGAAGAGAACTCCTGGTCCAGCTAAAATTGATGTCTATGTTTCCGGTGCTCCTCCACCCAGAGCTCTACCGCCGGCTGCTCCAGAGCGGACGCGGCGATCGCACCCGCGTCTGGAAGACGCTCCGCCGCCTGCGCGACGGACACTGGGGGGGCGGCACCCGGGTCAAGCGGCTGCGCGGGGTCAGCCGCCCCGTCTATGAGGCGCGCACCGACCTGGGCGACCGCCTCCTCTTCACCATGGTGCGGTCGGCCGACGCCGAACACCCCGACCGGCTGATCTCGCACCTCCAGGTCTGGGACCTCGTGGAGCACGACGACGTGGACCGGGTCGCCCGCCGCAACCAGGCTCCGGAGGCGGAGTTCCTGGAGCTGGAGGCCCTGGAGGAGCTCGAGATCCACGAGCCCCCTCCCCACCCCGAGGCCCTCTTTTCGGAGCTTCCCGCGGACGATCCGGCCGACGCCGCCGAGCCTCTCCTGCACTTCCTCCTCCCTCCCGAAGACTTCGCCGCGAGCGCCGGCGAAGAGATCGCCGGAGGCGTCCGCTGGTTCCGGCTCGCCCCCTCGGTCCTGGCCCGGGAGGAGGAGTTCCAGCGCCTGCTGGACGCCGGAGGCGAGGAGCTGGAGCTCAAGCTCACCCGCGAGCAGTACGAGATCCTCCGCTCTCCCGGCCCGGTGCTGCTCGCCGGGAGCGCCGGCAGCGGCAAGACCACGATCGCCGTCCACCGGCTGGCCGCCGTCGCCTCCGGGGAGGAGGCGACGGCCCTCTACCTCTCTTACAGCGCTTCCCTGGTCGAGCACGCGCGGGGCCTCTACCGCGATTTGAAGGCTGCGCAGGGGGCCGACCCCGAGCGGAACGTGCCCGACTTCTTCACCTTCGGCGATCTCTACCGGTCGCTGGTGCCGCGCGACTTCCGGGAGCACCAGGCCCGTCCCATGACCGAGCCGATGTTTCGCGAGTGGTTCCGCAAGGCGGGGCGCTCGCTCGATCCCGCCCTGGTCTGGGAGGAGATCCGCAGCATCCTCAAGGGAGCCTGCCTCTCGCCGGCCCAGCCGATGCTGGATGAGGAGACCTACTTCGAGCTGGGCCGGAAACGCGCCCCGCTCTTCGTGGACGAGAGGCCCGAGATCTACCGCATCGCCCAGCGCTACCAGGCGTGGCTCGCCGAGGAGGGGCGCTCCGACCGCATCGACCTCTGCCGCCGGGCGCTCGCCGAGCTCCGCAAAGGGAAGCGGAAGGGATACGACGTGGTGGTCTGCGACGAGGTCCAGGACCTGACCGAGCTGGAGGTGGCCTTCGTCCTCTCGCTGTCCCGGCGCCCGGGCCTGGAAGGGCTCCTGCTCACGGGCGACACGCAGCAGATCGTCAATCCCAGCGGCTTCCGTTGGGCCGAGGTCCGGCGGCTGGCCGGCAAGGCCGCCCACCTCCGCGCCGCGCCCGCGGTCCTCCGCCTGCGGCGCAACCTGCGCAGCGTGCGGCCGCTGGTCGAGCTGGCCAACGCCCTCCTCCTGCTGCGCCGGGAGGTGTTCGGGCGCACGGAGGAGGACGAGCCCGAGGAGGCGGCGATCGAAGGGCCGGCGCCGGTCGAGGTCCCGGCCGCCGAGGAGGAGGTCCTCGCGGCGATCCGTGGCTTCGGCCCTCGCTGCGCGGTGCTGACCCTCGACGACGACGAGGCGGAGCGCCTCCGCCGCCGGCTCGACACCACGCGCGTCTTCCACGTCCGCGAGGCCAAGGGACTGGAGTTCGAGACGGTCGTCCTCTGGAAGCTGCTGGAGCCCGACCGCGACCTGGTCGAGCGCTACGTCCGGTCCCCCCGGGAGACCGCGCGCCTGGAGCGCGAGGCCCGCTTCAAGCGCCTCCTCCAGCACCTCTACGTGGGAGCGACCCGCGCCCGGCGTCACCTGGCGATCTACGAGGGCCCCGAGCCCCATCCGTTCTGGGCGGACAGCCGGTTCCGCGGCCGGATCGAGCGCGATTCGGTCGAGTCGCTCGCCCGCATCTTCCGCCCGACCGCGTCTCCCGGGGAGTGGGAGAAGGAGGGGGATTACTTCTTCCAGCGCGGCTGCTTCCGCCAGGCCGCCGAGTGCTACCGCCGCGCCGGCCAAGCCGACAAGGAGACCGAGGCCCTCGCCCTCGCCGACGAGAGGGTCGAGGACTGGTCCGCCGCCCTCGAGAGATGGACGCGCCTGGGATCGGCGTCCCGGCAGGCGCCGATCCTCGAACGGCTGGGCCGGCTCCAGGACGCGCTCCGGCTCTACCGCGAGGCCGGGATGGAGCGCGAGGCGCGCCTCTGCGAGCTGCGGCTCCTGGAGAACGGCAAGGAGTGGGCCGCGGCAGCCGCCGGCTGGGAGGCCGAGGGCCGGCACGCCGATGCGGCCCGCTGCTGGAGCCGGGCGGGCGACGAGCGGCGGGCGCTCACCAGCTCAGCGCGGAGCGCCGAAGAAGAAGGGGCCTGGGAACGCGCCGGAGAGATCTGGCTCGACCTCTGTTCCTACGAAGCGGCGGCGCGCAGCTTCCGCGAGGCCGGGCGCCCCGACCGCGCCGCCCTGGCGGTCGCCCGGCAGCACGAAGCCCTGGGCGAATGGTCGCGCGCGGCAGCCGCCTACCGCCTCGCCGGCCAGCGCCGTCCCTCCATCCGCTGCCGGGCCCAGGCGCACGAGGCCGCGGGACGGCTCGACCGGGCGGCCCGGCTCTGGGAGAGCCTCGGCGACCGGGAACGGGCGGCCGACCTCTACGCCCGGGCGGAGCTCTGGCTGGAGGTGGCCCGCCTGGAAGGGATCCAGCCCGAGGAGCGGCAGCGGCTGCTCCCCCGGGTCCGCGAGCTGGTGGAGGACGGCGACTGGAGACAGGCCGGCCTCCTGGCCCAGGTACGGATGGACGCCCTCCGTCTCCATCTTCCGGAAGTCCCCTGGTTCGTCTTCGAGGACGAGCAGCGCCTCATCTGGCAGGAGTTCTGCTCGCTGGAGCTGTTGCAGCAGTGCTGCGAAGCGCTGCGGGCCGAGGAGGAGGAAGCCTGGAGCCGCGCCGCCCGGTCGTGGAGGCGCGCCGGAAGGCACGACCGCGCCGAGGCGGCGCTGGCGCGGCGGATCGAAAGATTGCGCGATCCGGTCCGGCGGGCACGAACTCGTGAGATAATGTTGAACAACTGATGAGACACTCTGGCATTTACATTTCGTAAAGAGCGGATTGATGGAGCCCGACTCCAGACATCCCTCTCCCGAGGCCTTCGAGCGGCTGACCCGCGGCACCGCCTCGCCCGAGGAATCGCGCGAGATCGTGCGGCATCTCCTGCGTGGCTGCGAGGTCTGCAGCCAGAGGTCCCGGGTCGCCCGCAGCCCCCGCCGCGCGGACCGCGTCCTCAATTACGACGACGCCTTCGACCGCGTGGAGCGCAGGCTGCTGGAAGGTCTCGACAAACTGGAGGTCGAGCGCGAGACCGCCCGCCGGCTGTACGAGGAGCTGCTGGAGCACGAGGCGGTCCAGGGTCTCATGCAGATCCACAGCACCCGGCGCTACGCCAGCCTCGCCCTCTGCGAGCTCCTGCTGCGGACCGCTCGCGACGCCGGCATCGAAGACGTTGAGCGGGCGCGGCGCGCGACGGACCTGGCCGTGCGGGTGGCTGAGCAGCTCGACCTCGACCTCTACGGCGCTACCGTGGTCCAGGACATGCGGGCGACCGCCTGGGCCTATCTGGCCGACACCGGCAGGATCCACGCCGACCTCCGCCTGGCGGAGAGCGCCATGAGCATCGCCGAGACCCTGCTGGACGAGGGGACCGGCGACCCGCTGGTGAAGGCGGAGCTGTTGGCGCTCAAGGCCTCTCTGCTCGCCTACGGCGGCCGGTTCGACGAGGCGCTCCACCTCCTCAACAGGGTCGCCGCGCTCTACCGCCGCACCGGAGACCGCCACCTTCTCGGCCGGACGTACATCAAGAAGGGGACGATCCTCGGCAACGCCGGAGAGGTGCCGGCCGCCCTGCGGCTGATCCGCTCCGGCATGGACCTGATCGATCCGCCGCGGGAGCCGCGGCTGATGGTCTGCGCCACGCACAACTACATCTGGTTCCTCAAGGAGAGCGGACGCGCCGGTCAGGCCGCCGCCTGCGTCGAAGGGGCGCGCCGCCTGTACCAGCGGGCCGGGGACCGCCGGGACCTCGGCCGGCTGCGCTGGATCGAGGGGAAGATCGCCGAGCTTCCCGGAGACCGGGAGACGGCCCTGCTCGCCGCCCGCGACGGTCTGGCGCGCGAAGGGCTCGCTTACGAGGCCGCGCTCGCGTCCATGGACCTCGCGGTGCTCTACGCCAATGGAGGCCGGGCCGCCGACATGCGCCGCCAAGCCGACCAGATGCTGCCGCTGTTCCGCTCCGAGGAGATGTACCGCGAGACCATGCTCGCCCTGCTCTCTTGTCACCAGGGCGGAAAACGGCCCGAGCCGGCCCAGCTCCTCGACGATCTGGGGAGCTATCTCGAACGCGCCTGGCGCGAAAAGAACCCCGCCAGACTGGCTCCGCCGGTATAATCTTTCCCCGGTTCGCCGTCTCATCATCCAGCTCTCTGTACGGGAGGGTCCCATGCAATATCCGCTCGCCTTGTCTTTCAAGCTCGTCGCCCTGGCGCCTCAGGCCTACGTCCGCGACGCCCAGGGGAAGGAGCTCCTCTACGTCAAGCAGAAGCTCCTGAAGCTCAAGGAGAAGATCCGCGTCTTCGCCGACAGCAGCCAACAGCGGGAGCTCTATGAGATCAACGCCGACCGCATCCTCGATTTCTCTCCCCGCTACACCTTCACCGACACCACGGGCCGGGTCGTCGGCGCGGTCAAGCGGCAGGGCGCGAAATCGCTCTGGAAGGCGAGCTACGAGATCTTCGGGCCGGACGACCACGCGATCGCCCGTCTCGAGGAGGAGAACCCCTGGGTCAAGCTCCTCGACGGGCTCATCGGCGAGATCCCGATCGTCGGCGCCTTCACCGGCTACTTCCTGAATCCCAAGTACCGGGTCGAGGAGCTCGCCACGCGGCGGACCATGGTGCACGTGGTCAAGCACCGCTCGTTCCTGGAGAGCAAGTTCGAGATCCAGCGCGCGGAGGCGACCCTCGACGAGGCGTCGGAGACCGCCGTCCTCCTCTCCATCCTGATGATGGTCCTGCTGGAGCGCAGCCGCGGCTGAGCGATGCCTGCCCTGTCTGACGCCGAATTGCTGGCGCGGCTGGTCGCCTTCGATTCGACCAGCCGCAACAGCAACCTGCCGATCGCCGACTTCCTCTGCGACTACCTGGACCGGCCCGGCGTCCGCATCGACCGCAACCCGTCGGCCGACGGCGCCAAGGCCAACGTGATCGCGTGGATCGGCCCGGACCCGCGCGAAGACCGCGCCGGCCTGGTGCTCTCCGGCCACATGGACGTGGTCCCGGCCGAGGAGTCGGGCTGGCGCAGCGATCCGTTCACCCTGACGGACGAGGGGGACCGCTGGGTCGCCCGCGGCGCCTGCGACATGAAGGGATTCCTCGCACTGGCCGCCAATGCCGCAAATACCGCCGCCGCCGGGCTCCGGTCCGAGCGCCTGCGCGCTCCGCTGGCCCTGGTCTTCACCTACGATGAGGAGGTGGGCACCCTGGGGGCGAAACGCCTGCTGGAGAGCTACCCGGAGGCCCGGTCCCTGCCGCGCAACGCGGTCATCGGCGAGCCGACGTCGCTGCGCGTCGCGCGCGCTCACAAGGGGCACTTCAAGATGCGGATCACCCTGCACGGCAAGAGCGCGCACAGCGGCTACCCGCACCTGGGCGTGAACGCCATCGAGCCCGCCGGGCGGGTGATCGAGGCGCTCGCCCGGCTGCGCCGCGAGTTGGAGGCCGAGCCCGCGCTCCACGGCGCCCTCTTCCCCGAGGTGCCTTACGTGCCGCTCAATGTCGGGACCGTACAAGGCGGCTCGGCCATCAACGTGGTGCCCGACCGCTGCGCCATCGAAGTGGGAGTGCGCCCGCTGCCGGAGATGGGCTCCGCCCCGTTGATCGAGCGGGTGCGACGGGCCGCGGCCGAGGTCGCTGCGCCCCTGGAGCCGGAGATCGAGGTCCTGTCCGACAGCCCGCCGATGTTCCTCGACGAAGGCGCGCCGATCCACCGCCACCTCTGCGGCCTCGTCGGCCAGCGGGAAGGCGCGACCGTCTCCTTCGCCACGGACGCCGGCTGGCTGCAGCGCCTCGGCATGGACTGCGCCATCTTCGGCCCGGGCACGATCGAGGTGGCGCACAAGCCGAACGAGCACGTGCCCAAGGCCGAGTTGGCGACGGCCCGCGGGCTGATCGAGCAGACGATCCGCCGGTTCTGCGAGGAGGCGTCCTGAGCGGATCGGTGATCGAAGCGGACTGGACCTGGACCGGCGAGGCCTTCGAGCCGGAGGTCCAGATCCAGGCCGGAGAAGACGGCCGGATCACCGCCGTGGGGAGGCTCGGCCTCGCGGCCACCCTGCGGCTGCGCGACCGGGCGCTTCTCCCCGGCTTCGTCAGCGCCCACTCGCACGCTTTCCAGCGCGGGCTGCGCGGGCGCGGCGAGAGCTTCCCCGCGGGCGCCGGCAGCTTCTGGACCTGGCGCCAGGCCATGTACGGCCTGGTGGAGCGCCTCGGCCCGGAGGAATTCCAGCGCCTCTGCGTCCAGACCTTCCGCGAGATGCGCGCGGCTGGGATCACGGCCGTCGGCGAGTTCCACTACTTCCATCACGGCCCCGAGGCCGAGGATTTCGCCTTCGACGAGCTGGTCCTCCGCGCCGCGGCCGAGGCCGGCATCCGCATCGCTTTGATCGAGGCCTACTACCGGACCGGCGCCATCGGGCAGCCGCTCGAAGGTGGCCAGCGCCGCTTCGGCACCCCCTCGACCGAGGTCTACTGGGAGCAGATGGACCGCCTCGCCGCAGTCCTCGATCCACGGCGGCAGACCCTGGCCGCCTCGGTCCACAGCCTCCGCGCCGCGGGCCTCGACGACCTGCGGGCGGTCTACGACGAGGCGCGCCGGCGGGACCTGGTCTTCCACATCCACGTCGAGGAGCAGCGGCGGGAGATCGAGGACGCCCTCACCTATTACGGTAAGCGGCCGATGACGCTCCTCCTGGAGACGCTCGGCACGGCGACGGACATCACCGCCGTGCACTGCACCCACACCGACGCCGAGGACATGGAGCGCTTCCTGGCCGGCGGCGGCACGGTCTGCCTCTGTCCACTGACCGAGGGGAACCTGGGAGACGGCATCGCCGCCCTCCCCCACATCCATCAGCTCGGCGGAGCCGTGTGCCTGGGGAGCGACTCGAACGCGCGCATCTCGATGCTGGAGGAGATGCGCTGGCTGGAGTACGCCCAGAGGCTCGCCACCGAGAGCCGAGGCGTGCTGCGGGACCCCGCGGGCCAGGTCGCCCGCACGCTCCTGAAAGCCGCGACCGCCGGCGGCGCCGACGCTCTCGGCCTGGACGCCGGCCGCATCGAGCCCGGCCGCTGGGCCGACTTCGCAGCCATCGACCTCCAAGCCCGCACCCTCGCCGGCTGGGAGCCCGACACCCTTCTCGACGCGCTGGTCTTCGGCGCCGGCGAGGAGGCGATCGCGGCGACCTGTGTGGGCGGGGAGTGGGATATAGGATAGGCACCATGTGCGGACGCTACACACTCACCTCGAAGGGCGACGAGGTCGCCCTGCTCTTCGACCTGACAGAGATTCCGACCCTGCCGCTCCGCTATAACCTGGCCCCGACCCAGGAGGCGGCCGTGGTGCGGGTCCTCTCCCCGGGGGAGCCGCGCACGCTGGATCTCCTCCGCTGGGGCCTGGTCCCCTACTGGGCCGACGACCTCTCGATCGGCAACCGGATGATCAACGCGCGCTCCGAGAGCGTGGCCGAGAAGCCGTCCTACCGCTGGAGCTTCCGCAAGGCGCGATGCCTGATCCCCGCCGATGGCTTCTATGAATGGAAGAAGGAGGGGAAGCTCAAGCAGCCCTTCCACATCCGCCGCAAGGACCGCCGCCCCTTCGCCTTCGCCGGCCTCTGGGCGCGCTGGAAGCCGCCCGAAGGCGAGCCTCTGGACACCTTCACCATCCTCACCACGGACGCCAATGATTTGGTGAAGCCGCTCCACAACCGCATGCCGGTGATCCTCGATCCCAAGGACTTCGACCTCTGGCTGGATCCCGGTGTCGGAGACGCCGAGCGCCTGAAGCCCCTGATGGCTCCGGCGCCCGGTGAGGATTGGGAAACTGTGCCGGTGAGCCGGACGGTCAACAGCCCCGCCTACGACGGGCCCGCCTGCATCGAGCCGCTGGTCCAGGACGAGGGGGCCGCTTAGAGCAATCTCGAAAGTGCGCGCCGCACCGCTGAGCCCTCACCCCCTGGCCCCCTCTCCCGTCACCGGGAGAGGGGGAAAACACAGAAGAGAGAAGGGGTTGGGCGGGGGCGCCCCTCTCCCGGCGACGGGAGAGGGGACGGGGGTGAGGGCCCGCAACGGCGACTGTACGACGACTTCTGAAACACCCGCCTAGAGGAAGTAGGCGAGGGCGAAGATCCCAACCATCGCGAAGATCAGCGCCAGCCGGCCTACCGTGCCGACCAGGAGGCCGACCCAGGTGCCGAACCCCACCTTCATGGCTTGATCCCGGTTCCTGCGCGCCGCGTACTCCCCGATCGCGGCGCCCAGGAACGGCCCGAGGATCAGGCCCGGAATGCCAAAGAAGATCCCGACGATCGTGCCGACCGCCGCGCCGACCATGGCGAGGCCGCTCGCCCCCACCCGCTTGGCGCCCATGCTCGTGGCCATGATGTCGATCGCAAACGTGAGCAGCGTGAGGAGCCCGAGCACGGTCAACGTGAACCAGCCCACCTTCTGGAAGCCGTCGATCCAGGCGGCGACCAGCAGGCCGACGAAGACGAGCGGCGC
>DASVEF010000331.1:0-2778 GCA_036380715.1 Thermoanaerobaculia bacterium | reverse complement strand
AGGGCCGGGTAGAAGCCCCCGAATCCTCCCCCGAGCCCCGACGGCGGGGCGACACCAAAAATCGGCGCGCCGGTGGAGGATGGGTGCCGCCCCTATCCGGGGCTCCTGAGGTGGTGGGGGGCAGGCTACCCGGGGCTGACGCCCCGGGCTACGTGCTGCCGCCCCCTCCGGGGGCTCAATCTGACAAAGTAGAATTATCCGGCTTGAGCTCCTACCGGCTTCCGAAACTCGTTAAGGAAAAGGCGCTGGCCGATGGCGCTAGAATCGGCGCTCCTGGAGAGGAGCGCGCGATGAGAGCATTCGTCACGGGAGCCACGGGGTACATCGGATCGCACCTGATGCGGGCGCTGCGGCGGGCCGGACATCAGGCGGTCGGGCTGGCCCGCTCGCGGGAGAAGGCGGACCGGCTGCGGATCGAGGGGGCCGAGTGGGTGATTGGGGACCTGAAGGACCCGGGGAGCTATCACGAGGCCGCGGCCACTTGCGAGGGGATCGTCCACGCGGCGGCCGAGTACGGACCCGAGTACGTGCCCCGTGACCGCCAGGCGATCGATGGCCTGGTCGAGGCCGCCCGCGACAAGGGTCCGCGGGTCCTCGTCTACACCTCGGGCGTCTGGGTGCTGGGCGTGACCGGCGACCGGGTGGCCGACGAGAGCGCGCCGCTGGACCGTCCCGCGGCAGCCGTCGCCTGGCGGACCGGCCATGAGAGGCTCGCCCTCGAAGCGGCCACGGACCTGTTGCGGACCGCGGTCGTCCGTCCCGGCATGGTCTATGGAGGAGGAGAAGGCATCCTCTCGCGGTTCTTCAAGGAAGCATCACTTGTGGGAGACGGCACGAACCGCTGGTCCGGCGTGCACGTCGACGACCTCGCGGATCTCTACATCCGCCTCCTGGAGCTCGCCTGGAGCGAGCCCATGGACCGCCTGTCGCCGCTGGAGCGGATCTTCCACGCCGCGGACGGCAGCGCCGACCGGGTCGAGGACATCGTCCGCGCCGCCAACCTCGCCGCCGGCCTGGACGACGCCGTCCGCCGCCAGCCGGTCGAAGAGGCCCGCCAGAAGATCGGCGGGATGGCCGACGCGCTGGTCATGGACCAGGTAGTCGCCGCTCCCCGCTCCGAAAAAGTCCTCGGCTGGCGCCCCCGCTTCCGCGGGTTTGCCAACAACGCGGCGGAGCTTTATGAGGAGTGGAAGCGGGCGCAGGGGAGCTGATTACGACGCGAGTTGGACCGCCGCTATCCGGCCTTGGCCAGAGGACGGACGGATAGGATCTCGTTCGCGTGGAGAGCTTCGATTTCCGACACCGGACGGGCGAGGACGGCAACGGACTCGCCCAAGGCGTTGAACACCTCCAACACACACCCCTCCTCGCCCTCCGCCGGATGCGGGACGTAATCCACCACCACCGCGACGTCACCCTTCTTCAGGCCGTGCTCGGGAAGGTCGCGTTTGAGGGCGACACGTTGAGAGAGGGAAAATCTCATCGTCGCTTCTCCTTCGGAGGCCTCAAACCCGCAAGCTCGTCATTTCCGGACACCGTCTCGTAAATGCCGGACACAGCTTCCCGTTGCCGCGCTCCGCCTCGTCATTGGCGGACACTGCCTCGTCATCGCCGGACGGCGTCTCGTCATCGCCGGACACAGAAATTCGACGCCGAATCCAGGTTCGTCATTGCCGGACAGAATCTCGTCATTGCCGGACACGGGTTCGTCATTGCCGGACAGCCTCGGCCGCCTGGACGGCCCTACGGCTCCTCGCCGGGCTTTTCCGCCGGAGCGGCGGCTCCACCCATGAGACGGGACATCTCTTCGCGAAAAATGGCGCGGACACGGTCCTCGGAGACGCCGGGCTCGGCAGCCGCGGCGGCCGGAGGGTGGCGCCGGCGGCCGAGCAGCTCGTAGAGGTCGCGGGAGGCCGTCTGCTCGGCGTCCGGGCAGCCGAGCTCGAGGAACTGGTGCGGCGGCACTTTCAGGACGCGGGCGATGGCCAGCAGGTGCCGGACCCGCAGCTCGAGCTGGCCCTCCAGCAGGTGCTGCAGGTTGCCGTGGCCGATCCCCAGCTCCTCTTCCAGCCTCCGCCCGCTCATGCTCGTGCGATTCAGCGCTTCCCGCACCAAGCCGTTAAGCTCTCTCAGGTCGTTGCTCATGGCTCAGTCCACCCGCGGATGATACGCCAGGCTGGCGCCGATCCAGGTCTTGTCCTTGTTGAAGTCGACGCCCATCATAGCGCCCTTGCTCATGCGGACGAGGTTGTTGATCAGGCGGAGGCGGTCGGTCCAGGCGAACATCATGCGGATCTCCGCCTTGGCGGGGAGGTCCGGGGTCTCGACGACCGGCGCGTACTCGACTTTGCGCTGGAGGATGAAGTGCTCGGGCCGGCCGATGGAGCGCAGGCGCTCCGCGCTCGGGCCGACTTCGACGCCCAGGCCGGCAAAGGAGTACAGGGGTTTGAGCACGTAGTTGCCGAGGTCCTCGGGCAGCTCCTTCAGGTCGCTCAGGAACCAGGCCGGCGGCGAGTAGCGGCTGCTCAGGAAGGGCAGCGAGTACTTGCTGATCCGGAAGTACCAGTTGGGGTGCCCCACCCACGTGACGTCGAGGTCTTTGCGGAAGAGGTCGCCGGACAGGCCCTTCCTCTCCAGCTCGTCGAAGATCACCCGGTTGTAGATGCGGCGGATGGGCACCTCCCGGCCGTCGCGCTCGTAGAAGAGGCGGCCCCCGCGCTCGACCACTTCGGTCAGGCAGACCGCCGGGACTCCGAGCAGGCGTTCGGTCATCGCGAA
>DASVEF010000330.1:0-8874 GCA_036380715.1 Thermoanaerobaculia bacterium | reverse complement strand
GGAAGGGGGCCGGGGTCGATCCCCTCCCGGCTGTTCGCTGAAGTGCCGCTTCCGCTACCCGAGAGGCGTATGTCGGTCCGGGAGAACACCGGATCCCCCAGGGCTGCCACCGTTCCCGGCGCCGGAGACCGTCCGGACAGGCGTTTTCGCTGCGCGAGGAGGACGGTGGCCGAGGGGACCATCACGATCTCATGACGAACGAGGAGAGGCTCGGCCGTCTGTTCCGGCAGCGCGGCGAAGGGTACGAGGTGCAAGGCTCCGTCGGCCAGAATCGCCAGACGCCGCCGGCCCGCGAAGCGTTTCCCGAGCGGAGCGAGGATCGCGGCCGAGAGCGCCTGCGCCGCCCGTTCGGCGCTGCCCCGAGCGGCCACTTCGTGGCTGCGGGGCATCGCGGCGACGAGCCGGCGGGCGAGCTGCTCGATCCGCTCTCTGCCCGGCAGGACATGGGACACCACGCTTTCCCGGTCCACCGTCCAGGCGAAGCTCGCGGGTTCCGCCAGGAGGTAAACGACAAGAAGGGTTTCCTCGTCGGCCAGAGTCTGGATTTCGCGTGTGGTCAGAGGAGTGAGCGCCGGCCGCGGGGCCGCGTCCAGCCGGTCGAGCTCCAGCCAGCGCGCGCGGAGCTCGGCGTCGAGGTTCTGGAGGCGTGGATCCTTGGGATCGCGGGCCGCGAGAGATTGCCGGCGCTCGTCCAGGG
Source organism: Thermoanaerobaculia bacterium (assembly GCA_036380715.1). GTDB lineage: Bacteria > Acidobacteriota > Thermoanaerobaculia > Multivoradales > UBA5704 > UBA5704. The sequence goes on along the minus strand of DASVEF010000330.1, from coordinate 8,177 downwards.
CCTGGATCTCGGCCCGCAGCGAGTGGCCCCTCACCCCCGGCCCCTCTCCCATCCCCTCCCTTTCACCGGGAGAGGGGAGAACAGCGGGACGTTCTCTTCTGTCTTTTCCCCCTCTCCCGGTGACGGGAGAGGGGGCCAGGGGGTGAGGGATCAGCGGCGTGGAGGCTGTTCCAAGCTCCTCTGACAGATTGCGCGCCCGGGCCCGCTCCGCTACTTCCAGCGCCTTACGGGCGTGCCCCGCCGACGGCTCGCGGCGGTCGAGATCCATCCAGAGAGTCGCCAGCTCTTCGTAAGCGTCGAAGCGGGTGGCGAGGAAGTGGCCGCGGCTCGCCGGTCCGCGCAGTCCGGTGCGCATCTCTTCGACGAGCCGGAGGGCCGCTTCGGCGTGCTCGCGGGCTGGACCGAAGGAGCCCAGACGTCTTTCCGCGCGGCTCAGGCCGAGACGGGCATAGACCTCGCCGTTGGGGTCTCCGCTCGTTGCCAGAAGCTCTATGGCGCGTTGAAGGCGCTGCCGGGCGCGCGAGACGGCGCCGGTTTCGAGATCGAGCCAGCCGAGATTGGCGAGGGTATGGCCTTCGCTGAGCCTGCTTCCCGCGGCGCGGCTCCTTTCGAGCGCTCGCGAGTAGGATTCGGCGGCTTCTTTGTACCGGCCCAGCGCCCGCAACACAGTTCCCTGGCGATCCCAGATACCTGCCTGGGTCCGGCGATCCCGGAAGCGCTCGGCGAGCGCGAGCGCTTCGTGAAAGCGGTCCAGGGCCACTTCGGGACGACCGGCGAGGTACTGCGCCCATCCGAGAGCCATGAGGACCGGGATCCGCTGGCGTTCGTCCTCTTCGCCCGAGACCAGAGCCAGGGCCTTGCGGAGGAGGTCCAGGGCTTCGTCGTCGTGTCCGATCAGAGAGTAGAGGCTTCCCAGGCCCTGCAGGGTCACCGCCTCCGACGAGGTCTCTCGGAGCCGCCGCCACAAGGCCAATGCTGCTTCGTAGTGGACGATGGCCGCCTGGAGATCGCCGGTGGTCTTGTAGAGCAGGCCGAGGTTGTGGAGCGTCGTGGCCTCGCCTTGTGTGGACTTGGCGGCGCGGTAGAGGTGGAGAGCGCGCTGGTGGGCGGAGAGCGCTCGCCCGGGTTCGCCGAGAGTCCTCCAGGCGGTGCCGAGGTCGTTGCTGGCCCTGGCTTCGGAGACGCCGTCGCCCAGGCCGCGGAACCGCGTTGCGGCGCGCTCCAGAACCGCGGCCGCCTGGCGCAGCTTGCCGGTCTCGAGAAGCGCTTCGCCCAGGTGCCACTCCGCTTCGGCGGCCCGCTCTCGCTCGCCACAGGCATCGAGGAGAGGAAACGCCTCGCGGTAGGCCGGGGCCGCCCGCTCGAAGTCGCCCTCCATATACCGGCGCTCGGCGCGCGCGAACGCCGCGGCGGCCGAGGCGCGAACCCTGTCCTCCCGGCTCGCCGGCCGCAGCTCGCGCACTTGCAGGACGACGTCGCCTTTCGCTTCGGGAGCGAAGGGCTCTACGACGAGCAGATACTCACCGGTGGCCGGAGTGACCGCGAGCACGGTCTCCGTAGTGTTTTTTCCGGTAGGGCTGTCCACCTCGAAGAGGAGACGGCCCGAGGGGTCCCGCAGCAGGACCACGACGTCGATGCCGCGCTGTTCGACGTCCAGATGGAGGAAACGATCCGCCTCGGCCTTGAAGCGGAAGCGAAGGGGTCCCGCGCCGGTAAGAGCCCGGGGGAAGGTAGCGCCGGGAGTGAGGACGAGGGTTTCGGCGGGGTCGCGGGCAGGAGGGTCGCCGCAGGCGAGGACGATGGAGGCGAGGAGCAGGAGGACCCTCACCCCCTGGCCCCCTCTCCCACCCGCACTCCCGCCGCCCGGACCCTCACCCCCTAACCCCCTCTCCCACCCGCACTCCCGTCCGCCCGGGAGAGGGGGAAATTTCCAAGAGGTCCTTCTGAGCGAAGCGAAGAATCTGCTTCCCCCCTCTCCCGGGTGGGTGTGAGTGCGGGTGGGAGAGGGGGCCAGGGGGTGAGGGCCCCTAGCGGAGCCGCAGCTCATACGTGGCTACCCGCGTCCTGCGCTCCCCATCGCGGCCGTAGAGGTGAATGCGATACATCCCAGATTCCAGAGCGCCCCGGCGGAAGGACAGGTGGAAGTTTCCCAGGGATGTAGGGCGAAGGCCCATGCGAGTCCAGACCGGAACGCCATTCGGGTCGACGATCTCCGCCTCGTAATCGGGGAAAGCCTCTCCCTCCTCGGCGGCGAGAATGAGCATCAGCTCCTCGGAGCGTTCCGGCATCTCCACCGGGGCCGGAGCCGAGCGTTCTCCTTCTTCTGTGACCGGCGTGAGCTCGGCGATGTGGACGTTGACGTACGATTCAGAAACGTCGTGGGAAGCTCTCCCGATCAGGAAACCGCCGGCCAGGCCGGCTGTCAGCGCGACCGTCGCCGCCGCGGCGAGAGGAAGGCCGAACGGCCGCCGGTGTGCGCCGATGGGGACGACGGTCGCCGGCGCCGGGCTCTCTTCCTCCTTCACGGGCTCGGGCTTCGGCAGCTCCGGGAGCCGCCGGCGAAACGACTGCCAGCGGGCGCCGATCTCCTCGTCGGTCAGCTCCGGCGTCCCCGGGGCCGGCTCGACGTTGGGAAAGGCCGCGAGGTCCGCGAGGGCGCGGGCGGCGTCGGGATGCACGGCGATCCTCGCTTCCATCCGCTGCCGCTCCACGAGGTCCAGCCGGCCGTCCCGGTAGGCCAGCAGCTCCTCGGGAGTAGGCGGTTCGCCGAGCTCTTCACGCTTGGCGGCCATGATGGCCTTCAGTGAGGTGCGGAAATCGTCCTGGCCGCTCACGCGGGACCCTCAGAAGTCGGCGCCCTGGAAGTGCTCGTCCAGAACGGGCTTGAGGCGTTTGCGCGCCTCGAAGAGCTGAGAGCGTACACTGTTGAGGCCGATCCCCGTAAGCTCCGCGATCTCGCGGTATTTGAGGTCCGCGAACAGGCGAAGCTCGGCGCATTGGCGCATCCCCGGAGGCAGCGACTCGATCGCATCCCGCAGCATGCGCCTCCGCTCGGCGGCCAGCACGGCCTCTTCGGGGTTGAGCGCCGTGTCGCTCAGCGCGCCATTCAGGAAAGACGGAGAGGTGTCCTGGCTGTCTTCGGCCGGCAGCTCCTGGAATTCGAGGAACGCTCCGCGCTTCGCCGCGAGCCGCTCGCGGACGGCGTTCCGCCACATGTTCTCCGCGATCTTCCGGAGCCACGCCTCGAAGCTCGCTGCGGACTGGTACTGGTGGATCTTCTCGTAGGCACGGAAGAGCGTGGCCTGGGCGAGGTCGTCCGCCTCGTCGCGCAACGCGGGCCGATTCGCGAAGAAGAGGAAGAGGGGCCGGTAGAAACGGCGGAAGATCACCTCGAAGGCATCGCCATGGGCGCCGCTCTGAAGGGCTCGAACGGCGGCCAGGATCGTGTCGTCTTCGGGGCGGGCTTGGTTCGGGGGCATGCCGGAGGTAGCTTTCCACAGAACCCTCCTGTGCGCCAGACGGCGCCCTCACCCCGGCTTCTCCCCTCGACCGGGACCTCACTCCCCTGGCCCCCCTCTCCCATCGCACTCCCCCCGACCGGGAGAGGGGGGAAGGAGAGAAGAGAGGCAGGAGGGGGAGGTTGGGCGAGGCGGCGCTTTCACCAGCCTGGCGGGAGCTGCGGGGCCTCTCCCGGCGGCGGCAGCTCGATCGATTTCTGATAGCGGCCGAAGGCTCCTTCCGCTCGAAAGGGGAATTCGTAGAGCACGACCTTCTCGAGCGAGGAGGCGAGCTGGCCCAGGTAGAAGACGAGGGCGTTGGGCGCGGCGCAGAAGAGGTGGACGCGGCCTCCGCGTTCGTGTGGATGCTTCTGCCGCACTCGGGGGAGGAGGGCCTGCGCGAGGCGCAGGGCGTGGGCTCCGCCGCGCACCGAGCGCGGACCGGGCTCGGGAGCGATGACGGCGTCCACAATCCGCCCGACCTTGAGGCCCGTGGTTTCGACGAATTCCTTGACGTGAGCGGCCACGTCCGGCTGGCTCGCGGAGAGGGCCAGGGCCACGTCCGGCGCGCCGGCGTCGAGCACGATGTCCTCCCGCTCCTGCCAGAGGTCTCCCGCGGACTCCGAGCCGTCCTTCGGATGCCACTCGAATTCCCCTTCATTGCCGATGCGCTGGCGGACCCGCACGTCGAGGCCGCTCTTGGGCTCCAGCACCCAGCCGGCCGCGAAGGCGATGGAGGAGTGGGCGGCGAAGTCGAGCAAGATCGGCCGGCGCTCGTGAATGTATTTGCGCAGGAAGTCCCGCAGCTCGGGAAAGACCTTCTCCTGCCACCACGGCTTCTCCTGGATGGCGCGGCCGTTGAAGTACGGCACGAGATCGAGGAGGTCGTGATTGCGCGCCTTCATGTCGCCGCCATATCCGTCGAAGCTCCGCACGCCGAGGCCGAGCGGGCTTTCCTCGGGCCGGGAACGGGTCACCTCGCGGACGTTGCGCTGGCGCGGGACCTGCTCCATGGCGAAAAGCTTGCCGTTCCGAGAAGTCATGAAAAGAACCGGCGTGGCCCACTCGGAGCTGCGCGCCCGGAACCGCAGCCTCGTCTCGGTGAGGGCTTCGTCGACGGGGTCTCCCTTGGCGATGCGGCCATAGAAAGCCTCGCTGAAGGCGACGGCGGCGGCGTCGGAGATCGAATACTGATTGGCCACCACCGCCGGCACGCCGGTCCGTTCCAGAATGGCCGAGGCCGCGCCGTAGTAGAGAGGCGCTCCTTCGCGGCCCGCGTGGCGGGCTGTCTTGCACGCGTTGAGCACCACGAGGCGCAGACTCGGGAGATCCTTGAGATGATCGGCGAGGATCTCGCCTTCCACTTCATCCATCTCTCCGCCATCCTTGACAAAAAAGACCGCTCCGTAGCCGGACTCCGGGTCGTAGCCTCCGTGGCCCATGAAGTGGAGAACATGGATCTCTTCATCCTTCAAGGCATCGCGGAGCTCGCGCAGATGGGCTTTGTCGAGCCGGAGCAGCTCCACTTGGCCGGCGTCCACCAGAGTCCCGAGCGCCTCGCTCATCCTGTCGATCTCCAGCTTGAGATTGAGCTTTTTCATCGTCTCGGGCGCCGCATCGACGACCAGGATGCGCAGCGGCGGGACCACGTCGAGAGGGCGCCTGAGTTGAGCGGCGGAGATGTCGCGCACCACGGGCGTGCGCAGCTCCGAGGAGAGAAACGTGCCGGATTTTGGATCGTACAGCCACTCCCAGGGCAGGGACGCGAGGTACCCGGCAGCGCTTTTCAAGTCGTTGATCTGGAACCTGAGGCGAAGGCGGAGCCCGGCGCCGTCCTGGTGAGCCAGGGAGGCCCGGCAGCGCAGGAAGAGGTCGGCCAGCTCGTCGCAGAAGAGAGCGGAGTAGAGCTGCCCTCCCAATTTGCGGGGCGACACCCCCGGCAGCGACGCCTGTTGCAGCTCCTGTCCCGGACGGTCGTAAGCGCCGTGCAGGGACTCGAGATCCTTCTTCTCGATGGGAGGGGAAAAGAACACCCGCGGATTCTCCCGGATGGGAGCGTCGGCGACGGTGGCCTCGAAGCGTCCGTCCCCGGTCGACCGCAGATCGATCGTGAAGTCCTGATATTCCATGCTTTGCGCCTCCTCTCATCCTGAAAGACACATTCCGGGGACAGAATGTTGGACGCGGAATGCGATCTATTCCTCGATCTCCACCCGGCCCAGCCCGAACGTGGCGCCTTTGCCGACATGGACGATCTCGGCAGTGCGGAGGAGCGGGGCGAAAGGGGCGAGATCGCCTTCCAGGCGCATGGAGCCGACGAAGCCCCCGAGGGTCATCTCGGTGCGCTGGCGGGCGCTGTAGCGCTTGAAGTCCCGCCAGGCGAGGCTCTGCTCCGCGATGCGGACGCCTTCGGTCCGGCGCAGGAAGGGCTGGAAGCTCCAGTCGACGGCCGACCGGTCGGCGAAGAAATGGGCGAGCTCCAGAACGCGGGCCAGGGTGCGGAAGACGAGGTCGCGGAAACGCAGGCCGCGCAGGAGCTGGTCTCCCGCCTTGAAGCGCGCGGGGGTGACGAAGCGGAGCGTGACGGCGTCCGCGGGCAGACCGTTGCGCGGCGGCAGGAGCGGCGGCGCGAGCTTCCCGCCGAGGGGGCGGAAGGCGCCGGAGGCGTCGAGCGCGGCGATCTCTTCGGCCACGAACCGCCGCCTGCGCTCGCCGAGACCCTGCTCGGCCATCCGCTCGATGGCCACGGCCGCGAGCGCCTGGAGAGCCACGGCCGACCCGAAGAGGAGCAGGTCGAACTGCAGCCGGTCGCCCGGAGCGAAGCGGCGGCGCTCGTCTTCAGCCTCGAAGACGTAGGGACGGGGCGCCGCGGTCTGGCCTTTCAGAAACGGCGGCGGCTCGTTCTCGATGAAAGTCTCGAAGAGCCGCGTGTAGTGGCAGGCCGCGCGCAGACCGCAGCTCTCGCACGGCTGCCGCGGCCCCATGACGCAGGCCGACCGGCGCAGAGCGTGGCCAAAGGCGCCGCGCAGCATCGAGCCCTTGAACGAGGGGAGGAGCGCCTCCTGCTCCGCTCGCAGCGTACAGCGGAGGCGGAGGTAAGGGATGCGGGGGATCGTAAAGCCCTGAGAGTCCATGCTGCACCTCCTGTTCATCTTGAAAGACACGGTCCGGAGGCAAGATGTTGGACGGCGACCCTGCTGCAGCGCAATGCGGCCAGGAAGGTTCCGGAAAGGTGTGACGCTGTACGCGATGAGACAGGCGGTGCACGCGTTCGACGAGTCATTGCACGCGAGGACTGCAGCAATGTACGCGTGCAACGCACCATTGCACGCGTGCCGCGGCATTCAGACCGCGTTCAACGAGACGCCGGCCGCGTCCGGCGTGTCTCGGATTGCATCCGGGAAGATCGTTGACGCGTGCAGCGTGCCCTGAATCGTGTGTCATGTGACGCTCATCGCGTGCAATGGCCTTCCGATCGCATTCAACGAGACGCCGGCCACGTCCAGCATGCCTCGGATTGCACCCGGGAAGATCGTTGACGCGTGCAGCGTGCCCTGAGCCGCGTGCCGTGCGGCGCTCATCGCGTGCCGCGGCCTTCCAATCGCATTCAACGAGACACCGGCCGCGCCCAGCATGCCTCGGATCGCATCCGGGAAGATCGTTGACGCGTGCAGCGTGCCCTGAATCGTGTGCCCTGCGACGCGCATCGCGTGCAATGGTGTTCCGATCGCATTCAACGAGACGCTGGCCGCGTCCAGCGTGCCTCTGATCGCATCCGGGAAGATCGTGGATGCGTGCAGCGTAACGCTCAACGCGTGCAACGAGATCCTGATCGCGTACCCTGCGACTCTGGACGCTGCCCATGCAGCTCCCGCCGGCCTCTCTCCGGGAGAGGGGCCGGAGCGATATGCCGATCCCCCACTGTAGAGACGCCCCGTGGGGCGTCTCCTCCTCCGGAGGTGCCGCGGCATCGCGCGGATTCCTGGAAATGAATGGCGCCGCCGCAGGAGACGCCCCACGGGGCGTCTCTACAGTGGGGAGGATCTCCAGCTGGACCTGCCCCGGTTCAGTGGACAGTTTAAGGTCGCCTCGCGGCGGTCGAGATGGTCGCAATCCCACCGTACTGATCTGGGCAATTCGGACATATGCCATCCATGTTCCGTACCGGCCTGGGACGAAGAAGTCGCAATCCCACCGTACTGATCTGGGCAATTCGGACAGTGGGTGGGTGAGGACCCCGAACGCTGGAGCTTATATCACGTCGCAATCCCACCGTACTGATCTGGGCAATTCGGACTGGAGGTCAGAGATGCCGAATGTCCGATTTGCCAATGCCAGCAGTCGCAATCCCACCGTACTGATCTGGGCAATTCGGACGACGAATACGCTTGCAAACATTGTGGGAGGTTCAAACAGTCGCAATCCCACCGTACTGATCTGGGCAATTCGGACCATGATCTTTGGCAGTCGTGGGGGCGCGATATCAGAAAGTCGCAATCCCACCGTACTGATCTGGGCAATTCGGACAACTACATCTACGAAACTGACTTTGACACGGGCGACTTCAGAAGTCGCAATCCCACCGTACTGATCTGGGCAATTCGGACCCGGCCCGACTCGACTGGTCATATGCGAGGAGGACTCCCGTCGCAATCCCACCGTACTGATCTGGGCAATTCG
>DASVEF010000329.1:0-6587 GCA_036380715.1 Thermoanaerobaculia bacterium | reverse complement strand
TGGTGGGCATCCCGGATGGTCAGCGTATAGATGATCCCCGTTCCCGGCAGGCTGGGCACCTGCGCGGCGAGCCACGCCAAGCGCTCGGATTGCTGGGGCAGGCGAATCGTCTGGAGCAGGAGCGATGGCCGGACCAGGTCTCCACGCAGGATCTCAAGGCCAGGACCGAGCACCGCCTGCAGGTCGTTCATGACACGGTCATTCGCCGTCGCCGTGGTGGCCAGCAAGGGGACATTCGCTGGAAGAGTCCGGGCGATGCGCTCGATCAGGCGATAGTGAGGACGGAAATCGTGCCCCCAGTCGGAGATGCAATGAGCCTCATCGATGACCAGCAACCCGAGGCGCTCCGCGATCCCGGAGAGAACCTCCTCACGAAACCGTTCGTTCGCCAGACGCTCCGGTGAAATCAGAAGGATGTCCACTTCATCGCGGCGCAGTGAGCCCTCGATCTCTTCCCATTCTTCCAGGTTGGAAGAATTGATCGTGACCGCCCGCACCCCCATGCGCCCGGCCGCCGCGATCTGGTTCCGCATCAGGGAAAGCAGGGGAGAAACCAGCAGCGCCGGGCCCCGTCCGGACTCCCGCAGCAGCTTGGTGGCGATGAAGTAGATGAAGCTTTTTCCCCAGCCCGTTTTCTGAACGACGAGCAGCCGTCCGCGCCTCTCAAGGATATGGAGAACCGCCTCCTCCTGCCCGTCTCGGAACAGGGCCTCTGGGTTGCCGGTCCCTTTGCGGAGAAGCTCCAAAGCACGGGCGCCGAAGCAGGCGCTTCTCTCATTCTCCTGGCGCATAACTCCGCTTGAGCCGCTTCCTCTCCGAGTGCCTCAATCGTCCTCAGCGGCCGCCGAAGAGCGAGCCGAGGAAGCCCTTCTTGCCCTTCTCGTAGGTGCCGATCAGCTCGGCCTTCGCCAGAATGTGGCCGTCCATGGCCGCCTCGAGCTTCGCCTTGACGGGGTGATGAAAGTCCGCGAGGACCGTGTCCAGCGCGTACAGTTTGAAGAAGTAGCGGTGGCGCCCCTGGGGTGGGCAGGGACCGCCCCAGCCCGTGCGCTTCCAGTCGTTCAGCCCCTCCAGCGTGCCGGCCGGCAGGTCCCGCGGTGGAATCCCCTCGGCGAGGCCGGTCGCGGAGGTTGGGATGTTGTAGAGCACCCAGTGGACCCAGGTCATCCTGGGGGCGCGAGGGTCGGGCGCGTCCGGATCGTCGACGATCAGCGCCAGGCTGGCGGCCCCGCCGGGCGCTCCGGACCACCTCAGCTCGGGCGAAACGTCCTCCCCCTCGCAGGTGTATCGCGCAGGAATCTCCCCCTCATGCTGGAACGCCGGAGAGGTCAGGGTCAGGCTCATGGTCTCCTCCTTCCTCGCGTCGCCCATTCTAGACCACGCTAAACGTGAGGCCTCCCGAGCGCATGTGGATCGATCTGGCCCCAGCCGGCACCATGATCGTACGTGGAGGCGTTGTTCGGATGAATGGAGAAGTCCCCGTAACACAGCTTCCTCAGGATGGATGCCGGGCGCAGATGCCAGCTCGCCCACGTGAGAGGAGAGTCGCCGTTCATGTCTTTCGCCTCTCGGGCTGCGCCGGCGTCCAGGAGATGCTGGATGCTTCTCTCGGTGCCGAACGCGGCGGCGCGATGCAGCGGCGTTTCGGCCTTCGTCCTGCAATCCCGCATGAACGCGCCGGTCGCAACGGAAGGTCTGGTCGCCCGGTTCGGGTCGGCCCCGCTCGCCAGCAGGATCTCGACGACGTGATCGTAGACAGGACGGTTCGCTTTGCACAAGGCCGCGTGCAGGGGCGTCTCGCCGGTGTCCGGAAGGGGATGATTCACGTCGGCGCCCTGTTCGATGAGGAACTGGCAGAGCTGCCAGTGTCCGTGAAAGGCAGCGCCGTTCAGATCGAAGTTTTCTCCCAGCGATTCCAGCGACTCGCCGTGGGTCAGCAGGTATCGAATGGCGCTGACGTCGCCGTGATACGCACACCAGACGATCAGAGGCGTTCCCTGGGGATCCGCCGAGGCCGCGGCGTGACCTTCCGCCAGATAGTCGAAGACCAGGTCGGTGCGCCCGTCCATGATTCGCTGGAGCATTGACGGTACCCCCTTTCTGTTCTGCAGCTATACAGTACGATAAGGGAGTCATGAGTGACGACCTGGAATCCAGACTCTATTTCCGGCAGCTCCTGGCTGGCCGGCAGGTGGCGACCCGGCACCCGGTCGCCGGCCAGATGGCCAACTTCATGTACCTCCTCGGGGACAGCAGCACCCGCGAGGCTTTCGTGGTGGACCCGGCGTGGGACGTCGGCAGCCTGCTCGACGTGGCGGCGGCGGACGGCTACACGGTGCGTGGGGCCCTGGTCACGCACTACCATCCGGACCACGTCGGCGGAGATCTCTTCGGGCTTCATATCGAGGGCGTGGCGCGGCTCCTCGAGCAGGTCGCGGTCCCGATCTATGTCAACAAGCACGAGGCCGACGGTCTGAAGCAGGTGACGGGCCTCGAAGAGAGCGACCTGCGGCGCGTCGACGACGGCGACCAAACTCGCGTGGGGGAGATCGAAATCCAGTTCCTCCACACCCCCGGCCACACGCCCGGCAGCCAGTGCTTCCTTCTCGGCAACCGCCTCGTCGCGGGCGACACCCTCTTCGTCCAGGGCTGCGGCCGTGTGGACCTGCCGGGAGGCGACCCCGACGCGATGTATCACACCCTCACCGGCAAGCTCGCCAAGCTGCCGCCCGACACGGTGCTCTATCCGGGCCACCACTACGGCCCGACACCGACCTCCACGATCGGCGACGAGCTGAAGCACAACCACTACCTGCGCATCCGTTCGCTGGAGGACTGGCGCCGGCTGATGGGGTGAGCGCTATGCACTGTTCAGATGGTGGATGTTGCCGTCCGGATCCTTGAACCAGGCGAGCTTGAGGTCACCGGCTCTATGAATGTCGCCCTCGCGAGTGACCTCCGGCAGGCCATCGTAGTGCTCAAAGGAGACCCCCCTCGACCTGAGGGACTCCACAATGGCGTCGAAATCGTCGCCGACGCCCCAGGTGACGCTTGTGGCCTTGTTCGTCCCAGCGAATTGCGACTCATACACCAGGAGCGAGGAGCCGCCGGTCTTGTACGTGATAACGCCTTCGCCTTCTGTGTGAACCGGCTTCAAACCTAGCTTGTCCTCATAGAACCGCTTCGCCGTTTCGATGTCTTTCACTGCCGCGGTCGCGATTGCGTCTTTGTTTCCCAGCATGACAATCTCCTCCTTTCCCAGATCCCCGATCAGGGCCGAGGCCCGTGGCCACGGCTCCGACCCATTGTAGACAATCGGCTGTCTCCTGAAACGGGCGCTCTGACAGGGAGGAGCGAGCCGGCTGTTCCTCGGAGCGGGCGACCGGTTCCGCGGAGCGAACCAGTTGTTCCTCGGTCCGGCCTGCTCTGACCCAGGGAACAAACCGGTTGTTCCTTGGTACCGCCTGCTCTGACCCAGGGAGCGAGCCGGCAGCTCCCCGGTCCCACCTGCTCTGACCCTGGGAGCGAACCGGCTGGCCCTCGGAACTGGCCGCTCGGTCAGCGGAGCCCCTGACGGAGACCCGAGGGACCGGTGGCTGGTTGGGCGGAACGCGTCACGCGTTCCGTGGGCGCTTTGGCTTGGATGGTGGTCTACAGCCCCTGGCGCATGAAGTGCCAGCGGAGGTCTCCCTGCATAGGGACGAAGACCTCGGGGCGGATCTTGTGCTCGAAGCGGTGGAGGACCGAGGAGAGGTGCTCGCCGCGCGCGACGGCCTCGATGGCCTCCGCGGCACCGCTGCCGGCCTTGCTGATGTAGGTCTGCCAGACCGCCTGCCGCACCGACACCGAGCCCATGGAGACGTTGGGCATGCGGGCGGTCCCCTTCTTGAGGATGGCGAGCTTCTCCTTGAGGCTTCTCTCGTCGTCCATGGGCTGGCGCTGCCAGGGGGTATAGGGCTTCGGCACCAGGACGTTGACGCCGAGGTGGATGTTGCCGATCAGGCCCTTCTTCGGCAGCTCCTCCAGCATGATCGCCTTTGCCTTCGCGGCCAGCTCCAGGATGCCGTGGACGTCTTCCATGGTCTCGTCCGGCAGGCCGACGATGAAGTAGAGCTTGAGCTGGGTGAAGCCGTGGCGGAAGATCAGGCGGATCTTCTCCAGCAGGAAGTCGTTGGGGATCGGCTTGCCCATCTTGACCCGTAGCGAATCGGTGCCGGTCTCCGGGGCCAGGGTGATCGAGCGGTCGCCCGAGGCGTGGAGGGCGTCGAGCACCCCCTCGGTCACCGCCGGGATGCGGATCGACGAGACCGCGGTGCGGAAGCCGAGCAGGTTGGCCTCGCGCAGGATCTTCTCGATGTCCGGATGATCGCCCACGGCGGTGGCCACGAAGCCGAGCTGGTCCGTCACCGCGCGCGCCCGATCCAGCGAGGCCAGGATGTATTCGGTCGGGTGCCAGCGGAAGCGGCCCATGCCGAAGGTGGCCCAGCAGTAGCGGCACTTCTCGGGGCAGCCGCGCGACATCTCGATCAGGAATTTCTCGGAGAACTCGGTGCTTGGGGTGACGATGGCGGTCGTGGGCAGGTGGCCGGGCAGGCGCATCTGCTCCTCGGACAGCTCCAGCTTGTTGAGCTTGGGCGGCTCGTCCGACTCCTCCTCGGGGCTGTGGAAGGCGGGGACGTAGAAGCCGTCCTGCGCCGCCAGCCGTTCGATGACCGCGTCCCGGCCGTCCTCCTCTTCCAGGGCGGAGAGCAGGCCCGGCAGGACGTTCTCCGCCGCGCCGAGGGCGAAGACGTCGACGAATTCCGACATCGGCAGCGGGTTGATCGAGGCGCAGGAGCCGCCCATGACGATCAGGGGATCCCAGGGGCCGCGGTCGCGGCGGCGCAGCGGGATGCGCGCGCGGTCGAGCATCTGGAGGAGGTGGACGTAGTCCTCTTCGAAGGAGACCGAGAAGGCGACGCAGCCGAATTCGTTCAGCGGCCGGTTGTGCTCGACCGAGACCGGCGTGCCGATCCCGTCGAGGAAGAAGCGCTCGCAGGTCCAGTCGGGCCGGAGGTGGACCAGCTCGTAGACGCGCTGGAACGCCAGGCTCGACATGGCGACGTGGTAGCTGTTCGCGTACGCCAGGCCCAGGCGGTACTGGCCATGCGGCGAGAACCGCACCACCGGGCGCTCGGCGGCCCGGTGCGAAGACCAGTCGTGGTGTGAGGACTTTTTCTTCATCAGATAGGGATTCTAGCGGGCCGGGACAGCTCGCATGAAAGAAAACTCGGATTCACGGGCCGTCATTCCACGTCCGCTCAGGCCGCGACCAGGCGCCAGGCGAGGCGCAGAGCGCCGTCCAGCCCCAGCCGGCGGGCCGGGAGGGTGCGGCCGTGGATGCCCAGGAGGCGGGAGAACAGGGCCGGCTCGGCGGCCAGGGCGCGCAGGGCCCGGCGGCGCAGCCAGGAGCGCCGCTCCAGGGCGAGTACCAGGGAGGTCACGGTGTCCGGGAGCCGTCCGATGCGGCGGTGCGCGGCCGCGTAGGCCGACAGGTCGTCTCGACGGACGGCCTCGACCAGCGCCGCCGCCTGGTGGAACGCGACCGCCATGCCTTCGCCGGTGATGGCGTCGAGGTAACCGGCGGCGTCTCCCACCAGCGCCAGGTTGCCTCGATGGACCCCCCGCACCCGCTGGAGGAGGGGGCCGGCGCCGCGGTCGCGCGAGGCCACGGGAGCGCCGGCGACGCGGTCGCGGAGCGCCGGGAAGCGGCCGAGCAGGTCGTCGAAGTCGCTCGGGCCGCCGCTCCAGAGCATGGCGATGCCGATCTGCTCCGGTCCCAGGGGGGTGACGTATGCCTCGCAGGACGGTCCCCAGTGGACTTCGACGAAGTCGGTCCAGGCGGGCATCGCGTAGTGGCGGCGGACTCCGAAGCGCCGGAGCTTCGCCGGCTCGGCTTCCAATCCCGCCCAGCGGCGGACGCGGGAGAGCAGGCCATCCGCGCCGGCGATCCAGCGCGCCCGGATCAGGCCCTGGTCGGTCTCGATGCCGGCGTAAGGCGGTCCGGCAGGCAGTCCCCGCGCCGTCAATCCCCAGAGAAGCGAAACCCCAGCCTCCTCGGCGCGCCGGACCAGGGCCTCGTGGAGACGGAGGCGCCGGACCCCCAGCCCGCCCGCCTGCGGGAAGACCCCCTCGGCCACGAGGTCGCCGTCGACGTAGCGGATGCCGCGGAACGGGAAGCTCTCGCCCGGACCGAGCTCGACGCCGATCTCGCGCAGGCGCGCCACGGCGTCGGGCATGAGCCCCTCGCCGCAGGCCTTGTCGATCACCGGCTGGAAGCGGTCGAGGACCGCCACCTCCAGGCCGGCGAGCCGGGCGCCGATGGCGGTCGCCAGCCCGGCCGGGCCGCCGCCGACCACCAGGAGGTCGAAGGGACCCTCACCCCCTGGCCCCCTCTCCCCCCCGCCCTCCCGCCGCCCGGGAGAGGGGGAAAACTCTCCAAAACGTCCTTCTGAGCGAAGCGAAGAAGCTGCCGCCCCCTCTCCCGGGTGGGTGTGAGTGCGGGTGGGAGAGGGGGTCGGGGGGTGAGGGCTCTCAGCCATGGGACC
>DASVEF010000328.1:0-37949 GCA_036380715.1 Thermoanaerobaculia bacterium | reverse complement strand
GAGAACGTACGGCAGCAGCAGCGGCTCGCGCAGGCCCGGAGGCTGGCCAGCGACCTCCAGGCTCGGCGCAGCGCCCGCGTCTACTCCCCTCCCGAGGACGTGCTGCAGGCGATCGAGGTCTCGAACATCCTCGGCGACTTCGGCCTGGACCTCGAAGCGCACGCCGTCCTGGCGGGAGCGATCGAAGCCCTGCCGCGGCGGGTGAGCTCGTTTCGTGCCGCCGCCCCCATCCGCGCCTCCGCCATGGCGGGCGACCGGCTCCTGACCGTGAGCGACGGCAGCCGGCGCGTGGAGATGTGGGACCTTCGCAGCGGACGCCTCGTCAAGCCGCTGCCGCACGCCGGGACGGTGTCAGATCTGGCCGTAAGCCGCGACGGCGCCTTCGCCGTCACCCGGACCCGCGAGAGGGTCGCACACCTGTGGGAGCTGGCGACGGCGGCTGAGCGCGGCACCTACCGCTGTAGCGACGGCAAAGGCACGAGCCGGGGACTCGTGGCGGTGAGCCGGGAGGGCCGCTACATCGCCCTTCTATGCGGCAACGGAGATGCCGTGCAGCTCTTCGAGAGAGGGCGCGACAGCGCGCTCGCGACGGTCCAGGAGGAGCACGGGACCATCAGGGAAATGCAGTTCTCGAAGGACCTGCGTCATCTCGCCGTCATCTGGAGCGAGGACTTCGACTCGGCGGCCCTCTACGACATCGGCCAGCAGATGGCTCCTCTCCCGATGGAGCGCGAGTGCTTCGCGGGCAATCAGAAGATCCGCTTCGGTGCCGAGGCCGGCATGGTCGTAAGCAGCCGCGTGGACGGGGAAGATTCCACCGTGTTCGGCAACAACAGCGTAAGAATCTGCCGGCTCCAGAAATCCGGCTCGCCGGTCCGGCTGCCTCACAGCTTTCCTACGAACGAGGAATTCACCTCCGATGGAAAGTATCTCGCCACCGGCGAGCCCTCGACAGTCCGGATCTGGACCACCGGCCGGGGCGAACAGACGACGGCCATCCGAGGGCCGGCCGCGCAGCCGGCGCTGTCCTTCAGCCCCGACGACCGATACCTGGCCATCCGCTGGTCCGGGGAGCTGTGGATCGTCGAATCACCCTCGGGACGGATGGCCGCGGCGATCCCCGTATCCCGGGATTGGAGCCTGCTCGGGTGGAGCGCGGAGGGACATATGGCGGTGCTGGCGCACCGGCCGAGCGGCCGTATCGAAGTCTGGGAGATCCAGCCGATCCAGAAGGCGAAGGGAATAGTTCTCGCCGGCCGTCCCATCGAGACTGGCTTCAGCTCGTCCGGACAGGAACTGCTCACGGTCGACCGGTACGAAACTCCGGAGGGCCTCGAATACTCCGCGGTCCAGGTGTGGAGCATGGAGACCGGGAAGGCCTTGTTCAAAGAGGAGAAGATGGGCGATCCGGTCTCTGGAGGCGGCCTGAGCGTGGACGGCACGAAGGTCGCGGTCTTCACCCCGCACTATGGCGAAGAGGTCGACGGCAGCCTCGTCGAGGTCTTCGACGTGGGGAGCCGCCGGCTTGGGGAACGAATCGAGGCCCAGGTCCGGCTCCGCGCGGTTGCCCACCGCCCGTTGCGCGGGTGGATCGGACTGGAAGCCGGAAGCCATAGGACGAGAGTGGTTGCGATCGCGGCCGGCGGCACGAAAGTGCTTTGGCAGGGGCCCGAGGACGCCCGGTTCGTCTCCGGCGGCCGCTTCGTCGCCGCGGTCGGCGAAAGCGGGCGCGGCCGCATCTTCGACGTCGACCGGGGCCGCGAGATTCGCGTTTCGCCTCGCTTGAAGCTCTATTCCGCGATGGACCTCCTCCTGACGAACGGCGGACGCCTCCTGGCCGCGATCCCGGAAGGAGATTTGACGAGGATCGCCGACCTGGAGACCGGCGCAACACAGTCGACCTTGCCTGTGCCTGCCCAGGTGGTCCGCTGGAGCCCTGGCGGAAAGTTCCTCCTCACAGCCGCCGACGGAGTCGCCCGGGTCTGGGAGCTGCCGGGCGGAGTCGAGCGGGCGCAAACCAACTACATGGGGGAAATCGGGACAGCCGCCTTTAGCTCCGACACGCTCCGCGTCGCTCTGGGAGTGAACCGCGGAGTGAGCGTTTGGGCCTGGCGCACCGACGAGGTTCGCAAGAGAACCTGCGCCATCTTGGGTGTGAATCGCCAATCCCCCGGCTGGAGCACCTCATTGCCGGTTGCCGAGTACCGGCGGATCTGCGGACGGTCCTAGCCGAGAAAACAACGGCCCGCGGAGCGGCCGGTCGACTCCGCGAGCCGTCGATTGTCCTTCGATTGTCAAAGAACCGGACCCCGTCTGCTTCCAGGCGGGATCGAACACGTCACATTCCCCGGAATTTCTCCGGCGTTCCCTGCTCGCCGCGAGCCGTCTCCTATCACCACTACCGCGTTCCCCCGAGCGAAACGCGCCGAAAAGGGCGCGGAGCAACGCGCAACTTGGGGAATGCGGCCCCGCTGAAGGGGAATGACTCATTCCCCTTCCCTGTCCTGCCATTCCCCCAGGCGAATGCTCCATTCCCCTGAACGGACGACTCATTCCCCATAACGAAGACTTCATTCCCCTGAGTGAATGAGACATTCCCCGCAACGAATGCTCCATTCCCCTGAGGGAATGTTTCAAAAAGCGTTTTTTGCGATGGAGAAAATCCTATCCACCATCCAGTTCGTCATGAAAGCACAATAGGGGCTTGACAGTCAATTCGGGCTGTGCTTCACTATGCCGCATCCGGCGCCATTCCGGTGTCGGTATAGGGCCACAGGCCCGGAGAGGAGAAGGAGTATGGCTAGAGATCCGAAGTACGGAATCACCCTCAACGGCTGGGAGCGCCTGGGGGTCTCGATGGAGATCAATGCTCAGGACCTTCCGCATCTGGAGGCAAAGCGCACGCAGCTCGCCGCGATGCTCATCCAGGTACGGGAGCTTGCCGCCCAGCAGGCCACGCTGACGGCCAGCAAGCAGGAGGTGACCAAGCGTCTGCAGACGCTGCTCGCCGAAGGCCGCAAGCTGGCGAACTTCCTGCGCGCGGGAGTGAGGCAGCACTACGGGAACCGGGCGGAGAAGCTGGTGGAGTTCGACCTCCAGCCCTTCCGCGGCCGCCCCCGCACGCAGTCCCTGGCGCCGCCCGAAGGCAAGGGCGGGAAGACCCCGGCCAAGCCGCCCGACACCACCGAGTAACCCTCACCAAGGCAGGGCCGCGAAGCCTCTGATGTAGCTGTCCGCGCCGGGCCGTGAGCCGTAACCCCGGTCCGGCGCGGGCAGGCCGTTCTTTGACAACCGATGTACCGAAAAACCGGGGCACATGCCCACGGCGGGGCTGCGCAGGAGCCTGATTCGGGCTCAGGCGGCTCCCGCCGTGGATTTTTTACCTGGCTCTGGCGATGAGAGGGAGATTGGGGAAGCGATGTTGCACACGTGTCTACGCTTGCTATCGTTGATAGCATGAAGAGAAGCCCGAACCAGCTCATCATCCGAAACCTCGAAGAGGAAGTCGTCCGCGAGCTGAAGCTGCGGGCAGCCCGCCATGGCCGCTCGGCCGAAGCGGAGCACCGGGAGATCCTGCGTGAGGCCCTGCTCCCTGCGAAGGGGAAGAGGTCGTTCAAGGATCTTCTCCTCGCGATGCCGCCAGCCGGCGAGGACGCCGACTTCGAGCGCAACCCGGACCACGGCCGGGACGTGGAGCTTTGAGCTACCTGGTTGACACGAACGTCGTCGCGGAGCTCCGCAAAGGCCGGCGCTGCGATCCGGGCGTGGCCTTCAGCAGCTGACCGGACGCTCCTCTACGACGAAGTTCCGGGTGGCCGAAGTAGGCTCTTTTGAGGTGGCGCGGGCTCCTCCAGATCAAATTCGCCGGACTGCACGGGCTTTCTTTCGTACCCCTCGCGGTGCTTCCGTTCGAGCTCGCGCTCTGCCGACACCGCTGCGACAGTCGATTCCCGAGGCTCTACGCTTTGGCGGCTCCGCAGTCGCTCCAGAAGCTCTTCTCCGGTAGGTCGCTCCAATGATCTCTCAATTTCACGGAGAAGGTACTCGGAAAGGGACATCCCTGCGAGTGCTGCTCGCTCCTTCAGCCTTCGATGCAGATCGTCAGGTACGTTTCGGAACTGGACCGTGATAGGCATACGCAGAGCCTACGCCTACGGTGCTTGAGCCAGGAAGGAACGCAGAAGAGTCTGCTCCCGCTCCTCCCGGATGCGCGTGAAGAGCTTCTCCCCGAGATCCTGGATGGTCTGGGCGCGGTCGAAGGGGAGTTGGGCGTACATCTTTCCGCCTTCGAAGTGGCACGGCTGGCAGCGGGATTCCAGGATTGGCCGGATCTGGGTCTCGAAGCTCACCCGCGACGGAGCCGCCGCAGAGGTTTGAGGATGGCTGACGGCAGCCGGCGGAGACTCCTGGAGGAGCGCCGGCGATGGGGCCGGGGCGCAAGAGCCGAGGAGCGGGAGGAGCCCCAACCAGGCTGCCGGAATCCGTCTGGAAATCATGAATCCATAGTACTACCAGGGGGCCACCCTGGCGGAGTCCCGGCCAGGAGGGACGGCGACGCGGCGGCCGGCCGTCTCCCCAGGGGCCCGGAGAAACTCCATTTCACCCGAGAGGCGATATGTCCTCCTGCAGCCGTGACAGGGCCACGGCGCGGATGCGAGGGGCCAAGGGGTAGGACTCGGTGCCGGCATGGATGACCGTCAACTCTTCGAGATCGAGGCTCTCCAGGGCCGAGCGCATGGACGGGGTGACGCGCGGGCTGCTGGTCAGCTTGAGCTCGAAGCCGCGCCGGAGAGTGCCGCGGCGGATCAGCAGGTCGAGCTCGGCGCCGCTGTGCAGCTTCCAGAAGAAGCACTCCTCGGGACGGGCTTCGAGATGAGCCACCACTTCGCCGATGGCGAAACCCTCCCAGGAGGCTCCCACCTTCGGATGATCGAGCAGATCCTCCCGCGTCACGAGTCCCAGCAGGGTGTGGAGGATGCCGCTGTCGGCAAGGTAGATCTTCGGAGCCTTCACCTGGCGCTTGGCCAAATTCTCGTGCCAGGGCTCCAGCCGCTTCGCCATGAAGGTCGAGGAGAGGATGTCGAGATAGCCCTTGACGGTTTTGTGGGAGACGCCAAAGGCGCGAGCCAGCTCCGAGCCGTTCCAGATCTCCCCGTGGTAATGGGCGAGCATCGCCCAGAATCGCCGCATGGTGGTGGGGGCGAGCTGGATTCCGAGCTCAGAGAGATCGCGCTCCAGATAGGTGCGGATGAACTGCTGACGCCACCGGTCGCTCCTTGGCTCTGACCCAGCGAGGTAGGAGAGCGGGAAACCGCCGCGGAGCCAGAGCGCTTCGAGATGCTCCGCCCCGACCTCCTCCAGGCTCAGGCCGCCGAGCTCATGGTAGGCGATGCGGCCCGCCAGGGATTCGGAGCTCTGGCGCAGCAGCTCGGGCGAGGCGCTTCCCAGCACCAGAAAGCGCGCCGGTGGCCCTGGCCGATCCGCCAGCACGCGGAGGACCGGGAACAGCTCCGGCCGGAGCTGGATCTCATCCAGGACCACCAGGCCGCTGAGGCTCTCCAGCGCGAACAGGGGATCTTCAAGGCGGCTCACATGGCGCGGGTTCTCCAGGTCGAAGCGGGTCACCTCCCCCTGGAAACTGTCTGCCAGGGCCATCGCCAGGGTGGTTTTGCCCACCTGGCGCGCGCCGATCAATCCCACGACAGGGAACTGGGAGAGAAGGTCGCGTAGTCGATCAAGATGCGTGGAGCGCTCGATCACCCCAACAGTTTACCTTGAAATCTGGGAGCAGCGCTCCCAATTTTCAAGGCGGATCTTGCGAGCACCACCTACGCCAGGAGCGGCCTCTCGCGCGAGGAGAATCAGCCAGCGGCTACGCAACGAGCGTCATTGGCATATCCTGGAGCCGCCATGAGGATCGGAAAGGCCGTTTTCTACGTCCTCGCCGGCTTGGGCGCGCTCGTCGCCTTCGGCTGGTTCTTCCTGTCTCAGTTGGGCTCCGGCTCCGGCCGGCAGGATGAGCTGGCCGCGGTCATCCAGGCGCCGCCTGCGGACTATGCGATCGTCGAGCGCGGGGAGCTGTCGCCGGCCGCGGCGGCGGCCGAGCTCGAGGCCCAGATCCGGCGTCCGGGCGCCGCGAAGGTGGGCGTCCGGTTCGAGCGGCGAGGCGCGGTCGTCTACTGGCTCGCCGATCTCGGGCAGGATCTCCTCGAAGAGCGGTCGGCTGGTCCGTCCGGCACGCGCCTGCAGACGCTGTGGCCGGGAAGCGTGCGCGAGAGGCTGCGGTGGGCTCGCACCCATGGCAACCTCGACGCTCCGGGCCTGCCGCCGCCCCAGCGCAGGAATCTCTATCACTGAGCCTGGCGCAGAATCGGCCCACCTCGACATCAAGCAGGTAGTGCATGTGGAGGCGCGGTGATCCTGACCCTGCTGTATCGGGCGTCCGGAAAGAACCCAAATCCGTCCGTCTAGTGAGAAAACGGGAAAGAGAGGACGCGATGTCACGGATCAAAATCTGGAACAGGGTGCCTGATCGCTCACAGCTTCACGTGCAGGTCGAAGGCGGTGAAGGAGCGGTCGACGGTTTCTACATGGTGTCCGACGGTACGACGGAGGAGTGGAGCGACGGGATGTTGCGCGCGGGGCAGACGAGGAGCCTGCGTACGCCCAACACCTACAACGTCGGACTGGTCCTCCGGTTCGCCGGAGCGTCGACCATGACAGTGAAGGCCCATGTGGAGAAGCCCGGCGGTAGTCATCACGGAGACGATTACGAAGAGCCTGTCACCGGTGCAGCCGGAGACGTGAAGGCCGTGGCTATCGGCGCGGTCACACTGCAGAGCTGAGGAAGAGGAGGGAACGATGCGTGCCCATTTCGCTTTCGCAGTCGCTTTACTCGTCAGCTCCCAGGCGGCGCCGCTCTTCGCGCAGGGGCGTTGCCTGCCGAGCGATACCATCGCTGGTTGCTTCGATCGCTATCTGACGCCGGACGCGGTCATCCAGCCCGCCAGGGCCGAGCAGAAGCAGGAGCTCATGACGGAGCCCACTGGCCTCGATACCGGCGGCGCCAATCTCGCAACCAACAAGAAGAACCTTCTCCCTCTCCTGGCGCTCTCCGGCCTGCTTGGGCAGAGTGACGCCGATGAGGAGGAGGGGACGATGGTGTTCGATCTCAACTTCCTGGTCCCTGGGCTTGCCGAGAAGGGCTCAAAGAATGCGCAATTCGAGGCCGTGGTGAACACCGAGCCAGAGATCGCTGAATCGTTGCGTAACGCGTTGCCGGAGGAGGACCGCGACGAGCTGGCCGGGCAGCTCGAAGGAAAGCTAGGCGGTCTCTCCGACTATGCCATCCGCCTCACCTACAATCACTCGAACCGTTCTCACGGCCGCAGCTTCGCGCAGTACGCGAAGCGCTTCGACGCCCTGTCTCGTGCCGCTGTCGACACTGTGACGCCGCTGGCGAAGGTGGTAGCGTTGCAGACATCCGAAATAACCAACCTGATCGCGCAAAACCAGAATATTTTTACAGGAGAAAACGCAGAAAACACAAGGTTTGACGCTCTCCCCCCGGATGTCTCCAGGCGCGCGCGTCTGCTGGTTGAAGAAAAGGCCCGTGAGATTGCTGAGCGTGAGGATGCAGCCACACGCGCAATGAACGAATTTGGCTTGGCCAGTTTTCACAAGCTCCTCGACAACCAGCCGCAGTTCCATCTCACTGCGGATAAAAAGCTTCGCGAATCTCTGGTCGGGCCCGAGGAGCTTGCGGTCAAGGTCACGTACGAGTGGAGCGCCGTCAACTTCAATGCCGCCATGTCAGAGGATTGCCATCGAGCTCTCGATGTGAGCCAACCAGACAACAACAAGGTAAGGAGTTGTCTCAGCGAGTACGAATCGTTCGTCAAGGGGAACGCCGATGGCATTGAGAATGGGAATCGGTTTTCCTTTTCCGGCGAGTACGTCGAAATCGACGAGGACACGATCGACGCCGGTCTCGACGGCATCGCTCCCATTGTTCTGGAGAAGAGCCACAAGCTCGTCATCTACGCCGGCTGGAGCCGCGATTTCACGCTGGGCGACGGCGAGCCTATCTCTTTCGATCTGGTCGCGGAGTATGAGGACATCAGCGACGACCCGCTGCGGCGCGACCGGGGCATCGCCAGTCTCACGTTCACACGGCAGTTCGGCGGCGTCTCGATTCCGTTCGGCATTGTGTATGCGACGCACAGCGAGTTCCTGACCGACGTGGACGAGCAGTTGAGCGCCCACGTGGGGCTCCGCTTCAACGCGGGCGGCAACAACGACGACGAGTAGCGCCGACGAGGCGGCCTCTTTACGCCTCCCCGCGCAGCGCCAGTTGCGGCTCGGTCCGCGAGGCGCGGCGGGCGGGGAGGTAGGAGGCCACGGCGGCCACCAGGACGAGCACCAGGGCCACGAGGACGTAGATCGCCGGGTCGGCGGCGCTCACCTCGTAGAGCAGGCTCCGCATGCCGCGGGTGGCGAAGAGCGCTCCCACCAACCCGAGCAGGGCGCCGAGGACCGCCAGCGTCAGGCCCTGCCGCACCACCATCCGCAGCACCCGGGTCCGCGTGGCGCCGAGGGCCATGCGGATGCCGATCTCCTGGGCCCTCTGGCGCACGGCGTAGGCGATCACTCCATAGATGCCCACGGCGGCCAGCACGAGGGCGATCGCCGCGAAGCCGCCCAGGAGGAGCATGGAGAACTTGGGCTGCGCGGCCGACATGGCCACCACCTCCTCCATCGTCCTCACGGCGTAGATGGGGAGGTCGGGATCGATCTCCCGCACCTGCGCCGCGGCCGCGGCGGTCATGGCGGCCGGATCGGACCGCGTGCGCACGACCACGGCCAGGGACGCGAGGGGAGCCTGGGCGTACGGCAGGAGCATCTGCGGCTCGATCTCCTCCTGCAGGGTGTTCTGCTTGATATCGCGGAAGATCCCCACGATCTCGAACTGGTTCGGGCTGCCGTCGTCGTTGGTCCCCAGCACGAGCCGCTTGCCGAGCGGGTCCTCGCCGGGGAAGAACCGGCTCGCCGCCGCCTCGTTGAGGACGGCCACCTGCGTGGAGCCTTCGCGGTCGCGCTCGTCGAACGCCCGGCCCCTGGCGATGGAGATTCCGAGGGCGCGGAGGAAGCCCGGGGTCGCCACGCCCGCCCGCATGACGTCCTCCTGTCCCTCCGGCACCGGCGGACGGCCGTCGATGGTGAACGACCAGACGTTGACGCCGCCGACGAGAGGGAGCGAATAGTAGGCCGCGCCCGCCGTTTCCACCTCCGGCAGCGCTTCCAGCCGCTCGGTCAGGCCGTCCACGAAGGCCCGGAGCTTGGCGTCCTCGTCGTACCGCGTCTCGGGCAGGGTGATGTGGAACTTGAGGACGTTCTCCGTCTGAAATCCCAGATCGACGTTCTGCAGCCGGGCGAAGCTGCGGAGGAGGAGCCCGGCCCCGGCCAGGAGCATCACGGCCAGGGCGATCTCTCCCACCACCAGGACGTTGCGCGCCCGGGTGGCGGCCCGGCTGCGCGAGCCGCGCGCCCCCTCCTTGAGGGCTCCGACCAGGTTCGGCCGGGCCGCCTGGACGGCCGGCGCCAGCCCGGAGAGCAGGCCGGTCGCCAGGGTGATCGCCAGGGCGAAGAGGAGCACCGGAGCGTCCACGCCCACCTCTTCGATGCGGGGGATCTGGGAAGGGGCCACGGCCACGAGCGCCTTCGTCGCCCAGACGGCCAGCCCGATGCCGGCGGCCCCTCCGGCGAGGGCCAGAATGAGGCTCTCCGTCAGGAGCTGGCGGACGATCCGCCCGGGTCCGGCTCCCAGGGCGGAGCGGACCGCCACCTCGCCCTCGCGGGCGGTGGAGCGGACGAGCAGGAGGTTGGCCACGTTGACGCAGGCGATCAGGAGCACGAAGAGCACCGCTCCGAGCAGCACCAGCAGCTCCGTGCGGACCTCGCCGACCAGGGAGTCCTGGAGCGGCTCCAGACCGATTCCCAGGCCCTTGTTCGCCCCCGGATACTGCCGCGCCAGCCGGTCCGCGATCACCTTCGCCTCGCTCCGCGCCTCTTCCAGGGTGGCTCCGGGCGCGAGGCGGGCGAGGGCGGCGAGATAGACGCTGGCGCGCTCCTCGAGGTTCTCGTTCGTGAAGCCGAGGGGGATCCAGACCTCCGCGTACTCCGGGAACTTCTCCTCCCGGTCCACCACGCCGATCACCGTGTAGGGCCTGCCGCCGAGGCTGATGGCCCGCCCGACGAGGCCGGGATCGCGGCCGTACCGCCGCTCCCACAGCTCCTCCGAGATCACCACGACCGCCGGGCCGCCCGGCCGGTCCTCCCCGGCGGCGAACCACCGGCCGGCCAGCGGCCGGACGCCGAGGATCGAGAAGAATTCGGCGTTCACCCACATGCCGATCAGCCGCTCCGGCTCGCCGCCTTCGCCGGTCAGGTTGATCGACCCGGCATGGGCGGACGCGGCCTGGGTGACCGTACGGCTCTGCGCGCGCCAGTCCCGGAAGTTCGGATACGAGAACGTGCCCTCCTCGCCGTTGCTTTGAGGGAAGACGCGGACGAGACGGTCCGGCTCGTTGAAGGGGAGCGGCCGCAGCAGGATGCCGTGGACCACGCTGAAGATCGACGTCGTGGCCCCCATGGCCAGGGCGAGCGTCAGCACGACGACCAGGGTGAAGCCGGGACTCTTCCAGAGCTGCCGGACGGCGAAACGGATGTCCTGCCCGAGCGCTTCGAGCGTATGCGTCCACTTCATGCGGGTCTCCTTGCTCCTGTCGAGCTCGCGACAGTACTTTCTCGTTCCTTCGAGGTCTCCGAAACGGCGCAGCGCCTCGGCGCGCGCGGCTTCCGGAAGCCACCCTTCCTCGGCCAGCTCCTGCGCGACCTTGTCGAGATGGAATTGTAGCTCTTCGTCCACGTCGGTGGCCACCTGGGCGGCCGTGCGCCAGGGGAACCGGAAGAGGCGCCGGCCCGGGATGCGGGGCGGAGTCCTCAAGCCGTCTCCACCTCCAGCACCTTGGAGACGGCCTCGACGTAGGCCTGCCAGCTCGACAGCTCGGCTTGGAGCTGGCGCTTTCCCTCTACGGTGAGCCGGTAGAACTTCGCCCGCCGGTTGTTCTCTGACAGGCCCCACTCCGCCTCGATCCAGTCCTTGCGCTCCAACCGGTGGAGCGCCTGGTAGAGCGCGGCGTCTTCGAGGCCCAGGGCGCCGTCGCTGCGCTGGCGGATCGACCGCGAGATGTCATAGCCGTGCATCGGCCCCCAGGTCAGGGTCTTGAGGATCAGGACCGCGACGGTCCCGTGCAAAAGCTCGAGAGATGTTTTCGGCATCGATCTTCCCTCACGTCATGAGGGGAAAGGATACGGGGACGCTGGGTGAATGTAAATCCCCCCTCACGCGATGAGGGGAGATCCGAGGCGCGTCCGCGGGCATGCTACAGTGCCGGCCGAGGATGGCCGCCATCCACAATCCCCAGACGCGCCGTGGCCGGGCAGGGATCGCGGGCGCTCTCGTCTTTCTCGTCCTCCTGGTCCTCTTCCACAGGTCGCCGGTCCGCCAGCGCGGGGACTCGCGCTATTCGCTCCTGCTGAGCGAGAGCCTCCTCGTCCATGGAAGCTTCGCCCTCGACCGCTATTTCGGGGATGGAGAGCTGCCGTACCAGGTCGAGCGGACCGGCGGGCATGTGTACTACCTCTTTCCGCCCGGCAGCTCAGTGCTCTCCCTGCCGCTGGTCGCGCTCCTCCGGCTCTCCGGCGCGACGGCGGTCGCTCCCGGCGGAGGCTATGACGACGACGGCGAGGCCGCGCTGGAGAGGCGGGTGGCGGCTTTTCTTGGCGCCGTCTTCGGGCTGTGCGTGTTCCTGCTGGCCCGGCTCCTGCTGCCGGTCGGCTGGAGCGCCGTGATCGCCCTGTCGCTGGGGCTCGGCACCCAGGTCTGGAGCACGGTGACGCGGGCCCACTGGTCCCACGGCTGGTTTGTGGTGCTCGGAGCGCTCGCCGTCTACGAGCTCCTCGCGGCCGAGCAGCGGCAGCGGAGACCGCGGGGATGGTGGCTGGGGAGCCTCCTGGCCTGGTCCTATTTCACCCGGCCGACGGCCATCGTCCCCCTGATCGCCGTGGCCCTCTGGCTCGCGTTCCGCCACCGGCGGAGCCTGCCGGCGTTCCTCGCCGCCTGCGTCTTCTGGATGGGGCTCCTCACGGCGTGGTCCTGGAGCCTCTACCAGAAGCTGCTGCCGGCATACTTTCAGCCGGGGCGCCTGGGCTCGGAGCATTTCTTCGAGGCGATCGCGGGCAACCTGATCTCGCCCGCTCGCGGCATGCTCCTGTTCTCGCCGCTGGTCCTGTTCATCGCCTATCTGGCGATCCGGTATCGAAAAGAGCTTCCGTATCGCTCGCTCGCGGTCCTGGCGGCGGCCGTCTCCCTCGTCCACCTGCTGGTGATCTCCAGCTACGGCCACTGGTGGGGAGGCTACTCGTACGGGCCGCGGCTCATGACCGACGCCCTCCCCTGGATCGCGTTGCTGGCGGTCCTCGGAGTCGAAGGGTGGAGGCGGGCGGGTCCCGTCCGGCTGGAGAAGATCGCCGGGGTTGTCCTGGTGGCGTTGTCGGTCTTCTGGAACGGGGCCGGCGCCTGGTCGCAGGAGGCAAACCGCTGGAACGCGCGCCCCGTCAGCGTAGATAAAAGCCCGGAGCGCGTGTGGGACTGGCGGGACCCGCAGCTACTCGCTTGGCGGTAGTTTTACCAGAGGGTCTCGACGTGAGGATAGTCACGAATCCTACTGTCCTTTGAAATCAGCGGAGCTCCCAAGGTGAGCGCCGTGGCAATGATGATGCGGTCTGCCGGGTCCTCATGGATACCACCTGGGAGCTGGTTGCTGCGGAGGGCGATGCGGTTGTCGAGGGGAACGAACTGGACAAAAGGGAGTGCCTCGGATCTGGCGATCCAATCCTCTACAGGCATCGCCAGCTCCAGCCTCCTTTTACGGACGAGGAGCGCCACCTCCCAGCAACTGATTGAGGAGACATAGATCTCCTCGCGCTCAATGGCACGGTCGATCTCTTCCCGAGCCTCTTCTGAGATTTGCTCCGGGCTGGAGACCCACCAGACCCAGGCGTGGGTATCCAGGACGATCAACGCAGCGACTCCCAATCTTCCTGTCCGACCGGTTCCAGCGGGTCGATATAGCGAAGGACGGAGCCGCGGAGAGCCCGGAGCGCTTCCTCAGGGTCGTGAGCGTAGGGCACGATCTTGAGGACCGGTTTACCGTGGTCCGTGATGACCAGCTCCTTGCCCGTGCTTTCCACCTCCCGGAAATATTCGAGAGCCTTGGCTTTGAAGCTCGATTTTGAGACGAGACGTTCCATGGACGACCTCCGCGACCATGGTCATCTTACCATGGTCATTTAGGCGCTGGGGCGGAAGAGGTCTCCCGATGATGCTTCCCGCCGCCGCACGAGTTGGCCGCACGCTCCTTGCACGTCGCGGCCCCGGCTGCGGCGCACGGTGATGAAGCAGCCGTGCTCGTGGAGGCGTCGCGCGAAGGCCTGGAGGCGCTCTTCCGCGGGCTCGCGGAAGGGGGCGTGGGCGTGCTCGTTCATCGGAATCAGGTTGACGTTGTGCCGGCGGCGCAGATCGCCCAGCCACGCGGCGAGGCGGTCGGCGTCCTCGACCGTGTCGTTGACTCCGGCGAGGAGCACGTACTCGAAGATGAAGCGCTCGTGGCGCTTGAGCTGCCAGTGGTCGAGCGCCTGGCGCAGCCGGGCGAGGTTCCAGGCACGGTTGACCGGCATGGTGGCCGAGCGCGTGGCGTCCGTGGTGGCGTTGAGCGAGACCGCGAGCTGCGGCCGGGGCTCCATGCGCGCCAGCTTCTCGATGCCCGAGACCAGCCCGGCGGTGCTCACCGTGATCCGCCACGGCGAGAGCAGGGTCCCCTCCGGATGGCAGAGCACGGTGATCGCCCGGTGGACGTGGTCGAGGTTGTGCAGCGGCTCGCCCATCCCCATGAAGACGATGTAGAGGAACTCGCCGCGCGACGGCCCCAGATGGCGCATCAGGGCGAGGATCTGCCCCACGATTTCGCCGGCCGTCAGGTTGCGCACGATCCCCATGGCGCCCGTGGCGCAGAAGGTGCACCCCAGGGCGCAGCCCACCTGGCTCGACACGCAGAAGGTGACGCGCGAGTCGTCCTCCCGGCGCGGCATGTGCACGGCCTCGACGCGGTGGCCGTCCGAAAGCCCGAGCACCAGCTTGGTGGCGCCGTCCGCGGACGGATGGCTCTCCAGGATCGCCGGCAGGGAGAGGTCGGTGTTGGCCTCCAGCCAGGCGCGGATCTCCCGCGAGAGGAACAGGCGGTCCGGCTGCCAGGTGCGGACGCGCTGGAGGCGCGAGAATACGTGCTCGGGACGGCCGGGGCACCCCCCGGCGGCGAGGTCTTCGGGGAGCAGAGCCCAGGCGGACGGCGGACCCTCGCGCTCGGGCGCCCGCCGGTCCCAGGGCATCGCGGAAGGGGTGGGGACGGCGCGCAGCATCCGCGAAGTCTAACGGATCGCGGGCTGGAGTATCCTGGAGAGGACCGGGCAGCTCCTCGCTTCAGCTTCGGGAGGTATCCCATGGCAGACCGCCTACCGCTCCGCGTCGTCCTGCTCAAGCCGAGCAAATACGGGATGGATGGCTATGTCGAGCGCTTCCGCTGGGGGTTCATGCCCAACAGCACCCTCGGATACCTGGCGAGCCTCACCCCTCCCGACGTGGAGGGGACTCCCTGCGAGGTGGTCGCGATCGACGAGTACGTCCACACCGATCTCGACTATCTGAGGCTTCTGGAGCGGGACCCGAGCCGCCGGACGCTCCTGGCGCTGGTGGGCGTCCAGAGCCATCAGCTCCACCGCGCCCTGGATCTCGCGGCGCTGGCCCGCGAGCGCGGCGTCGGCTGCTGCGTGATCGGCGGACCTCACGCCATGACCTGCGAGACGTCGGCTCTTCAGGGGCGTGGCGTGAGCTTCTCGCTCTCCGAGGCCGAGATCGTCTGGCCGGCGATCCTGCGCGACGCGGTCGCGGGGGAGCTCCAGCCGGTGTACGGCCAGGATGGCCGGTGGCAGCAGAGGATCGATCCACCGCCGCTCGCTCCGCCCTCGCGGCGCGACCTCCGGCGCTACGCCGTACGCATGCTCGGCGTCTACCCCGCCCGCGGCTGCCCCTACACCTGCAATTTCTGCTCGGTCATCAAGATCGCCGGCCGCCAGGTGAGGAGCCAGCCGGTGGAGACCACGATCGCGAGCCTCCAGGCGGCCGCCGCGGCCGGCGTGCGCTTCGTCATGTTCACCTCGGACAACTTCAACAAGATGCCCGAGGTGAGCCAGCTCCTGGAGGCGATGATCGAGGAGCGGATCCGCCTGCCGTTCTTCGTGCAGTGCGACGCCCAGATCTACCGCCAGGAGGACCTCGTGGAGCTGCTCGGCCGCGCCGGCTGTTTCCAGATGTTCGTCGGCGTCGAGTCCTTCAGCCGCGAGGCGTTGCGCGATGCGCACAAGCTCCAGAACCACCCGGAGCGCTACGGCCAGATCGCCAAGCTCTGCCGCGCTCATGGGATCACCAGCCACTTCTCGAACATCCTCGGCTTCCCGAGCGACACGGAAGACAGCGTGCTCGAGCACTTGAACACCCTGCGCGAGCTCGGCCCCGACGTGGCCTCCTTCTACATCCTGACTCCGATTCCCGGGACCGAACAGTACGAGGATTTCCTGGAGCAGGGGCTGATCACCGAGCCCAACCTCGACCGCTTCGACGGCGCCTGCGTCACATGGCGCCATCCGTTCCTGGAGCCGGGACGGTGGGCGGACCTCCTGTACCGGTGCTACCGGGACTTCTATGCCGGTCGGGACGTGGCCGCGAAGCTCCTGCGGCTCGCTTCGTCCCGCTGGGACTTCCGCACCGCCGGCGGGCTCTTGGCGGTCTTCGGCTACTCCGTCCAGTCGCGGTTGAGCGCCGTCTCGCGCGAGCACCCCATGTCCGGCGGGACCCGCCGGGTCCGCCTCGACCGGATGGAAGACTACCTGCCGCTCCGCCGGCGTGTTTTCGGCTTCGACCTGGCGCCTCTGCCCCGCAACCTGCCCCTCTCCCCGGCCGACGAGGAGATCAACCGGCGGGCCAAGCTCCCGATCGCCGTCTGACCTGCATGAAGATTCCGCTGCCGCCGGACTTCGACCTCGCCTGGGTCCTCGGTTTCCTGGCCGCGCGGACCGCGCCGTCGCTGGAAGAGGTCGGCGAGGCGGAGTACCGGCGGAGCGTGCGCATCGAGGGGAGGCCGGCCGTGCTCGCCCTGCGGGTCCTGAAAGGTCGCGGCGGCCGGGCCTCTCTGGAGGTCCGGTCGGTCCCGGACCTCGGAGAGGAGACGGTCCGGCGCGCGGTCACCCGGCTATTCGATCTCGACGTCGACCTCGCGGCGTTCCGGGCCATGGCGGCCGGCGACTCGCTCCTGCGGCAGATCGTTCCGCGCCGGCCGGGCATCCGCCTGCCGCAGTTCCTGGATCCTTTCGAGGGGATCGCCCGGGCGATCCTCGGCCAGCAGGTGAACATCACCGTGGCCTCTCTGCTGATCGAGCGCCTGACGCGGCTCCTCGGCGAGCCCGCTCCCGCGCTCGACGGCGCGCGCTTCCTCTCCTTCCCGGGACCCGAAGCGGTGGCGGCGGCCGGACCTGAGGAGCTTGGAGCGGCCGGCCTGACGCGCGGCAAGTCGAAAGCGCTCCACGCCGTGGCCGAGGCGCTGGTCTCCGGCCGGTTGCATTGGGACCGCCTGCGCGGCGGATCTCCCGAGCAGACCCAGGCCGCCCTGGTGGCGCTCCCCGGCATCGGCCCCTGGACCGCCTCCTACGTCCGGATGCGCTCTCTGGGCGACCGCGACGCCTTCCCGGCCAGCGACCTGGGAGTGGTCAAGGCCCTGCGGGCGTTGCTGCCGCAAGAGGATCAGCTCACGTTTGAGGAGATCGCCGGCCTCGGGGAGAGGTGGAGACCCTGGCGTGCCTATGCCACGCTCCACCTCTGGAATTCGCTCACTTTTTCTATTCCGCCCCGATCCCCAGATAGGTCCGCAGCTTCTCGTCCTCGAACTTCGCCTCGGCGCCGGGCTCCCGCCGGAGCAGCGACACCGCGAAGCCGACCAGGAACGCGGCGGTCATCGAAATGATCGCCGGATTTCTGAGCGGGAACGGAGCCGTCTCATTGCCGAGCACGTCGACCCAGACGGTGGGGCTGATGACGATCAGAAAAACTGACAGGAACGCCCCGGTGAGGATCGACCCTACGGCGCCGGCTGTGGTGAACCGCTTCCAGACGATGGACAGCAGCAGGGACGGAAAGTTGGCGCTGCAGGCCACCGCGAAGGCCAGGCCCACCATGAACGCCACGTTCTGATCCTTGAAGAGCATGCCCAGCAGAACGGCCAGCACGCCGAAGACCACCGTCGAGATGCGCGCGACCTTCACCTGCTCGGACTCGGCGGCCTGCCCGTGCTTGACCACGTTCACATAGATGTCGTGCGACAGGGCCGAAGCGCCGGCCAGGGTGAGCCCGGCGACCACGGCCAGGATGGTGGCGAAGGCCACGGCGGCGATGAAGCCGAGGAAGAGAGTGCCGCCCAGCGATTCCGCGAGGAGAGGCGCCGCCATGTTGCCGCCCTTGTCGATGGCGCTGATCACCTCGCGCCCGACGAGCACCGAGGCGCCGAAGCCGACAACGGGAATGATGATGTAGAAGTAGCCGATGAAGCCGGTGGCGTAGAGCACCGACTTGCGGGCCGCCTTGGCGTCCGGGACGGTATAGAAGCGCATCAGGATGTGGGGCAGCCCGAGCAGGCCGAACATCAGGGCGAGGCCCAGCGAGACCGCGTCCAGCGGGTTGGTCACCAGGCCGCCGGGCTCCAGGGCCTCCTGGCCGAGACCGGTGGACACGGCGGTATAGAGATTGCCTGGGCTGAAGCCGAACTGCGCCAGCACCAGAAGAGTCAGGATCGTGACGCCCACCAGGAGCAGGACCGCCTTGACGATCTGCACCCAGGTCGTGGCGATCATTCCGCCGAACAGCACATAGGCCAGCATCACCGCGCCGACGAGGATCACGGCGAGCTCATAGGAGATGCCGAACATCAATTTGATCAGGTTTCCCGCTCCCACCATCTGAGCGATCGTGTAGAGCAGGACGGTGAGGATGCCGCCGATGGCGGAAGCGATGCGCACCGGAGTCTGCCGCAGGCGGAAGGCGACCACGTCGGCGAAGGTGTACTTGCCCAGGTTGCGCAGCGGCTCGGCGATGAGGAACATCAGCGCCGGCCAGCCGACGAGCCAGCCCGTGGCATAGATCATCCCGTCATAGCCCTTGAGTGAGACGAGGCCCGCGATGCCGAGGAACGAAGCGGCGCTCATGTAGTCGCCGGCGAGGGCGAGGCCGTTCTGGAAGGCGCTGATGCTGCGGCCGGCGGCGTAGAACTCCCGCGTCGAGCGCGTCTTCTTGGCGGCCCAGTACGTGATCGCCAGGGTCAGGGCCACGATCAGGAAAAAGAAAGAGATCGCCGATAGAGTGGGAGTGCCCAGCGTGGTTTCCATGACCTCGAGCCTCCCTTATTTGCGGACCTGTCGCTTCAGGTCGTCCACCGACGAATCGTAGGAGTTATTGGCCCATAACACGTAGGCCGCCGTCAGCACCCAGGAGAGGACGATCACCCCCGCGCCGATGGGGATGCCCAAGGTCGTGTGCTCGCCGATCCTGCGGGCGAGGAACGCCTTGTCCAGCGCGATGAGCAGAATGAAGCCGTAGTACAGCACGAAAAGGCAGGCCGTCAGCACGACCGAGACGATCCACTTCCTGCGCACCAGATTCTTGAGCTCCTTCGATTCCAGCATCTCGCGAGCGCTCTGCATCTCCGCCTCCCTCCTGCAGCCGGCTGGGCGTGATTGTAGCTCCGCTGCGGTAGAGTCCGGCGGCATGCCGAGCTTTAAGCCTATGGCGGTCCTGCTCTGGACGGGCCTGCTGCTGGCCGGCGCCGCCGCCGCCGATCCCGCCTTCCAGATGTTCCCGCCGTCGAACCTCTATCCGGCGTACGTGGCCGATCCCCGCCGGCCGCAGTTCGCCGTGTCGGTCCTCGGCTTCCCCGATCCCCAGATCGCCGATTCCGGAGACCGGCGCGTCGGCTTGAAGCTCGGGGGGCGGTTCGGCCTGCTGCGCGTTCATGGATGGCAGATGGACATCGAGGCGGGGTTCACCGGGCAGTTCGACATCGAGCACTCGCTCGACAACGTCGGGTGGGACGGCACCTATGGCTTCCTCCTGAGCAGCGCCTTGGGAAACGGCGTCAGCGCGCAGCTCGGCACGAAGCACATCTCCAGTCACGTCGGAGACGAGTACGCCGAGCGGACCGGCCGGCGGCGGATCGGGTACACCCGGGAGGAGATGACCGCGGGGGCCGCTTGGTCGATCGACGAGCGCTGGCGCGCCTACGCGGAAGCCGGCCGGGGATTCAAGACCAAACGGGAGATCGAACAGGAGCCCGGCCGGCTGCAGCTCGGCTTCGAGCACGAGGCGGCCGGAGGCCTTCGCGGCCGCCTGGGATGGTACGCCGCGCTGGACCTCCAGGCCCTGGAGGAGAGAGATTGGCAGGTGGACCCGACGCTCCAGGTCGGTCTCCTGGTCCCTTCCGGAGACCGCCGCTGGCGGATCGGCCTCAGCGTCCACGACGGCAGCGTTCCGCTCGGCGAGTTTTTCCAGGTGGACGAGACCTACGTCGCCCTGGGTCTGTTGCTGGACCCGTGAGTCCTTACTCAGGTTCTACGCTCTCCAGATCGGTCGCGTCAGGCAGGTGGGGCCGCCTTCGGCCTTGAGCGAGATCTCCCGGCCGCGGTAGGTGAGGACCTCGCAGCCGGCCCGTTCCAGGCGCTGGCGCGTGATGGGGTTGCCCTCCAGCATCAGGCACCTGCCGGGAGCGAGAGCCAGGACGTTGGGGCCCATGGTCGGAAACTCCTCCTCGGGGACTTCGACCAGCCGGAATCCGCGGTCCTGCAGGGTCTTCCAGAAGGGCACCGGCAGCAGGGGCGGATAGACCACGGCGAGGTCGCGGTCCACCAGGCTGATCAGCGACAGCAGGTGGAGGCAGGCCTCGGGGCCGGTGAAGTAGGGCAGCTCGACCGGCAGCGCTTGGACGCCGAGGCCGGACAGCGCTTCCCGGAGCTGGCGGAGACCCTCGGCGTTGGTGCGGAAGCCCTGGCCCACCGCGAGAGTCCGGGAATCAAGCCAGAGCAGGTCTCCACCCTCCGCGGTCGCCTCGCCATCGAGTCGGGCGAGGACCGGCACGCCGATTCGCTGGAGGCGCCGGGCCATGGCTTCTTCCTCTCCCCGCCGCAGCTCCTTGCCCATGCGCAGGATGATTGCGCCGCGGTCGGTGACGATCGCCGGATCGAAGACGAAGATCGCGTCAGCCCGGTCCGGCTGGGGCTCGGGATGATCGACCACCTCGGCGCCGGCTCCGGTCAGGATCTCCACCAGCGCGTCGTGCTCGCGCCGCGCCTCCTCCAGGTCCGGGCGACTGGCGTAGTGCCAGCGCGCCGGATCGTCGACCGCGAACGCCTCGTCCGGGCGCTTCACCAGCACCCGCCGCAGCGGCTCCGTCATGTTCTGGCCACCATAGTCTTCGGGCATGGAGAGAAGAGTAGCGCAAGACGGGTAACGCGATCACAATGGCGACGCCAGTTATCCCAAGGAGGTGAGCGATGAAAAAGGTGCGATTCCTGTTGTGGACGTCCCTTCTGTTGGTGGTGTGCGGCGGCCTGGCGCCGTTGCGCGCGGAGGAGACCGGCGGCCGGGTCGCCGCCGTGAGCGTCGGTACGGCCGGGCTCGAATGGCAGCCCGCGGCCGAGCACGAGGGGTACACGCTGACCGTCTCCGGACCCGGAGGATTCCTTCTGCGGCGAGACTTCGACTCCAGGAGCCGTCTGCTCTTCGAACCCTTCACCGAACAGGGCAAACCCCTCCCCGACGGCTTCTACGATTGGGAGCTGCGGGCGGTGCCGATCCTCGACCGTGATACCCGGAAGGCGCTGACGGATGCGCGGAGGAAGGGCGACGACTCGATCGTGGAGAGGCTGCGGACTGCCGGCAAGCTGCCGGCTGGCCCCCTAGTGGAGTCCGGAACGTTCGCGATCCGCGACGGCGCGATCGTGCCGCCGGATCTCCGGGAACGCCAGGAGAGCACGCCGCGGTCCGTCCAAGCCGGCTCCGGAATCCGCTCTATTGCAGAGGAGACGGTAATCCCCGACGACCTGATCGTCCATGGGCGCGCCTGCATCGGCAGCACCGACTGCACCGCCAGCGAGCTCTTCGGTTTTGACATCGTCAAGCTGAAGAACAACAACACCCGCCTGCTGTTCGAGGACAACAGCACCAGCGCCGGTTTCGCCGCGACCGACTGGCGGCTCACGGCGAACGACACCACGTCCGGCGGAGTGAACCGGTTCTCCCTGGAGGACGTCACCGCCGCCACGGTTCCCATAACGGTCCGCGGCGGCGCTCCCAACAACTCTCTCTTCATCGCCACCAACGGCCGGATCGGCCTTCGCACCTCGACGCCGCTCCTCGACGTTCACGTCAGCACAGGCAACACGCCGGCCCTGCGCCTGGAGCAGAACGCCTCCAGCGGCTTCACGGCCCAGACTTGGGACATCGGCGCCAACGAGGCCAACTTCTTCGTCCGCGACTTTACCGGCGGCTCCAGGCTGCCGTTCCGCGTCCGGCCGGGAGCGCCCAGCAGCAGCGTCGACATCGCCGCCAGCGGCAACGTCGGCGTCGGCACCGCCTCGCCCGACGCCAGGCTCGACGTCGAAGCGTCCGGCAGCGTCGAGGTCCGCCTGACCGCGACCGGCGCCAACACCTGGCGTCTGCTGAACGACGCGCCCGGGTTCGGCATCGAGCTCGCCGGCGCCGGGTTCCGCGCGGTGAACGTCGACAGCGCCGGCAACATGGTGATCCAGGGAACGCTGACGCAGGGCTCGAGCCGCGACCTCAAGACCGGCTTCGCGCCGCTCGATCCCCGGGCGGCCCTGGCCCGCGTGACCGCGCTGCCCGTCTCCCTCTGGAGCTACAAGGCCGACGGCCCGGCGGTGCGGCACCTCGGCCCCACGGCCGAAGACTTCCACCAGGCCTTCGGGCTGGGCGCGGACGACAAGCACATCGCTCCCGGCGATCAGGCCGGCGTGGCCCTACTGGCGCTCCAGGGGCTGAGCCAGGTCGTGCAGGAGAAAGACCGCGAGATCGCCGATCTCAAGAGCCGCCTCGAAGCCCTGGAGAGGAGGCTCGCCGAGCTGGAAAAATAAGTGCTAAAATAAAGTTTTGGACTTCAGGAGGGCTCCATGGTCCAACGCTCCTTGTGGCCTCACGTCTTGTTGTTGCTTCTCGGGGTGGCTCCGCTCCACGCTGCTGGGCCGGCTTCGCTCGTGGCTGATCTCAAGACCGTGGCTCGGCCGGGGGATTCAGGGGGTGTTGGAGTCCAGGAGCCTCTCCTGCCCTTCGGTGACAAGCTCTTCTTCGCCGGCCACGAGTACAGCACCGGCTCCGAGCTCTGGTCGAGCGACGGCACGGCCGTGGGTACGTCGCTCGTGAGCGATCTCTGCCAGGGGGGTTGCTCGTCCTATCCCGAGCTCCTGGGCGCCGCCCGAGGGAGCGTGGTCTTCTTCGCCGAGCCCTTGGACACCTACGGGGGCTCGGAGCTGTGGCGAAGCGACGGGACGAGGGAGGGCACCTTCAGCCTCGGACCTGTCAGGGGCCCCTGCTTCAACAGTTTCCCGTGGTCGGCTGAGATCGGCGGCGTGGTCGTCTTCACAACGCAGGGCCCCGAGTCGACCTGCGACTTCTGGCGGACGGATGGCACGGTCGCCGGAACCCGGCAACTCATGGACGCGCCTGTCTACGATCCGCCCCTGGAGGAGCCTGTGCGAGCCGGGGGCAAGGTCTTCTTCCTGGTCGAGGAGAACGGGGGCGCCAGCCTCTGGCGGACGGACGGCACCATCGCCGGGACCCTGCGCCTCCGAAGCTTTCACTTTGACGACAATCAGAGCCTCTACGACCGTCCCAGGTATGTCACCGCCATCGGTTCCCGGGTCTTCTTCATAGCGCGGGGGCAAACAGGAGGAGACGAGGAGATATGGACCAGCGACGGCACGCCGGCCGGCACGCGGCCAGTCACCCGGTTCGCTCCGCAAGAGCCGTTCTGGATGACCCGCTTCCTGAAGGCTCTCGACGGCGTCCTGTACTTCGTCGCCGACGATGCCACCGGGAACGTCGACCTGTGGCGTAGCGACGGCACCGAGGCCGGGACGCGGCGGGTCACGGACTTTGGCTATGCGAGGCCTTTCTGGGACGAATTCGACGCGGAGCAGCTCGCCAAGGCAGGCAACCGGCTGGTGTTCGTGGCCACGGATGGGCTCCACGGCAATCAGGTCTGGACGAGCGGCGGCACCCCGGCGACCACGGCGCCGCTCATGGACTGCCCTGGAGGCTGCCCGAGGATTGACCTCCAGGTCCGTTTTGCAACGGTGGGGACGAGAGTCGTCTTTCCAGGCTCTGATACCGCGCGCGGTCTCGAGCTGTGGAGCACCGACGGCACCGGCGCGGGGACCCGTCTGGCGCGCGATCTCTGCCCTGGCGCTTGCAGCTCCGGCCCTTCGTACTTCGCCCCGGCCCTCGGGAAGCTCTTTTTCATCGCCGGCATCCCGGCCACGGGGTTCTCGCTGTGGGTCACGGACGGGACGACGCAGGGGACCGTCCGCCTCGTCGCGCTCGGCGTCGAGCCTTTCGATGGGCCTCCTTTCGGCCCTGGCTTTCGACCGGTGGTCCTCGGCGGAAGGATCTTTTTCATGGCCGACAGGTCGAACGACGGCCAGCTCTGGACGAGCGACGGAACGCCGGAAGGGAGCGGACTGGTGACCCTGATCGGCAACAGCGGGCCGGGCTCGTCGCCCCACGGTTTCGTAGGCTTCGGGGATGACGCGCTGTTCCTGGCCTGCGACGGCGTGGACTTCAGCGTCTGGCGCAGCGGCGGCACCGCGGCAACCACGGTTCCGCTGCGGCCGGCCTCGGCGCCCTGCTCGGGGTCGGGGGCTATCCCCGGACCTCCCGTCGTCGCCGGCGGGCTTGCTTTCTTCTTCAAAGGCCTCCCTTTTAGCTCTAACCACCAGCTCTGGCGTACGGACGGCACCGGCACCGGGACCTTCCCGGTTTCGCCCCCCGAGCTGTCCGCGTCCGCGGAGCTCGTAGAGTTTCGGGGCAAAGCAGCGTTCATAGCTTTCGACTCCGAGGCGGAACGCTCCTCGCTCTGGGAGAGCGACGGCAGTGTCGCCGGCACGCGCAAGCTCTTCGATTTCTCGCCGAATGTCTACGGCGTTCGGGGCCTGTGGGCCATCGGGCCAAGGCTCTATTTCCTCGCCAACGGGGGCGACACCAGCGGCGACGAAGAGCTCTGGGTGAGCGATGGAACGATCGGGGGCACGCGCGAGCTGACGGGCTCCGACACCGACTCCTTTTACGGCTCTCAGCTTCCTGAGATCGTGCGTGTGGGGGGAAACGTCTTCTTCGTTGCGCGCACTCTCTTTGGAGAGGCGCTCTGGAAGACGGACGGTACCGTGGCCGGCACCGGACCGGTATTCCCTGTTTCCTCTGACCCGAACGGCAAAGACCCGACAGACCTGACGGAATTCCAGGGGGCGCTCTATTTCATGGCCAACAGTCAGGCCGGCCGCGGCCTCTGGCGATCGGACGGCACGGCGGCGGGAACGGTGCTCCTCAAGCCGGTAGCTCCTCCCTTCGACTTCTACGGGAGGAGTCCGGCGTGGTTGACTCCGGTCGGTCCTCACCTCTTCTTCGCCGCCGCCGACGGCGAGCACGGGATCGAGCTCTGGCGCACCGACGGAACGGCCGAGGGCACTGTCCTGGTGCGCGACATCGCGCCCGGTAGCGCCTCCTCGCAGCCGCGCCAGCTCGCCGCGGCCGGCGGCCGGTTGTTCTTCGGGGCCGATGACGGCGAGCACGGTTTCGAGTTGTGGGAGAGCGACGGTACGGAGGACGGCAC
Source organism: Thermoanaerobaculia bacterium (assembly GCA_036380715.1). Taxonomy (GTDB): domain Bacteria; phylum Acidobacteriota; class Thermoanaerobaculia; order Multivoradales; family UBA5704; genus UBA5704. The sequence continues at coordinate 12,837 of DASVEF010000328.1, read as the reverse complement.
TCGCATGGTGCAGGACATCGCTCCGGGGCTCCTGTCATCCCACCCCGAAGAGCTGACCGAGGCGGGAACCCGGCTCTTCTTCCGCGCCGACGACGGGGTCCACGGCAGTGAGCCGTGGGTGCTGCCGCTGGCGGGCTCCGGTTGCCAGCCCTCGGACGTGGTCCTCTGCCTCGGCGGCGGCCGGTTCCGCGTGGAAGCAGACTGGCGACACCCCAATGGGCAGACCGGCCGGGGGCACGCCATCTCCCTCACGGCCGACACCGGATATTTCTGGTTCTTCGACTCTGCCAACGTGGAAGTGATCCTCAAGGTGCTCGACGGCCGGGGCCGCAACGGCCACCACTGGGTTTTCTATGGAGCCCTTTCGAATGTCGAATACACCCTGACGGTCACCGACACTCTGACCGGCGCGGCGCGGCGGTACATCAATCCGCCGGGACGGCTGGGCAGCGTCGCCGACACGTTCGCCTTCGGCCCGCGCGGGGCCACCGGCTCGGAGCTGACATACGGCCCCGAAGCCATGGAATGGGAGCCGGTGGTGGAGGCGAACCGGACCGCCGCGGCGACCTCCTGCACGCCGAGCGCCACGCGCCTCTGCCTGCAGGACGGCCGCTTCGCCGTCGAGGCCCGCTGGCGCGACTTCCAGGGCGGGACCGGCGCCGGCCGGGCGGTCCCTCTGAGCGGCGGCGATACCGGGTATTTCTGGTTCTTCGGCGCAGACAACGTGGAGGTCGTCGTCAAGGTGCTCGACGGCCGTCCATCCAACGGCAAATTCTGGGTCTTCTACGGTGCCCTGTCCAACGTCGAGTACACCCTGACGGTGACCGATACGCAGACAGGGCAGGTCAGGACCTACACCAACCCAAGGGGCCGGCTCGCCAGCGTGGCCGACACCAGGGCTTTCTGAGGGAGGTCTCCATGCACAGGCTCGCGATCCTTGTTGCGTCGGTCCTGATCTCCACGTACGCATCGCCCGGAGCCGCCCAACCAGCATCGATCCTGCTCGACATACGTTCCTCGGTGGCGCTGCCGGGCCCGCAAGGTGGCATAGGAGAGATCCTGTCCATCGGCAGCACCGCGATCTTTACTGCGGGTGAGCCCGGCCCCAGCCCTGTCCTCTGGGCGAGCGATGGCACGGTGGGCGGGACCATGCCTCTGCATTGTTGCGTCGGGCGGCTGCAGCCTCTCGGAGAACTGAGCGGAGCGGCCCTGTTCTTCTCGGACGGGTTGTGGCGGAGCGACGGCACGCCGTCCGGGACGTTCCCGCTCACCGTGAGCGGCTCCGAAGGCCCGTATGCCTGCTCCGGATGGCCGGAGCGTCCGGAGTCCGAGATGATCGGAGGCGCCCTCTTCTTCGCCGCCACCACTCCCGCGCGAGGGTGCCAGCTATGGCGGAGCGATGGCACGGCGCCCGGGACCCGGCAGGTGTCGGACATCGACGATCCCCTGGGATACGGCATCCGTCTCCAGGACCTGACCGCCTTCGCGGGCAAGCTTTACTTCAGCGTGTATGGGTCGGAAGGTCCGGGACTCTGGCGATCGGACGGCACCGGGCCCGGGACGGTGCTGGTGCGCCGGTTTTCGAGCCAGCCGCGCTTCCTCACGAAAGCCGGCTCGCGCCTGTTCTTTGTCGCGCCGGACGAAGGCGACGAGCTGTGGGCGACGGACGGCACGCCGGAGGGAACCCGTCCGCTGACTCGGTTCGTGGCGCCGCAGCCGTTCTCGTGGGCGGACCCCTACTATCAATCCCCTCTCCCGTTCTTCCGCGAGATCGGTGGCCTCCTCTACTTCCTGGCCAACGACGTCACGGGCGGTTTCGATCTCTGGCGGAGCGACGGCACGGCCGCCGGTACCCGGCGGGCCACCAATTTCGGCTACGCGTCCCCCTTCCCGCGGGAGGTGCAGCTCCTCGAAACAAACTCCCGGCTGGTCCTGGTCGCCAACGACGGGATCAACGGCTGGCGGCTGTGGACGAGCAACGGCACGCCGGAAACCACGCGGCTGCTCCAGGGGTGCCCGGGAGGCGGCTGCCCCACGCTCTTGCCCGACAGTCCGCTGGTGAAGCTGGGGCAGCGCGTGCTCTTCCTCGGTTCCCGGCCCGGAGCAGGCGCGGCGGTTTGGAGCAGCGATGGCACGGCCGCAGGCACGCGCCTCGTACACGACCTCTGCTTCCCCGGCGGCTGCAGCTCCGAGCCTTCGGGTCTCACCGTTCTCCTCGGCCGGGCGTTCTTCGTCGCCAAGGGCCCAGGGGAAAGCTATGAGCTCTGGCAGACGGACGGCAGCGCGCGGGGAACCCGGCGGATCGTCTTGCTCGGCCGGAACTCGTTCCCATACCAGGGCCCGCAGTTCCGGCCCGTGGCCGTCGGCGAGCGCATCCTTTTCGTCACCGAGGTTGAGTGGGACCACTCGGATCAGCTCTGGTCGAGTGACGGCACGTCTGAGGGCACAGGACCTGTCACGCGGTTCGGCACAGTGGGCCTGGGTTCGGATCCGCGTCGATTCGCGAGTGATGGAGCCGCGGCGTGGTTCCTCGCTTTCGACGGCGAAGAACAAAGACTCTGGCGCAGCGAGGGGGCTCCGCAGAGCACGGAGGGGGTGGCCGTGCAGGTGGACGACTGGCACGAAGTCGTCATTGCGGGAGGGCTCGCGTTCTTCGTCGACTATAGCGAGCGGCTCTGGCGTTCGGATGGTACCGAGGCGGGGACGTTTCGGCTCCTCGATGAAGAGATCACTGCGCCTCAGAACCTCCTGGCCTTCGGCAACCGGCTGGTGTTCACCCTTCCGGGCGCAGACGGCAAGGTCGTTCTCTGGACGAGCGACGGCACGCCGGCCGGGACCCGAAAGCTCTTCGATCTGCCGGTCAGCTATCTGTCTCACATGGCCGTGCTCGGTCCGGAGCTGATCTTCCTAGACCGGCCCTCCTCGGACAACTGGATCCTCTGGCGCAGCGACGGCACGCTGGCCGGGACGCGGCCGGTGGAGCTCGGAAATATCGACATCCGTGATCCCTGGGAGATCGTGCGCGTGGGGAACCGGCTCTTCTTCACCGCCGTCTCCGACGTCACCGAGGTCTGGAAGATCGACGGATCGGGAACCGTCACGCCGCTCCTCCCCGGGGACGATCAAACCGGTAAATCCGTCTCGAACCTGAAAGAGCACGGGGGAAGCCTCTACTTCTTCGGCAGGTCGCCCGAGACATTCCAGCAAGGCCTCTGGAGATCCGACGGAACGGCGGCGGGCACGGTATTCCTCCGGTCGTTCTCGCTGGGAAGCTCCTTCGTGCCGGTCCCTCTGGCCGGTGTGGGGGACCGGCTCTATTTCGCGGCCGACGACGGCGAGCACGGGATCGAGCTCTGGAGCACCGACGGCACGGCCGCCGGCACCGTGATGGTGAAGGACATCATGCCCGGGCGCGGCTCGTCGTCCCCCTCCCAATTGACGGCGGCGGGCGGCCGGCTCTTCTTCAATGCCAACGACGGCGAGCACGGCTTCGAGCTGTGGGAGAGCGACGGTACGGAGGCCGGCACCCGCATGGTGCAGGATATCGCGCCGGGCGCCTTGTCCTCGCAGCCTCAGGATCTGACCGCGACGGGCAGCCATCTCTTCTTCAGCGCCGATGACGGAGAGCGGGGCCGGGAACCCTGGGTGCTGCCGCTCACCGGCTTCGCCGGCTGCCAGCCGTCGAACGAGGTCCTTTGCCTGGGCGGCGGCCGGTTCCGGGTCGAGGTCCTCTGGCGCGACTCCGGAGGGCTTGGCGGAACGGACAGGGCCGGAGCCGGCAAGGCCGTCCCCCTGACGGCCGACACCGGCTGGTTCTGGTTCTACGATTCCGCCAACGTCGAGGTGGTCGTCAAGGTGCTCGACGGCCGGGGCCGCAACGGCCATCACTGGATTTTCTACGGCGCCCTTTCGAACGTCGAATACGCGCTGACCGTCACCGACACCTGGACCGGGGCCGCGCGCCGGTACGTCAACCCGCCGGGCCGCCTGGGCAGCGTAGGCGATACTCATGCCTTTGGCCCCCTGGGGGCCACCTCGGGGTTGACCCTCGGCCCCGAGGCCGCAACCTGGGAGCCGCTGGCGGAGGCGGGCCGGACCGCCTCCAAGGCTGCCTGCGCGCCGAGCGCGACGCGCCTCTGTCTGCAAGGGGGCCGCTTCGCCGTGGAGGCCCGCTGGCGGGACTTCCAGAGCCGGACCGGCGCCGGCCAAGCGGTTTCTCTGACCTCCGACACCGGCTGGTTCTGGTTCTTCGGCCCGGACAACGTGGAGGTCGTCCTCAAGGTGCTGGACGGCCGTCCCTCCAACGGCAAGTTCTGGGTCTTCTACGGAGCCCTGTCGAACGTCGAGTACACCTTGACGGTCACCGACACCCAGACGGGTACCGTGAAGACCTACAGAAACCCGCGCGGCCGGCTCGCCAGCGTGGCCGACACCAGGGCGTTCTGAGCGGAGGTAGGGCCTATTCGGAGAGAAGTAAAGCGTGGAAGCCTGCCTGCCGGAAATCCGTATCGGCGGTGAGAGCTTCCTGAATGCCTCTTTCGCGCATGACCACGAAGGAGACGCAGTCGGTAAGCCCCCACTCTTTATCGGAGTACCTCTTGTACAGCTCGGCGGCCTGAGCATAGAGGTCTTCCGTCAAGGGACGACTTCAATCGTGGTATCGCGTTCGATCGCTTCCAGGAGCGCCACCGCGGAGCTCCGGTACCGCTGCTTCGCCAGAGCGTTGCCAATTTCCAGTACGACAGCCCTCGTTGTGATCAGAGACGTCCCTCGGGCTTCGATGGAAGAAGCGAGAGCGAGCGCGCGGGCATGGTGTTGGTCGGTCCGGGAGGCGAGTGCTATTGCATAAGAGGCATCGAGAAAGATCTCAGCCACGGGGTTGCGCGCCCTCCTCTCCATAGAGGTACTCATCCAGCCGTTCGGACCAGTCGGACGGGCCCTCCAGACCCAGGGACCGCGCAGTGCTGAGGAAGGAGACAGGCTCCGCGGAGAGAGGCTCGGGGCTCGCGGGTTCGACGGTGAGGCGCACCCGCGTATTCGGAGCGAGGGGGATCGGCTCTTCAGGGCGAAGCACCTGGCCGTCGAAGGTAGCGAAAAGCGTGGTCATGACGGAGCCTCCATCCAGCAGGGCAGCTTTCCTCCTGCCAGTGAATTGTACATGCTTCAGGCTCCGCGGCTGACAGCGTGGCTCGATGAGAAGGATCAGGAGAGGACCTTGAGGAACACCGCCTTGCCGTCCCCCGGCGCGTAGAAGTCCGGAAGCTCGGCGGCGAGCGTGTAGCCGCAGGCGTGGTAGAAGCGCCGGGTGCCGTCGTACTGGGCGCGGGTCGAGGTCTCGACGTAGACGCGGGTGCGGCCGGCGCCGGCCATCTGCTCTTCGGCGGCGCGCAGCAGCGCGGCTCCCATGCCACGGCCCTGCGTGCGCGGGTGGACCACGATCCAGTAGAGGTCGGCGGAAGCGCGGGTGCCGGGGATCGGACCCCAGCAGGCGTAGCCGGCCACCTGGCCGTCCACCTCTCCGACCAGGAAACGGTAGTGGCTGGCTTCGCCGTTCGCCAGACGGTCGTCCACCAGCTCCATGGCGACTTCGATTTCTTCGGGATTGAAGAAGCCGGTTTCGCGGATCAGCTCTTCGACAGGATCCCGGTCGGAAGGTTCGAGGCCGTGACGGATGGCGACGCTCTTGTCATCCTGAGCGGAGCGAAGGATCTGGGCGGTGGCAGAGGGACGCCCTCGCCGGTCGTGATCGCGCAGGGCCGCCGCGAGGATTCTTCCGACGACGTCGGATGGCGAGAGGCCGGCCTGGGCGGCGGCGGCCATGAAGCCGGCGTCGGCGGCGAGACAGGGGTTCGTGTTCACTTCGAGGATGCGCGGCTCGCTGGCTTCGTCCAGCCGCAGGTCGATCCTCGCGTAGCCGGAGACTCCGCAGGCGCGCCAGGCGGCGCGCGACAGGTGGCGGAGCCGGTCGAGCAGCTCACCATCCTCCAGGTTGTCGGGGAAGCTGCGCACGGTGTGGATGCAGGCGAAGGAGTCCTCCAGCCACTTGGCCTCGTAGCCCAGGACGCGGGACATCCCCTCGGGAAAGTCCTGGTACAGCATCTCGGCAACGGGCAGGACCTGGACGCCGTCGCCGTCGGCTAGGAGCGAGATGTTGAATTCGCGGCCGGGGAGAAAGCGCTCGGCGAGCACCGGCTGGCCGGGGAATCTCCGGGTCAGCTCCGAAGCGCGGGCGAGCGCAGCCTCACGGGTCCGGCAGACCGGATCTCCTTCCAGTCCGATCGAGGCCTCCTCCCAAGCGGGCTTGAGGATCCACGGGGCTGGAACCTGATCGAGAAGCTTTGGACAGTCCGGATCGAGCCGGCCGCCGGGCGCGACCGGCAATCCTTCCGCGGCGAGCACGGCCCGGGTGGACAGCTTGTCGGTGGTCAGCCAGATGGAGAAGGTCGCGGAGCCGGTGAAGGGGACCTCCGCGAGCTCCAGCGCCGTGGTGTGCGCGGCGTGGAGCCAGGAGGCCCCGGGCGGAGCTTCCATCAGATGGAAGACCACGGCGCCGGGCTCGGCGCGCGCGCGGATCGCTTGCAGGACTCCGGCTCCGGAAACGGCGATCCGCTCCGAGGCGAGCCCGAGGCCGGCGAGCCCCTTTTCGACGAGCGCGACCTGCGCCAGCACGTCCAGGGCCGAAGGGTCGTCCTCCGCGCCCACGGGGTTGTGGGCGATCAGGACCCGCGCGACGCGGTCCAGGCTCAGAGGGTCTGCACGCCGCACCGCTGAACCCTCACCCCCTGGCCCCCTCTCCCGTCACCGGGAGAGGGGGAAAATACATAAGAGAAGAGGAGTTGGGCGGGGGCGTCCCTCTCCCGGTGACGGGAGAGGGGACGGGGGTGAGGGCCCACAACGGCGACTGTTCGAGGAACTTCTGAGACACCCTTCTCACAGCCCCCATCGCCGCGCGGCCGCCTCCACGATGCGGCCGAGCAGCTCGGGATAGGAGATCCCCGACAGACCCGACAGGATGGGCAGGTCCGAGGTGACCGGGTTCATGCCGGGCAGCGGGTTCGTCTCCAGGAAGCACGGCTCGCCGGAGGCGTCGCAGCGCAGGTCGATCCGCGCCACGTCCCGGCAGGCGAGCGCGCGGTAGGCGCCGAGCGCAACCTCCCGCGCCCGCCGCCCGAGCGGCTCGCCGTCCAGGAGGCGATAATCGATCAGTTTTTGGAACTCCGCCTTGCTGAGGGCGGTGTAGTCGCCGTCCGAGCCATCCTTGAACACCACCTCCATGACGCCGAGGACCCGCGCGTCTCCGTCGTTGCCGAGGACGCCGACCGTCACCTCGCGGCCGGGGAGGTAGCTCTCGACCAGCACGGGCTGCTCGAACCGGCTCAGCAGGTCCGCGCAGGCCGCGCGCAGCTCTTCGCGGCTCGTTACGCGCGATCTGGCGGTGACCCCTTTCGAGCTCCCCTCGGCCGCGGGTTTGACGAAGAGCGGCGGCGCGAGGCCGATCCGCTTCACGTCCTCCAGCCGTTCCACGACCGCGAACGGCGCCGTGGGCAGGCCGTGGTCGCGCACCACGCGCTTGGCGAGCGGCTTGTCGAGCGTCACCGCGCAGGTCAGAGGGTCCGAGAAGGTGTAGGGCTGGTCGAACATCTCGCAGACGGCCGGGACCTGGGCCTCCCGCGAGCGCCCGCGCACCCCTTCGGCGAAGTTGAAGACCAGGTCCCAGCGCTCGCCGGCCGCCAGCCGGCGCGCCAGCTCGACCCCGCGCCCCACCCGCTCGACCCGGTGGCCGTTCTCGGCGAGGCCGCTCTCCAGGCTGGCGACCGTCGACTCCTCATCGAACTCCATGACCTGCTCGGGGGTGAACCCGGCGGCCAGATAGTCCGACTTCAGGTCGTAGCAGAGCCCGATGTGCAAAGGGCGCATCTATCGCTCTGCCGGATCGACGTAGGTGTAGGTGTCGCCCGCCCAGTTGCGGAGCGACCAGGTCCCGTCTTCGTGACCGACGATCGTCTCCGCCTGGACCGGGATCTTGCCGCCGCCGCCCGGCGCGTCGACCACGTACGTGGGCACCGCGTAGCCGGTGGTGTAGCCGCGGAGCTGCGCCATCAGCTCCAGGCCCGTGCCGACCGACGTGCGCAGGTGTCCCGTGCCGACCACGGGATCGCATTGATAGAGGTAGTAGGGCCGGACGCGCGCTTTCAACAGGCCGTGGAACAGGTCGCGCAGCGTTTCGGCGGAGTCGTTGACCCCCTTGAGCAGCACCGTCTGGCAGCCGAGCGGAATGCCACCGTCCGCCAGCCGGTCGCACGCCTCGACCACTTCGGGCGTCAGCTCCCTGGCGTGACAGAAGTGGAGCGACAGCCAGACCTTGTGCTTGCGCAGCACGCGGACCAGCTCGGGAGTGATCCGCTGCGGCACGAAGCCGGGGATGCGCGTGCCGATGCGCAGGAACTCGATGTGCGGGATCGCCCGCAGCCGTCCCAGGAGCTGATCGAGCGTGGCATCCGACATCAGCAGCGGATCGCCGCCGGAGAGCAGCACGTCGCGCACCTCGGTGTGCTTCTGGAGGTAGCCGAGCGCCGCCTCGACGCGCCGGCCCAGCGGCTCGAGCTCGCCCTGGCTCACCAAGCGGCTGCGCGTGCAGTAGCGGCAATAGGCCGCGCAAGTGTCGAGCACGAGGAAGAGCACGCGGTCAGGATAGCGGTGCACGAGCCCTTCGACCACGCTCGCGTGATCCTCGCCGCAGGGGTCCGCCATGTCCTCCGGGCTCACCACGAGCTCGCGGTCCGACGGCACGACCTGCAGCCGGAGCGGGCAGCCCGGGTCTTCCGGATCGATCAACGCCGCGAAGTGCGGCGTCACCGCGACCGAAAACTTCTCGCTCGCCAGCGTGAGACCGCGCCGCTCCGCCTCGGTGAGGCGCAGCAGCTTCTCGAAATGATCGAGACGGGTGAGGCGGTGGCGCATCTGCCACCGCCAGTCGTCCCAGTGGGCGGGATCGTAGCGCTCGCCGAAAATCGAGCAGATCTCTTCCCGACGGGTGGTGATCTCGGACAGAACCGAGGCGAATGCCTCCTGTCTCATTTCCTATTCCTCCTTATGAGGATGGGACGAAGCGGTTTCGATGGATCTCGACGGATCGATAGCCGACAACCCACCAGGATGAGGTCACCTGGTTGAAAAGCCCCGGGGGGCTCCGCGTTCATGGCGGGTTACAGCGTTAGCCCGAGATATCGGCACGGCGGACTGGAGAGGTCCGCGCGGGCCTGGGCAAAAGGCGGGATTGCCGGGACGTGAAAGGACGAAACGCTGACCGGCGCTACGCGCAGGCCAGCCACGAAAGCTGCGCTGTCGAAGCTACTTGGAGGTTGGTCGGGTGCGGCGGCGTTCTCGTCCACGATCTTTACGATAGCGGACTTGTCCCCCATGTCAAGAGGGAATTTTCGCCCCGGCGCCTCGACGATCCCGGAGCGCGCCCGGACGAGCCGCCGAACCCTGAGCACAGGGCTGCAAAAGCGTCTGCCACGGGACCTCTCCAGAAGCCTTCTCATCGCCTGCGGTAGCAATGCAATTCTGGAACCAAGCCCGCCGCGAGGGGAGGGCTGGGCCGGAACGCGATCGATCAGCGGTTGGCGCGCGAGCGGTCTTTGAGGCGGTAGACGAACCTGAGACCCGACCAGACGTCGTCGACAGCGCAGACTTTGTTGTCGACCAGGCCGATCGCCAGGCCGGCTTTCTGGACGGCTTCGAACGTGACGTCGGTGGGCACGCCCGAGGCTTTCTTCGGCCAGGCGATCCACAATCCACCGTTCGAAGCGAGCGATCCCGCCAGGTCGGCGAGCTTCTCCTCCAGCCGGGAAACGCGATCGGTGAAGAAGACGATCACGTCGGCCGGCGGTCCTGTCTGGCCAGCCTGGCCGGCCAGGCGATCGATCGTCGCGCCGCCGGGCAGCGGATCGAGCGCCGCCTCGAAATGGTCGGGCGCATCGATCAGAACGACGCGCGATCCTTCTTTGATCCCGAGCTTTTTCGGGAGCGGCGTGCCGGAGTAGCCCGCCACCGATCAGATCTCCTTGGGCTTGACCCCGCCGAAGATGGCATGGCCCGCCTTCATCCAGAAGACATCGAGGCCGGCGAGCCCGGCCTCCTCCAGCCAGCGGAGCTGATCGAACAGCGGCGACGGCTGATCGAACGGATCGGGCTCGGGGTCGGCGTAGTAGTTCCAGCGCTCGTCGCGGAAGATCTCGTAGGCCTTGAGATCGCCGGCGATCTCCTGGGAGCGCCGGCGGACCGTCTCATCCCAGGCGCGGGCGGCCAGCGCGACGCCCGCCTTCGTCGCCGGCTTCACGAGATCGGCGATCAGCAGGACGCCTCCCGGCGCCAGGCACCGCGCCATGTGCCGGTACAGCGCGCGCTTGCCCGGGGCGTCCAGGTGATGGATCGCCAGCGAGCTGAGGATCGCGTCGGGCTGCCAGGGGAGCTCCCGCCAGGAGCGCTTCGCGAGATCGAAGAGCCGGCCGTCGAAGCGGTCGCCGTGCCGCGCCAGGGAAGTCCGCGCGTGGTCGAGCATCGCCTCGGAGCCGTCGAAGCCGTGGACGGTGCAGCCGGGGAAGCGGTCGAGCACCGCGCCGGCGAGCGTCCCGTCGCCGCAGCAGAGCTCGACGACGTGGCGGGGGTCCGGAGGGATCAGGGAGAGCAGGGTCTCGATCTGCTCCTCCCGGTCGGGCACGAAGAACCGGGCGTGCTCGATGAACTGGCGGCTGTCCCTCTCATCCCAGGACGGATTGCGGTCGGCGGTGTTCATGGCGCATAGAATACCCGTCCATGAGCGAACATCAGCCCACCATCTTCGACAAGATCCTCTCCGGGGACATCCCGAGCTGGAAGGTGTACGAGGACGACCACGTCTTCGCCTTCCTCGACATCGGCCCCCTCTCCGAGGGGCACACGCTGGTCATCCCCAAGGAGCGCAAGGCGCAGCTCCACCAGCTCTCGGACGAGTCGGCCGCCGCTATCGGCCGCGTCCTGCCGCGCCTCTGCCGCGCGGTGATACGAGCTACCGGCGCCACCGACTACAACGTCCTCCAGAACAACGGCTCGGCCGCGCACCAGGTGGTGATGCACGTCCACTTCCACATCATTCCGAAGTGGGGCAGCGAGGGGCTGGGCATCCACTGGCCCGCGAGGAAGCTGGCCGAATCGAACGCCCGCGACCTGGTCGAGAGGATGCGCAAGGCCCTGGAGAGCGAAGCCCGGTGAGGGCCATCGAGATCCGCGGCGCCTTCGGCCTGGACAATCTGGCCGTGACCGACCGGTCCGATCCCCGGCCGGGACCCGGCCAGGTGCTGCTGCGGATGCGCGCCGCCTCGCTCAACTACCGCGACCTGCTGACCGTCGAAGGCAAGTACAACCCCAAGCAGAAGCTGCCGCTCATCCCCTGCTCGGACGGCGCCGGCGAGGTCGTCGAGATCGGGGAGGGCGTTTCGCGAGTCCGCCCCGGCGACCGCGTCTGCGGCATCTTCGCCCAGAAGTGGATCGCCGGCGAGCCGGCCCTCGACAAAGTGCGCTCCACGCTCGGCGGTCCGCTCGACGGCACCCTGGCGGAGCGGATGGTGCTCTCCGAGGAAGGAATCGTAAAGATCCCCGAGCACCTGACCGACGAAGAGGCCGCGACCCTCCCCTGCGCCGCCGTCACCGCCTGGAACGCCCTGGTGACCGAAGGCGGTGTCACCGCGGGCGACACGGTCCTGGTCCAGGGCACGGGCGGCGTCTCGATCTTCGCCCTACAGATCGCGAAGATGCTCGGCGCGCGGGTGATCGTCACGTCGAGCCACGGCGAGAAGCTGGAGCGGGCACGCGACCTCGGAGCCTCCGACGGCATCAACTACCGGGAGACCCCGGACTGGGGCGCCAAGGTCAAGGAGCTGACCGGTGGCACGGGCGCCGACCTGGTCGTCGAGGTCGGCGGGGCCGGCACCCTCAAGCAGTCACTCCAGGCCGTACGCATCGGCGGCCGGATCGCCCTGATCGGCAACCTCGCGGGTTCGGTCTCGGAAGTCCCGCTCCCCCTGATCTTCATGCAGCGGGTGCGAGTCCAGGGCATCCTGGTCGGCCACCGCGAGTCCTTCGAGGCGATGAACCGCGCCTTCGCCGCCCACGGCCTCCGCCCGGTGATCGACCGGGTGTTCCCCTTCGAGGAGACCCGCGCCGCCTTCAACCTCATGGCTGCCGGCGGCCACTTCGGCAAGATTTGCGTGCGGGTCTGAGGGCTCACGCGCAAGCGGGGGTTCTACGGCAACTCACGCAAGCTGCAATCGCCTGCCCTTTGGCTCAGGGACAGGCCTTCCAAATTCCCTTGCTGTATCAAGCCATAGAGCGATCGCGTCTTGGCAGTTGGCGAGAGCGCTATCCGGGGAATCACCATGGGCCGCACAGCCAGGGAGCTCAGGCACTTCGGCGACGAAGACTCCATCCTCTTCGCTCCAGTAGATGATCACCTCGTATTTGTACATCAGTCGCTGCCTCCTCAGAGTTTACCAGACTGGGCAGCAGCTTCCCGAGCCTCCGGAGGAGGAGGCAGCGCGTAGCCCGGGGCGTCAGCCCCGGGTAGGGTGCCTCAATTTCTCTCTGAGCCCTGGAAGGGCGGCATCTCTTCCGCTTCCGAGCGAGAGGATGGTGCCGCCCCTACCGGGGCTGGGGGTGGAGGGGGTGCCTGCTATCCTACCCGGCCCTTACGGGACCGGGCTACGTGCTGCCGCCCCCTCCGGGGGCTCGGGAAAGCCACTCTCCGAGAATCTGACGAAGTAGGACTGATCGCTGGAGTACTACGCTTGGGTCGAGGCG
>DASVEF010000327.1:0-37318 GCA_036380715.1 Thermoanaerobaculia bacterium | reverse complement strand
GGAATTTGGGAGAAGCCATGCCTTTTCCCCCTCTCCCGGTGACGGGAGAGGGGGTCAGGGGGTGAGGGCTCTGCTGGTGTACACTGAGACATGCGCGCCTGGATGACGGCCTTCCTCTGCGCACCTCTCCTGCTCTCCCCGGCTCTCGCGCAACAAGAACCTCCCCAGGAAGCCTTCGAGGACGAGATCACCGTCGCCCTCGATACGGTCGTGCTCCGGGTGGTGGACAGTTGGGGCCGCCCAGTCCTCGGATTGCAGCCGGAGGACTTCCGGGTCCGGGTCGGGAAGCGGGAGATCCCCGTGCTCGACGTGGAGTGGGTCTCCTCCGGGGAGACCGAAAGCCGGCCCGCTCCGCCCGAAGCCGAGCCCCAGGTCATGGAAGAGGTGGTGGAAGAGGCCCGCCCGGCGGGCAAGCTCGTGGTCTTCTTCGTCCAGGCCGACCTCAACTCGACCCGCATCAGCGGCCAGATGCGCCTGCGGCCGTACACCCGCGACCTCCTCGCCACCCTCCATCCGGACGACCGGGTCGCGGTCATCTCCTACGACTCCCATCTGAAGCTGTGGCAGGACTTCACCCAGGACCGCGGCGCGACCCACGAGGCGATCGACCGCGCCATGGTGTTCACTCGCGAGGAGGATGTCCCGTTCGGCGACCCCTCACTGGCGCGGCACTTCGACTTCGCGAAGGCCAAGAAGGCGGCCTCGCCGGAGCGGGCGCTCCAGGTCATGGCCGAGGCCCTGAAGCCGCTGCCGGGAGAGAAGGTCGTCATTTTCCTGGGCTGGGGCCTCGGACGCTTCGGTTCCTGGGGCGTGAGCATGACCCCCGACTACGCTCCGGCCGTGCGGGCGCTCGCCGCCGCCCGGGCCTCGGTCTTCGTCCTCGACGTCACCAGCGCGGACGCGCACTCCCTGGAAGTCGGCCTGGGAGCGGTCGCCGAGGCCACCGGCGGGGCCTACTTCCGGACCTTCCGCCTCCCCGGCCTGGCCACGCGGACTCTCGCCAGGACGATCCTCGGCCACTACGTCCTGCTGCTCGACCGCGACCAGCTCCCCGCCGAAGGCGGCAAGCTGAAAGTCGAGCTGCGCGACAAGAAGGGGAGCGTCCTCCTCCGCCCCACCGCGGTGCGCTAGGCCGGCGTCACTTCTCGACGTAGCCTCTCTGCGTCCGCGCCTGGAGGCTGCCGCGGACGCGCAGCTCCACGTCGTGCCAGGTTCCTGGACCCTTGTGGACCGAGGGAGTGTAGCCGAGCACGTACTGCTCCCGCAGCTCGTCGAGGACGGACGTCAGCACGCTCGCGACCTGCTCGACGCGGTCGATCGTCTCGATCCTGCCTCCGCTCTCCAGGACGGCCCGGCGCAGCTCCCCCATCTCGTGGCGGTGCCCGGCGGCGTCGCGCCAAGCGGTGGAGAAGTCGGGGCTGCTGCCGTTGCGCTCCTCCTCGCGGCGCAGGCGCAGCCAGTAGAGGACGACCGGATCGCGGCGCAGGACCTGGCGCACGCTCTCCATGGGCAGCACGCTCTCCACGTCGATGCCGTCGGAGAAGAGGATCAGGACCTTGCGGCCCAGCCGGTCCTCCAGCCGCTTCAGGGCCAGGTAGACGGCGTCGTTGACGGCGCTCCCCCCGTCCGCCGCGGTCTGCCCCAGGCTCAGGGTCAGGATCGAGGGGACGCTGGTGAACGGGGTTTCCAGCCGGACGTGGTCGGAGAAGAGGAGGAGCTTCACTTCGTCGAGGCGCTGCATCGAGCGGACGAACGACTTGGCGCCGTCCAGCGCCGTCTCCAGCCGGCCTCCCTTCATGCTGGTGCTGGCGTCGAGGAGGAGCACGGCCGTGAAGGGGACCTCCCCCCGCTCGAAGGTGACGATCTGCTGGGGGACCCCCTCGTCCAGGATCGTGAAGTCGTCCCGGGTGAGCCCGCGGGCGCCCCGGCCCCCCTCGATCGTCACGAAGAGCTGCTGCAGCCTGACGTCGATCGCCATGTCCACCTGCAGCCGTGAGGTCCGCACCTCGGCCGAAGCGGTGGCGCCCGACGCGTCCTGGGCCACCACCTCGAAATGGTGCTCGGCGTTCTCGTGCCCCACGTCCACCACGAACCGGTAGGGCGGCGACTCGTCGACGCCCACCCGCACGCTGTCCACGTAGAGCTCGACTTTCTCGACCCGCGCGCCGGCGGGAGAGACCTGGACCGCGATCTCCGTCTCACCGAAGATCACCTGGCCGGGCGCCGGGGTCAGGATCGCGACCCGCAGGTTCTGCGCGCCCGCGGTCGGAAGCGCGAGAAGGAGAACGGCGAGCAGGAGGACCGGGCGTCTCACGGCGCGCTCCCCAGCGCCGCGGCCAGCGAGGCGCGGCGCTCGTCGGCGGCCCTGACCAGCCCGCTCCAGACCTCGTCCAGCAGCTCCGTCGGCATCCGGTTGTAGCGCCGGCGGGCCGACTCGCCCGTCCCCGGCCGCAGCGGCTGGAGCGCTTCGCTCGCCTGCTCCGGGCTCTGGCGCAGCTCGTGGATCATGGCGAGCTGGAGGGTGAGCTTCTCGTCGTCCGGCAGGCGCTTCAGGCCCTCGCGCAGGGCGCGCTCGGCGGCCTCCAGATCGCCGTCGGCGACCAGCATGCGTCCCAGCTCCTGGTAGGCGAGCGCGAGCTGCCAGGGCTCGGGCTGGCCGGCCACGATCTCCTGGAGGAGCCGCCGGGCCTCGCCTTTCCGGCCGAGCCGCTCCACGTTCAGCGCCAGGCGCAGCCGGGCCTCCCCGTTCTGGGGATGGCTGCGCAGCAGGAGCTCCAGGGTGGACACCGCCTCCGCGGGCTTGCTCTGGCGCTCGAAGTCGACCGCCCGGCAGAGGAGGGCGGCCTCGTTCTCCGCGTCCAGGTCGAGGGCTCGCTGGAAGACCCGGCTGCGCACGCTGGACGGGGCCGTCTTCACCAGCTCGGCGGCGAGGCCGAGGATGAATCGCGCGGCCATGGCCCGCGCGGCCGGCGTGCCGCCCCGCTTGGCGTAGAGGTCCGCGAGTTGGAGGACCAGCTCGCGCGAATGGACCGCGAGCAGCGGCTGCCGCCCCGCGCTGTCGCGGTAGATCCTCTGGTGGAGGATCGCCACCGGGACCAGGCTCTCCGGCCCGGTCTCCGCCAGCTTGTGGGCGACCTCCAGCTCGATCTCCGACAGGTCTTCGGGGGTCAGGCGGTTCTTGCCCGAGAGCAGGGACGATTCGAGCTGGAAGACCGCGGCCCGGGCCGCCTCCTCGTCCCCCCGGGCGAGCCGCTCCAGGGCCTCGCGGTAGGCTTTGCGCACCGGAGCGGCGTTGCCGAACCTCTTCTTCGGCGGCGCAGGCGGCGGGGACGCGGCGGCGGAGCGGGCGGCCGGCTTCGATCCGCGCGCGTCGAGCTGCGCCCAGACCCGGCCTCCTTCCGCCGCGGCGACGAGCACGAACCGGGTCCCGGGGGAGGAGGCTCGCGGGATGGACACCCGCAGCTCATACTCCCCGGGCGCCAGGCCGCTCGGAGTGAAGGCCAGGGAGAGGACCTCCAGACCCGCGGGGCCGGGTTGCCGGCCGCTCAGCCGGGCGGGGAAGTCGGCGGCCCGCTCGCCGCCGGGTTTCCAGACCTCGGCCCGCGCCGCGAGGTCTCCCGCGGCGAGGTGCGAGCCCGCCACGGCGAAGCGCGCCTCTTCGTCCAGAGCGAGGACCGGCTTGGCCACGGGAGGGCCGGACAGGCCGGACAGAGCGAGCGGCGAGGAGCCCGCGGCGCGCGCCGTTACCCAGGCCTCCGCGGAGGGCGCCGCGAACACGGGCGGGAGCAGCGCCGGAGAAGCCTGCCGGAACGCCGGCACGGAGAGAGGAAGCGAGCGCAGCCCGATGTCCCCGGTCTCCAGGTCGCGCACCAGGACGCGCAGCGTGTAGTCGCCCGGCCGGAGGGTCAGCTCGCCGGTGAGCTGCACTCCGCTCCCTTCGACAGCCTCGCGCATCCGGGCGAGGTCGATCTCGATCATGTCCATCCGCGAGCCCTGGATGCCGCCTCCGGCGGTCAGCGCGTAGACGGAAACCTCCAGGCGCAGCCGGGGCTCGCGGTGCCCGGCGAGGAGACCCGAGCCGTCGATCTCGACGATCACGGGGACGCGGGCCCGCTCGCTCTCGCCGGGCAGGGGCAGGGCGAGCGCCGCGAGAGGGATGACCCCTCCCTCCTGCCCGCTCATCAACAGGGCCGCGCTCTCGACCTGCAAGCCGCCGCTCGGCAGCACGCGGACCGCGGCCTCGCCCGCGGGAGCTTGCGCCCCGGCCGGCCAGGCTACGGACAGGACGGCGAGCAGAACGATGAGTACGAGGCGCAACAGCAGTTCCTATCGGCGAGTCGGTGCCTCATCCTAGCACTCTAACCCCCGCTAGACTCCCGGCTTGTACCTGGCCGTGGTAGCGGCCTCGACATGGCCCAGCTCGTCGCGCACGCCGACCGCGAGGATGTGCTCCTCGGCCCGCAGCAGCAGGGAGGTCTTGTAGCCGGCGGTCTGGCCGAGGGCGGTCAGGAGCTGGTCGTTGGGGACGCGGAACGGGATGTCGATCTTCTGCACCGGCGAGACCCGGCCCTTGCCGTCGCGCGAGGCCACGTAGATCGTGGCGCGGGCCTCGTGGAACTGCTCCCGCGGCAGCAGGACGAGCTTGGCGAGCGGGAACTTCACGACCAGGTCGAGCTGGATCCTGCCGTCCTTGCCGCGGGTCTCCTTGACGAGCTCCAGCGACACCTCCAGCGGGTTCTCCTGCGCGCCGCCGCCGAGCAGCAGGGCCGCCAGGGTGTGGTCGGTCATCCGCTCGGCGCTGGTCCGCTCGCGGTGGGCCGTGCGGTGGCGCACGACGAGGTCGCGGTTGCGGACTTTCACCTGGATCGGCCGGCTCTTGCCGTCCCTCCGCCTCTGCGGGACGTAGCCGAGCGAATAGTACGAGTCGAAGTCGTCGCGCATCCGGTTCAGGATGGTACGCGGGTCCACGAGGTCCACGGCGGACAGACCCCCGGTGTCGGAAGCCAGGCGGTCCAGCGACTCGGAGAGGTTGAGCCTCTCCGTGTTCTGCATCTCCGCGGTCCAGGCGAAGCCGCCCGGCGAGTCGGCGCCGAGCCCCGGGAGCTCCGTGCTGCCGAGGGTGTAGAAGGTGACCCGGTTGGCGTTGGCGCGCTCGGTGAGCTGGCGCAGCTTCGGGGTGAGGCTGTCGCCGAACATGTCGAGCGGAGAGGCGCCGGCATCCTCCATCAGCTCCGGGAGCTTCGTCTGCCAGGCCTGCAGGAGGGCCTGGCCGGGGCGCACCGAGAGACCGCCGCCGACGTAGAGCAGGGCCTTGCGGCCGGGCAGGCCGGAGAGCGAGTCCACGAAGCCGCCCAGGGCCTCGAGGGTGGTCCGCGCCTCGTCGTAGCGCTGCTGGCCGTACTGGACGATCGACCCGTAGAGCGAGCTCGCGAACATGCGCGACGAGTCCGTGATGTCCGCCTGCCCGGACGTGGTGATGGACGCCCGCTCCAGGTCGATGAGGAGCTGCCGCCACTCCGTGGCCCGCTCGACGCCGCGGGGGACGGACTTCTCGACCGCCGCCAGTGCGGACTCGAGCTTGGCGCGGTCGGAGGTCAGCTCCTGGACGATCTCGAAGGAGCCGCCCCCACGGTAATCGGCCACCAGGGTCAGGTCGGAAGGGTGGAGCAGGGGGAGGACGGCGCTGCGGATCGACTGCAGGAGCCGGTTGCGGCCCTGCGGCGTCAGGCTCAGGCCGTCGAAGACGATCGCCAGGTGGAGGCGCTGGTCCGGACCGGGAGCGGCGGCCTGCGCCGCGGCCTCCGCCGCGGGCGTCCCCTCCGCCGGCGGCTCCTCAAGTGAGGGGATCTCGCTCCCCACCGCGTAGAAGTAAGTGAGATCCACCGGCTTGCCGTCTTCGAAGAGCTCGAAGTCGTCCTTCGTCAGCCCGGCGACGCGGTTGCCCCGGCGGTCGGTGACGAAGACCTCGACGTTGACAACCTCTACGTCGATGGACTCGTAGAAAGTCTCCGGATCACTCTCCGGGGCGGGCTTGGGAGCCTGCGCCAAGGCCGGCCGGCCTGCGAGCAGGAGGAGAAGGACGATGGAAGAGCGGAGGAAGAGTCGTTGCCGCATCGCGTCACACCTTTGGAAGAGGAGAGCCAGGCGGAATCGTAGCACGGCGCGTTCTGCTATAGTTGCCGGAAAGGCCCAGACACCCGGCGAGCTGTCCGGTACAGTCCGGGAGACCATTTACCGAGTGGGCGGAAGTCCCGGGTGATCGGCAGCACCATCTCCCACTTCGAGATCCTCGACCGCCTCGGCGGCGGCGAGCGTTCCGCGGTCTGCAAAGCCCGGGACACCCGCGTCGACCGCCTGGTCCGCCTGCGGCTCCTCTCCTCGTCCAGCGGCCCTCTGGACCGGCCGGCCTCGGCCGTGGCCGACCGGCTCGCTCGCCTGAGCCATCCCCACATCTGCGCCGTCCGCGAGAGCGGCGAGACCGAGGACGGCCGCCGGTTCCTCGCCATGGCCTGGTACGAGGGCCAGACGCTGGAGGAGCGCCTGCTGCACGGGCCGCTCCCTCCCGAGGTCGCCGTGGACCTCTCCTCGCAGATCGCCTCCGGGCTCGCCATGGCCCACAAGCGGGGGATCGTCCACCGCCGGCTGGAGCCCGCCAGCCTCCTCGTCACGACCGACGGCAGGGCCAAGATCCTGGACTTCGGGCTCGCCGACCTGGCCGGTCCCGAGGCGTCGAGCTCTCCCTACCGGGCGCCGGAGCAGCGCCGCGGCGAGGCGGGCGACGCCCGCTCGGACGTCTGGGCCCTGGGCGTGGTGCTCTACGACATGATCGCCGGCCGGCTGCCGTTCCGCGGCGGCGCGGAGCAGGCCGATCCCCTGCCGCCGCTCCCCGACCAGCCCATGTCGCGGGAGCTCGAGCGGATCATCGACCGCGCCCTGTCCCGTCGGCCGGAGGACCGCTACCAGGAGATGGAGGACCTCCTCCTGGAGCTGCTGGCCCTGGTGGGCACCGGCACCCTGCCGTCGCGCGGCGCGGAGACGGCGGCCCACCTCGCCGCACCCTCCTCGCGCACCGCCCCGCGAGAGCGCGAGCCGGAGCCTCCGCCCGCGGCGGTCCGCGAGGGCGCCCCCACCCACCGGCCGGCCGGCATGATCGGCCGCACCATCCATCAGTACCGCATCCTGGAGCACCTGGGCGGAGGAGGGATGGGCGTCGTCTACAAGGCCGAGGACACCCGGCTGGAGCGCACCGTCGCCCTCAAGTTCCTGCCGCCGGAGCTGACCCGCGATCCGGTGGCCAAGGCGCGGTTCCTCCAGGAGGCGCGCGCCGCCTCGGCGCTCGACCACCCCAACATCTGCACCATCCACGAGGTCGGCGAGACCGACGACGGCCAGCTCTTCCTGGGCATGACCTGCTACGACGGCGAGACGCTGAAACGCAAGATCGAGCGCGGCCCGCTGCCCATCGATGAGGCCGTCGACATCGCCAAGCAGATCGCCCAGGGGCTGGCCAAGGCGCACCGCCTCGGCATCGTCCACCGCGACATCAAGCCGGCCAACATCATCATCACCAGCGACGGCATCGTGAAGATCCTCGACTTCGGCCTCGCCAAGCTGGCGGGCGCGGCCGGCCTCACCCGCGCCGGGTTCTGCCTCGGCACCCCGGCCTACATGTCGCCCGAGCAGGCGCGCGGCGAGGTGGACCACCGCACCGACCTCTGGTCGCTCGGCGTGGTCCTCTACGAGATGGTCACCGGCGCGCCTCCGTTCTCGGGCGACACCGACCAGGCCATCATCTACTCGCTGCTCACCGACGAGCCGAAGCCCCCCTCGGCCGTGCGGCCGGAGGCGCCGGCCGACCTCGAGCGGGTCCTCAAGGGGATGCTGGCCAAGGACCCGGGCGACCGCTACCCCACGGTCGAGACCGCCCTGGCCGATCTCAAGATCCTCAGCGGCTCGACGGCCAGCGGCACGATCCACTCGATGCCGGCCTTCCGGCGCCAGCGGCTGCGCGCCTGGATGAAAGCGGCGCTCGCCGCCGCGGCCCTCCTCGCCGCCGTGGCCGCCTGGTTCCTGCTGCGCCCCGTCTCTCCGCTCGACTTCACCTCCAGCACCCTGACAGATCAGGCGGGCAGCGAGCTCTTCCCGAGCCTGGCGCCGGACGGCGATGTCTTCGTCTACACCAAGTCGGTGGATGGCACGGAGAACTTCGACATCTTCTGGCAGCGCGTCGACGGCGGCAGCCCGCGCAATCTGACCGAGGGCTCGGACGTGTCCGACACCCAGCCGGCCCTCTCGCCCGACGGCAAGCAGATCGCCTTCCGCTCGGAGCGCGAAGGCGGGGGCATCTTTGTCATGGGTGCCACCGGCGAGTCCCCGCGCCGCCTCACCAGTGGCTTCGGGTACAACCCGGCCTGGTCCCCCGATGGCAGAGAGATCGTCTACGCCACGGAAGGGGTCCTCGATCCTCTGCGGCGGTCGACCGCGATCAGCGGACTGTGGCAGGTACGGATCTCTGACGGCTTTCGGAAGCTGGTCACGAAGGGGGATGCCGTGCAGCCGAGCTGGTCCCCGAACGACAAGCGCATCGCCTACTGGGGCATCCCCGAGCAGAGCACCCGGCGGGTGATCTGGACCATCCCCGTGACCGGCGGCGCTCCGGTGCCGGCCGTCGACGACGGCTTCATCAACTGGAACCCTCTCTGGTCGCCCGACGGCCATTATCTCTACTACGTCAGCGACCGCGACGGCACCGTCAACCTCTGGCGGGTGCGCATCGACGAGGGCTCGGGCCGGGTGAGCGGCGACCCCGAGCCTTTGCGGACACCGTCCCCGTGGAGCGGCATGATCAGCATCTCCAGGGACGGCCGCCACATCGTCTACGCGGCGCGCGACAACCGGTCCAATCTCGAGCAGATCCCTTTCGATCCCGTCGCGGGCATGGTGACGGGCCCCCCGCGGCCGGTCACCTCGGGATCGAGCCGGCTGGTCCGCTCCGGCGACGTCTCGCCGGACGGCCAGTGGCTCGTCTATGACACGTCGGTCCCCCAGGAAGACCTGTTCATCGTGCGCATGGATGGCACTGGAGCGACCCAGCTCACCAACGATCCGGACCGGGACCGCGTCCCTCGCTGGTCGCCGGACGGCGAGCGCATCCTCTTCTATTCGAACCGCGGCGGGAAATACGAGGCCTGGACCATCCGGCGCGACGGCAGCGGACTGCAGCAGATCAGCGGCAAGGGCGTCACCCTGACCGATCCGATCTGGTCACCGGACGGCCGGCGCATCGCCTACGCGCGTGAAGACGAGGATGCCCCTCTGGAGGTGCTCGACCTCGATTTGGCCGGCCAGCCGAGGGCACGCCCCCTGCCCGGCTTGAAGAGCGGTCTCTACTACGCCAGCTCCTGGTCTCCCGACGGGACGCGGCTCGCCGGCATCCTCAGCCAGGAGACCGGACAGGTCCTTGCCATCTACCCGCTGGCCACCGGGCGGCTCCAGCCGCTCGCCCAGCGCGCGCACGGAGCCGTCTGGCTGGACGACCACCGGCTCGTCTACCTCGATCAGGGGAGCCTTTTCCTGCTCGACACCCGCAACGGGCAATCCCGCAAGCTGCTGGCCCCCCCGGGCCGGTCCAGATTCACGGTAGTGAGTGTGGCGCGGGACGATCGTGCCCTCTACGTCGTGAGCGAAATCGACGAGGGGGACGTCAAAATGCTCGAAATGCGGTGATATCCTTTGTCACTTTCCGTCTGAAGGCAGGACGACAACCATCGGGGTAGCGCCCCGAGAGGAGAGGGGTTATGGCTTTCAGGATCAAGGACTTGATCATCAACGTCGCGCGCCCCGAGCCGGTTTGTGGCCCGGCTACGCGGGAGGAGCCCGCCGAAGCAGGGGCGCCCCTCTGCGGCCCGGCGACCCGTACAGAGCCCGCCGAGGCGGGAGCTCCGGTCTGCGGCCCGGCCACCCGGACCGAGCCCGCCGCCCTCTGCGGTCCGGCGACGCGGACTGAGCCCGCGGCGATCTGCGGTCCGGCGACCCGGACCGGCGTGGCGGCCCTTTGCGGCCCGGCCACCCGGATCGACACCCTGGCCACTCTCGCGACTCTGGCGACGCTGGCCACGCTGGCCGCCGGCGGCGAGGGCGCGTCGCAGGACCTCTCGTCGCTGAAGCAGCAACTCCGCGATGCCCTGACCCGTATCGAAGAGTACGAGCGCTCGCTTCAGGGACCCGGCATGCCGGAGACCGTCGGCGAGGCCGAGGATCTGGAGACCCGGCTCAAGGAGGCTCTCGACGAGCTGCGCGAGCACAAGAAGAAGCTGAAGAAGTAGATTCTGGGAGCGCCGGGGCCGGTCCGACCTCGGCGCTCTTCGGACGCCGGGACGAGCCGTCCGGCCCCCCGGCCCACTCGACCGGCGCGCCGGACGAGCGGTCCGACCCTTGGGTCCACTCGACCGGAGCCTCGGGACGAGTCAGCCGGCCCCCGGGTCCACCCGACCGGAGGGCCGGGACGAGCCAGCCGACCCCTGGGTCCACCCGACCGGAGCGCCGGGACGAGCCAGCCGGCCCCTGAGTCCACCCGACCGGAGGGCCGGGACGAGTCAGCCGGCTCCCGGGTCCACTCGACTGGCGCGCCGGGATGAGCCGTCCGGCCCCTGGGTCCACCCGGCGGGAGCGCCGGGACGAGTGGGCCGGAGAGTCTTCCGGCTCGTCCGGACCTCCGGACCGTGCGAACGGCGCTCCCGATCCTGCACACTGTCCCGCAGCCGGGGCGCCGGCGTATGTCGTGGTGTCTCGGTCTGCTATGCTGCGGCCACGGAACCGACCATACCATGGGTGAAATGAGGGTCTCGGGGTGATCGGCAGCACCGTCTCCCACTACCGGATCTCCGGCCGCCTTCCCGGCGAGGGGATGGGTGTGTACCGGGCGCGGGACCTCGACGGCGGCGGCCGGGCCCTGCTGTGCCTTTTCGCTCCGGAGCGCGGCGGGGCCGAGGCGGTCGACCGCTTCCGGCGCGCCGCCCTGGACGCCGCCAATCTCGGCCATCCCTCGATCGCGCCGGTGCTCGACCTCGGCGAGACCGACGACGGCCGGCTCTTCCTCTCTCTGCCCGATTTGGACGGGGAGACGCTGGAGAGCCGGCTCGGGCGCGGCGCCCTCCTCGCGGCGGAGGCCGTGCGGCTCGCCGTCCAACTGGCCTCCGGGGTCGGCCGCGCGCATGAGGAGGGGATCGTCCACGGCGACTTGCGCCCGGCGTGCGTCCTGGTGACCGAGGAGGGAGAGGCCAGGATCTTCGGCTTCGGCCTCGGCGAGCTTGCCGCTCCCGGTCCTCCCCCCTCGGACACCGAGGGGATCGCGGCCTACCGGGCGCCCGAGCGGCTGCGCGGCGAGCCTACCAGTCCGCGTTCCGACGTCTGGTCTCTCGGGGTCGTGCTCTACGAGATGCTCGCGGGGCGGTTGCCGTTCGCCGGGGACGAAGACCAGGAGCGGGTCGAGTCCATCCTCCACGGCTCTCCCGAGCCGCTCGCGGGGACCCTCCCCGCCGGGCTCGACCGCATCATCGCCCGCGCTCTCGCGAGGCGGCCGGAGGACCGCTACCCCCACGCCGCCGCCATGGCGTCAGACCTCCTCTGGTGCCTCGAATCCATCGAGGGCCTGGAAGAGCTGGCGCCCCCGACGCGGCTGGAAATCCCGGCTCCGTTCGCCGGCGGCCGGCGCGCCTCCCGCGCGGCGATCGCCGCGGCCGGCGAGCTGGCCGGCCGCGACCTGCCGTCGTACCGCATCTTCGAGCGGCTGGGCAGCGGCGGCATGGCCGTGGTCTACCGCGCCGAGGACACCCGGCTCGGGCGTCCGGTCGCCCTCAAGTTCCTGGCTCCGGAGCTGAGCCGCGATCCCGAGGCCAAGGCCCGCTTCCTCCAGGAAGCCAAGGCGGCCTCGGCGCTCGACCACCCCAATCTGTGCACCGTCCACGAGGTGGGGGAGACCGAGGACGGCCAGATCTTCCTCGCCATGCCCTACTACGGGGGCGAGACCCTGCGCGAGCGCATCGACCGCGGAGCGCTGCCGGCCCAGGAGGCGCTCGATATCGCCCTGCAGATCGCCCTGGGCCTGGCCAAGGCGCACCGGCACGGCATCGTGCACCGCGACGTCAAGCCGGCCAACGTCATCCTGACCCCGGACGGCGTGGTCAAGATCCTCGATTTCGGCCTCGCCAAGCTGATGGGCTCCTCGGGCCCCCAGTCCGAAGGACCGGCCGTCGGCACCCTGGCCTACCTCTCGCCCGAGCAGGCCCGCGGCGAGGACGTCGACCTCCGCACCGACCTCTGGTCGCTCGGCGTGGTCCTCTACGAGATGGTGACCGGGCGCAAGCCTTTCGCCGCCGACCGCGAGCAGGCCGTCCTCTACGGCATCCTCCAGGGGCAGCCCGAGCCGCTCTCGCGGCTGCTCCCCGGCGCTCCTCCGGAGCTGGAGCGGATCGTCTCCCGGCTGCTCGCCAAGGACCGCGCCGCCCGCTATCCCGACGCGGAGACCCTGGTCTCCGACCTGCGCGCGCTGCGCGGCCCCGAGAGCCTGACCTCATGGCCGGCGTTCTCCCGGTCGCTTCCCGGGCGCCGCCGGAAGTGGTGGGGCTGGGCCGCCGCCGGAGCGGTCGCCGCCGCGGCCGGCCTGACGCTCCTGCTGGCGGTTACGGGCAGAGGGGACGAGGACGGCCCCGTGCATTCGGAGTTCGAGGTCCTGACCGACCAGACGGGCAAGGAGTCGTTCCCGAGCCTGTCGCCGGACGGCGACTTCTTCGTCTACGTCCGCGAGTCCGGCGGCGACTACGACCTCTTCTGGCAGCGCGTCGGCGGAGGCAATCCGCAGAACCTCACCGAGGACTACCCCGAGGACGACTCGCACCCTGCCGTCTCCCCGGACGGCGGGCAGATCGCCTTCCGCTCCGAGCGCGACGGCGGCGGCCTCTTCCTCATGGGCTCCACCGGCGAGTCCGTGCGCCGCCTCACCGACTTCGGCTACCACCCGGCCTGGTCGCCCGACGGCCGCGAGATCGTCTGCTCGACCGAAGGGGTCTCCGGGGCGGGGAGGCGCGGCATGGACAGCCAGCTCTGGCGGATCGACGTGGCCACCGGCGCCCGGCGGCTCGTCGCCCGGGGCGACGCCGTGCAGCCGAGCTGGTCGCCGCACGGCTCGCGGATCGCCTACTGGAGCATCCTCCCCAGCTCTTCCGAACGGGTGATCTGGACCCTCCCGGCCGGCGGCGGCGAGCCGGTGAGGGCCGTCCGGGGGGCCTCCCTGAGCTGGAACCCCGTCTGGTCACCCGGCGGCGAGCACCTCTACTTCGCCAGCGACCGCGGCGGCAGCATGAATCTCTGGCGCGTGCCGATCGATGAGAAGTCCGGGAGGGTCCGCGGCCAGCCGCAGCCGCTGAACACCCCGGTCGGATCGGCGGGGCTGCTGAGCCTGTCGCGGGACGGCCGCCGGCTCGTCTTCGCCAGCGAGGACGACCGGTCCAACCTCGTCCGCGCGGCCTTCGACCCAGTCCGCATGGAGGCCGCGGAGCCGGAGGCGATCACCGAAGGGTCGCTCGCCATCCGCTCCGGCGAGGTCTCCCCCGACGGGAAGTGGATCGTCTACGACGTGTCCGAGCCGCAGGAGGACCTCTTCCTGATCCGTCCGGACGGCAGCGGGGTGCGCCAGCTCACCAACGACCTCGCCCGGGACCGCGTCCCCCGCTGGTCGCCGGACGGCCGCCGCATCCTCTTCTACTCGGACCGCGACGGCGGCAAGTACGACGCCTGGGCCATGGGGCTGGAGGGCGGCGCGCTCGAGCGGCTCACCGTCGTCCCCGAAAAGAGGATCCTCGAGCCCCTGTGGTCCCCCGATGGCCGCCATCTCGTCGCCTCCGTCGACTTCCGCGGCCCCTCCCTGATCGACCTCGACCGGCCGATCGGCCAGCGGACGTCTCAGCCCCTCCCCGCGGGTCCGGCGGACAAGGATTTCTCGGCCACCTCCTGGTCGGCCGACGGCGACCGGCTGGCCGGCTTCGACGCCTCTTCCCGGCTCATCCTCTACTCCTTCGCGGCGGGCCGCCAAGAGGTCCTGCCGGAGCGGGGCGAAGGCCCTGTCTGGCTGCGCGACGGCCGCGGCCTGCTCTTCCTGCGCGCCGGCGCCGTCCATGCCCTGGACCTGCGGACCCGGCAGGCGCACAAGGTCCTGGAGCCCCTCGAAGGCCACACCTTCACCTGGCTGAGCGTCGGCCCCGGCAACCGCACCCTCTACCTGGTCTCCAGCCGCAACGAGGGGGACGTCTGCATGCTGACGCTGGAGTAATGCTGCAATGCTCCACCCGCCAGGCAGCCGGAACCTCCAGGACCGCCGTTCGACTTCAGCCATCTGACCGGGCCTACGCGGAGGCTGGAAACGGCGCTACGAATTCGAACTGGAAGACCGAGCGGATTCGCTCCATGTCGCGGGCATTCCGAGTGACGAGCACGACGCCCGCTTCGCGGCAACTGAACGCGATGAGCACGTCGAAGGCAAAGCCCCGCGGCATGCTCGCGAGATCCAGGGTACCCTCCTCCCGAAGCTGAGAGAGAGTCAGGCCGAGCGCGTCCCACGCAGCCTCCGAAGGAGTCAGGATGCGGCCACGCCGGACAAACGGCGCCAAGACGTGGTCTTCCAGTCGGCGTCGGTCGCGGGAAGACCGACAGCCGGCCCGGAGCTCGGCTGCCACAACCGCGCTGAGATAGAGCCGGGGGGCTTCCCTGGCGGTAAAGGCTTCGAGGGCGTCGTGAGCGGCCGGCTCTCGGGCGGCGTCGATATAGCAGTTGGAGTCCAGGACGTACTTCGGCACCGGGCGGCGCCTATCGGATCGGATCGATCTGGAGCCCGGAGAGCGCTCGGGTGCCGTCGAGGAGCTCCCGGCGGAAGGCAATCATGTCGAGGGCTACTTCGACCGTTTCGCGTTCGGTGGCGGTGCCCAGGATCTTCTGTGCACGGCGCAGTGTTTCCGGATCCAGCCAGAACTCCTTCCGGACCTTGCCCTCCCGGGTCAGGCGGCGTTCAGAGGTTTTTGGGACGACGCTTGTCATACGGACGATCGTAGCACGCCATACGTATGACCTGCAATCGAGCGCCCGGCTTTCAATGTCTCCCATGACTCAAATTTCACCCCTCTCCCTCCGGGAGAGGGGCCGGGGTGAGGGCCTACGGCCCGCGCGGCGACGATGGCTTCCATCGCCAGTGCGTTGACTTAATTCTCCAATTGGGTAATCATGGGTCCTTCTCAAGCTGCGCGGAGGAAAACCTCATGAAAAAGGCTGTGACCAGGGCTGTCGGCGCTCTCTGGATCGCCGTGTTCGCTGCGCTGTCTTCGGGGGGCGCCATGGCAGGGACGGAGAGCCCGGCCGCCGCCTGGCTGGGCCGTCTCAAGGCGCTGGAGGGGGAGTGGAAGGGCACGACCGCCAAGGGCAAGCCGGCCACGCTCTCCTACAAGACGATCGCCGGCGGGACCACCGTCATGGAGGTCTTCACCTTCGGCGAGGGTCAGGGCGCGATGAGCATGTACACGATGTACCACCTCGACGGCGACCGCCTCATGCTCACTCACTACTGCGTCTCCAACAACCAGCCGCGCATGCGGGCGCAGTTGTCGTCCGAGGAGCCCAACGTCCTGCGGTTCTCCTTCCTCGACGCCACCAACCTGGCGAAGCCGGAGGACGGGCACATGTACAAGGCGGTGCTCCAGATCCTCGACGACAGCCACATTGCCAATGAGTGGACGTATCGCAAAGACGGCAAGGATGCTTTCACGGAGGCGGTCCGCTACGAGCGCATGAAGTAAGGCCGCCCTGGCGCGTTGCCCGAAAAGCAGTCAACTTCTGACGGGAGAGGAGGAGAGGTCATGAGACTTTCGAGAGTCCTCGTTCTGACCACTGTTCTCGGGCTGGGGATCGCCACGGCGGGCATGGCCGGCACCGATACGCCGGGGGCCTTCCCCACGGCCGGCGTCGACATCATCACCCACGCGCTCACCGTGGGCCTCTACAGCGTCACCCCCCAGGGACAGCTCGGGCCGCTCCTGGAGACCCTGGAGTTCAAGGGACGGATGATGATCGAGCGCGGGGATCCCTACCTCGACGAGGATCTCGGCCGGCGCAGGGTCGAATTCGTCGTCAAAAGTTGGGAGGCGGACGCCTGGAGCGAGAAGCTCAATTCCATGGTCGTCTACCGCCTGTCGGACACACTCCAGAAGGCCAGCACGATCACGGCGGATCAGAAGGAATCGGACTATCCGGCCACGTTCCACTTCCGCGTCACGTTCGACGCGGAGGCCTACGACCAGACGCTCACCGTCTTCTACGAGGGCGAGCCGACCGGGCCCGGGTTCATGGAGGTCCCGCCGAGCGGCAACCGGAGGACCAGCCCTACGATGACGAGGTTCGAGAACCGCTGGATCGAGGCGGACCACCCCACGCTCGGCCGCATCCGCTTCGTGCCGCTCGCCTGCGAGGACGAGGGAGGGCAGACGCTGGTCACCTTCTCGGAGGAGCAGAAGCGGCTGTTGAGGCTAAGGGCGGCGACCCCCAGCGGCAGGCGCTGAAATTCAAATCAGGTCGGATTCTTTCGATCTTGAAAGGAGGAGACATCATGTCTCGTACGCTGCGTTCTGTTGTTGTTCTGTGGTGCGCCGTCCTGTGCCTGTCAGGCAACGCTCTCTTCGCCCTCGATTCTGCTACCGCGGTCGTCCCGGTGCCCGTTTCCGGGACCTTCCCGCTGGCGGGAATCGACCAGATCGACCACGATCTCCAGATCGATCTCTTCCAGCGCGGCGCGGAGGGGGCGCCCGACACGCTCCTCGAGACTCTGAGCTTCCGGGGACGGATGACGATCGAGCGGGGCGACCCGTACATCAGCAGCTCGGGCTTCCGCGAGGTCTCCTTCGTGGTCACGCGGTGGGAGGCCACGGCCTGGAGCAACGCGTTGGGCTCGATGGTGGTCTACCGGCTCTCGCCCGGGGCGCAGCCCCCGAGCTACATCACGGCTGAGACCAGGACCAGCGACTACCCGGCGACGTTCGACTTCAACCTGTACTTCGACGCCACCGCCTACGGGATGATCCTGATCGAGCGGCACCACGGCCGGCCCAAGGGGCACGGGTTCATGGAGGTCCCGCCGAGCGGCAACCGCCCGACCAGCCCCACGATCACCTCCTTCGAGCCCTACGTGATCGAGGGCGAACACCCGCAGTACGGCACGATCTACTTCAGGCCGAGGAACTGCAACGACTCGGGGAGCCAGACGCTGCACACCTACACCGCCGCGGAGAAAGCAAGCCTCAAGCTGCCGCAGGGCCGTTGAGGCTCCCGGCCCGCCTCATGATCTCGGAAGCTGCCCGGAAGGCCCGGGGAGCGTCCCCGCCGGCCGGGAGGCGCCTGCCCGGCCCCCGCGGGGCTCAGCTCCTCGGGAGCCTGCTGGACGTGCGGCGCGACCGCCTCGGGTTCCTCCTGCGCGTGGCGCGCCAGTACGGTGACTTCGTCTGCTTCCGGATGGGGCCGCGCTCCCTTGTCCTGGTCAACGATCCCGCCGCGGCCCACTCCATCCTCCGGGACACCGGACAGAGCTTCCGCAAGGGGATCGGCCTGTCCCAGGCCCGGGACTTTCTGGGCGACGGGCTCCTCACCAGCGACGGCGGCCTCTGGGCCGCCCAGCGCCGGGAGCTGCAGGGCCTCTTTCACGCCGACCGGCTGCCGGGGCTCTCCCGCTCCATCGTGGCCGCGGCGAGGGATCTCGCGGAGCGCTGGGAGGCGCGCCGCGCGGCCGGCGAGCCCGTGGAGGCCGGCCGCGAGATGGAGGCCCTGGCTCTGGACATCCTGGGCCGCACGCTGCTGCGCGGCGACCTGCGCAACGAGCCCGGCCTCTCGGAGAGCCTCGCCGTCCTGCAACGATGGGCCATGCGGCGGATGACCTCCCTCTGGGAGACGCCGCCGGCCTGGCCGAGCCCGGGCAACCTCCGCGCCCGGCGAGCCCGGCGCCGGCTCCACGAGGTGGTCGACCGGCTGATCCGGGAGCACCGCGACGCCGAGCGGCCGGACGGCGAACGCGACGCGCTGGACGTCCGGCTGTCCGGAGCCCGCGCGGCCGATTCCGAGGCGCTACGGGGAGAGGTGGCCACGCTGCTGCTCGCCGGCCACGAGACGAGCGCCTCGGCCCTGGCCTGGATCTGGGTGCTCCTGGCGAGACACCCGGAGGTACGGGAGCATCTGGAGGCCGAGCTGTCCGCCGTCCTCGGGGAGCGCGAGCCGGCTTTCGACGACGTCCCCCGCCTGGTCTATGCGCGGATGGTCGTGCAGGAGGCCCTGCGCCTCTATCCTCCGGTCTGGATGCTCCCGCGGCGCGCCGCCGAGGACGTGGAGATCGCCGGCTGCCGGGTCCCGGCCGGCTCGGAGATCCTGATCAGCCCGTGGGCGCTCCACCGGCACCCGTCGTTCTGGGACTCGCCGGAGTCGTTCCGTCCGGAGCGCTTCGATCCCGCCGGCCCGGGCCACCCGGTTCCGGCCTATCTCCCTTTCGGGCACGGCCCGCGGGCTTGCCTGGGGAGCGGTTTCGGCATGCTCGAGATCCTCCTCGTCCTCGCCACGGTGGCGCGGCGCTTCCGCCTCGACCCCGCGCCGGGGTTCCGCGCCGAGCCCGAGGCCCTCCTCTCGCTCCGCCCTCGCCCCGGTCTGTGGATGCGCCTCGCCTGACCCGTCGTCCATGCTCCGTCTCACCCGGCTGGCGCTCCGTTTCCCGGTCCTCTGTCTGACCGGGATGCTGCTGGCGACCGGGGTCTTCGCGCTGGGGCTCCTGCGGCTGCGGCTCCAGACCGACGGCGCCGCCCTGCATCCGGCCTCCAATCCCGTCGTGGCGCGCGCCGCCGCCGACCGGGAGGTCTTCCACGACTCCGACCTCCTGATCCTCCTCATCGCGCCTCGCCCGGGCGGTCCCCCCGTGACTTCGCCCCAGGGGTTCGCGTTCCTGCGGGAGATCGACCCGGCGCTGCGCGGCCTGCCGGGCGTGCGTGGCGCGGGCGTGCGGTCGCTGGCCGGGTTGCTCGACCTGCGGGTGACCCCGGAATCGCTGTCGGCCGAGCCGTTCCTCGCCACGGTGCCGGCCGACGCCGCGGGCTTTTCGCGGCTCGCCGGCCGCATCCGGCAGCACGCCCTGGCCCAGGGGGTGCTGATCAACCCCGCGGGCACGGCCGCCGCGGTCTACCTGCCCCTGGCGGACGGGGCCGGCCGGCTGGAGACCCTGGCGGAGGTGGAGCGGCTGGCCGGCTCGCTGGAGCGGACGGGCCCCTTCCGCGTCTTCCTGATCGGTCCCCTAGTGGCCGAGGCGCGTCTCGGCGAGGCCGTGCTGGCGGACCTCGGGCGGCTCATCCCGGTGATGGTGGTCTTCCTCTGCGGGCTCTTCTGGCTCCTCCTGCGCAGCCCCGGGGCGATCCTGGTGCTCTTCGCCGAGGTGTGCCTCGTGCTGATCTGGACGCTGGGCGCCATGGGGTGGGCCGGGGTGCCGCTGACCCTGGTCACTACGCTCCTGCCGGTGCTCCTCATGGCCGTGGCGATCACCGACGAGATCCACGTGCTGGAGCGGCTCCAGAACAGGCTGCGGGAGGCCCTCGCCACCGCGCCCGCGGACGCGGACCCGCGGGCGGTGCTCCGCGAGTCGCTGCTGTCCGCCATGGGCGAACTGGAGCGGCCGATCCTGGCCTCCGCGCTCACCACGGCCCTGGGCTTCTTCGCCTTCCCGTTCACGCCGATCCGGCCCTTGCAGCACTTCGGAGTGTTCAGCACGCTGGGCCTGCTCGCCGCCATGTTCCTCAGCTTCACGGCCATGCCGGCCCTGCTGGTGCTGCTGCCGCCTCGCTGGGTCCTGCCCCTCGCCGTGACCCGGCGGGGGGCTCTCCGGCGGTCCCGGCTGCTCCCTTACGAGAGGCTCCTCGTCCGGTGGCGGCGTGGCGGAGCCGTCGCCGGCTGCGTCCTCGTGGCGCTGGCCGTGCCCGGCCTCCTCCGGCTCCGGGTGGGCGACAACTGGGTCGCCAATTTTGATCCCGGCTCCGAGCTGGTGCGCGCGGACCGGCTGTTCAACCGCGAGCTGTGGGGGAGCTACCGCTTCGACGTCGTGCTCGCCGGTCCGCCCGGCTTCTTCTTCCGGCGCGAGGGGGGGGCCCTGGTGGAGGAGGTCGCGCAACGGGCGGCCGGCTTCCAGGGCGTCGCCGGGGTCCTCACCCATCTGGTCCCGGTGACGGAGGTCGCCCGGGCGCACGGCGAGGTCCGCCCGGTCTCCGCGCTGCCGGCCGCCCGTTTCGAAGACTTCCTCACTCTGGCCACCATCTCGGAAGATCCGTTCGGGCTGGTCTCCTGGGTGAGCGCCGACGGCGGCATGGCCCGGGTCCAGATGTTCCTCAAGAGCGAGGACTACCGGCGCGACCGGAGGCTGGCCGAAGAGCTGGACCGGTCGCTCGCCGCCCCTCTCGGGGAGGCGGGGATCCGCTACCATTTCAGCGGCGACATCCCCGTCGGTCTCGAAATGGTGAACGCCATCGTCCATAACCAGCTCCGTTCCCTGGGGCTGACGCTCCTCGCCACGGCCGTGCTGCTGCTGGTCCTGGAGCGCCTGGCTTGGCGAGCGGTCCTCGCCGTGCTGCTGCCGGTGATCGCGGCGGCGGCGCTGGTCTTCGCGAGCATGGGCTACATCGGCGTCCCCCTGGGGGTCGCCACCAGCATGTTCGGCAGCCTGACGGTCGGCGTGGGCATCGATTTCGGCCTGCACTTCCTCCACACCTGGCACCGCGAAAGGGAGCGCTCCGGGGACCCCCAACAGGCCCTCGCCGCGACGTTCGAGAAGACTGGCAAGGCGCTGCGCTGGAGCCTGATCGCCCTGGCCCTGGGCTTCGCCGTCCTCACTCTCTCCGACCTGCGGCCGAACCGCAGCCTCGGAGTGCTGCTGGCCGCGGCGATGGTGGCTTCGTATGGGATGACCGTGCTCTGGATGCCCGCGCTGGCGGCGTGGTCTGACAGGCGGAAGGGGAAGGAGGCCCGGTGAACCGGCTCCTGCTCGTGCTGGCGCTCGGCGCCTGGTTGACCGCGGCCGGCCTGCTCGCCGGAGCCGGTGCTCCCCCTCAATCGGCGGAAGCCCTGATGCGCGAAGTCGAGGCCCGGTTCCGAACCGTTCCCCGGGTGGTGCGCCTGGACGTTGAGACCCGCCGGCCGCGACGGGAGAACGTCATTGTGATCCTCGACGGCGAGCCGGTCCGCCTTTGGGGGGTCTTCAATGGCAGCCGCGAGAGCACCTCGGTGCTCTACGTCTTCACGGCCCCGCCGCGGATGCAGGGGACGGGCCTCCTCATCCGCGACCCGTGGGACGCCCGGGCCGCCGACTTCCTGGGCTACCGCATGCGCACCTTCCGGCGCTTCCAGGAGATCCCGCGCAGCTCCCTCAAGCTGCTGGTCCCGGGAACCTGCGTCACCTACGAGGAGGCCCGCGGATTCCTCTCCACGGACAAGTACCGGTTCGAGCTCGCCGGCGGCGCGCCGTCCGGCTCCGAGGTGGTGATCCTGGCGCATCCCCGAAACCCCACGCTCCAGCAGGACCTCGGGTTCCACTCACTGCGGGTGACCGTGGACCGCACCCGCCACCTCGTCCTACGCACCGAGACCCTCGGCGCCGGTGGCCGGCGGATCAAGACCTACGAGGCCGGAGACCCGGTGCGGGTCGGCAACCTCTGGCTCCCCGGCTCCGGCCGCGTCCACGACCTGCAGGGCTCGGTGGAGAGTGTGCTGCGCTGGCGATACTTCCCCCTCTCCGCCCCGCCGCCCGCCGCCCTCTTCGATCCGGCGGTGGAGGAGCCGCCGCTTCTCGACCGGTTCACCGCCGAGGCGAAGAGCCTGGGGATCGTAGTGGAATAGAGAGGCCCGGCGGGCTCTCCAATCCGGGATATACTGATTCCATTGTGATTTCTTAGCTCGGGTGAGCCGCACGGGGGGTCCGCCCCGAGGAGGCCAGGCAGTGTTCCAGATCAGAGACCTCATGGTCGATGTCCTGCCCGGGGACGCGATGCGCCTGTTCCCCTGCACCTGCCGGGTCTCGGCCGACGAGCGGGAGAGGCCCGGAGGGGATCCGCAGCCGCCGCCGCGTCCGGTGCCGCCGCACCCACAAGATCCCGACCCCATGCCCGTGCCCGACTGCCTGGACTCCGTCCTCCCTTCCGCGGACTGCGTTCCGGAGCCCGACCGCGAGGCGCGGCGGGCGGCGGATCTGTCACTCCTGAGGGTCCTCCTGAAACGGCAGCTCCGGGGAGACCTCGAGCGGAGGTTGTAGCGAGCCCGTGACGAAGCGCCCTGCCGACCGCAAGCCGCGCGGCGAGAATCTGCTGGAAGACCTGTCGCAGGAGCTCGGGGGAAACCCTGAGGAGGAGACCCAGCTCCCCGACGAGAGCACGCTGCTGCAGGTCCCCTTCCCCGGGACCACCGCGGGAGCTCCACCGGCACCCTCGCGGCCGGCGAGCCCTCCCGTGCGCGTCGTGGGCCAGTACCGCCTGGGCGAGCAGGTTGGCGGCGGCGGCATGGGCGTCATCTACAAGGCCGAGGACACCCGGCTCGGCCGCACCGTGGCGCTCAAGCTCCTCCCTCCCGAGCTGGCGCGCGACCGCACGGCCAAGACCCGCTTCCTCCAGGAAGCGCGCGCGGCCTCGGCGCTCGACCATCCCAACCTGTGCACCATCTACGACGCGGGCGAGATCGACGGCCAGCTCTACCTCGCCATGCCGCTCTACGAGGGCGAGACGCTGCGCGACCGCCTGGCGCACGGTCCGCTGCCCGTCGAAGAGGCAGTCGACATCGCCCGGCAGGTCGCCCAGGGGCTGGCCAAGGCCCACCGCCAGGGGATCGTCCATCGCGACGTCAAGCCGGCCAACCTGATGCTGACCACCGATGGCGTGGTCAAGATCCTCGACTTCGGCATCGCCAAGCTGGCCGGCGAGGCGGGGATCACCCGCACCGGCGTCTCCATCGGCACCCCGGCCTACATGTCGCCCGAGCAGGCGCGCGGCGCCGCGGTCGACCACCGCACCGACCTCTGGTCGCTCGGCGTGGTCCTCTACGAGATGCTGACCGGCCGCCGTCCCTTCACGGGAGACCACGAGCAGATCGTCTTCCAGGCGATCCTCAACCGCGAGCCGGAGCCGCTCGCGCGCCTGCGCCCCGACGCTCCGGTCGAGCTCGAGCGGATGATCGCCGGCCTGCTGGCCAAGGACCCGGAGAAGCGTGCCTATCCGACCGCCGACGCCCTGTCCGCCGAGCTGCGCAAGCTCCAGGGGGGCTCGCAGGCCACCTTGCAGACCCAGATGACCGTGGCCGCGGCGTCGCGCGGCCGCACCGTCCGTCTCTGGATGCTGGGCGTCCTCGCCCTCGCCGCCCTGCTCGCCGCCCTGGGCTTCCTCCTGCGTACGGGAGGGCGGGCCAAGGAGGGCTCCGAGGCGCCGCCCCGGGCGACCTTCACCCAGGTCACCGACCTGGCGGGGAGCGAGCTGTTCCCGAGCCTCCACCCGGACGGCGACTTCCTCGTCTACGTCAAGTCCGCCGAAGGCAACGCCGACATCTACCTCCAGCGGGCCGGGGGCGGCAATCCGATCAACCTGACGCAGGGCTCGCCGGAGAACGACACGCAGCCCGCCTATTCGCCGGACGGGCAGCAGATCGCCTTCCGCTCGGAGCGCGACGGCGGCGGCATCTTCGTCATGGGAGCCACGGGCGAGTCCGTGCGCCGCCTCGCCAACTTCGGCTACAACCCGGCCTGGTCGCCCGACGGCAAGGAGATCCTCTGCGCGACCGAGGGGGTCTTCGATCCGGCGACGCGCAGGCACCACAGCGAGCTCTGGCGGATCGACGCCGCCACCGGCGGCCGCCGGAAGGTCGCCCTGGCCGAGGACGCCGTCCAGCCGAGCTGGTCTCCGAACGGGCTCCGGATCGCCTTCTGGAGCTGGTCTCCAGCCACCGCGCAGCGGAGCGTCTGGACCGCGACGCCGGACGGGAGCGGCGCCGTCCGGGTGACGGACGACTCCTCCCTCAACTGGAATCCGGTCTGGTCGCCGGACGGCAAGCACCTCTACTTCGCCAGCGACCGCAGCGGCAGCATGAACCTGTGGCGGGTGCCGATCGACGAGCGGACGGGGAAGGCTCTGGGGCGGCCGGAACCGATCACCACACCCTCACAGTGGGCCGGGTTCATCAGCCTCGCGCGTGGAGGAGGGAGGCTCGTCTACGTGACCGACGTGAGCGAGGCGAACCTGGGCCGCGCCGCGTTCGATCCCGGGCGCGCCGAAGTCGTGGGCGCGCTGCAGCCCGTGACCCAGGGGTCGCGCTCCGTCCGCTCCGGCTCCATTTCTCCGGACGGGCAGTGGGTGGCCTACGACACCTGGATCCCTGAAAGCGACCTCTTCCTCGTCCGGCCGGACGGCAGCGAGGTCCGCCGGCTGACGCAGGACGCTCACAAGGACCGCGTCCCCTTCTGGTCGCCGGATGGGTCGCGCATCCTCTTCTATTCGAACCGGAGCGGTAAATACGAGGCCTGGACGATCCGGCCGGACGGCAGCGAGCTCCAGCAGGTGACGCAGGCTCGAGAGCCGCTGTTCAATCCTTTCTGGTCTCCCGACGGAACCCGGATCGTCGCCAGCCTCGGAGCCCTCGGGACCCCGGTGGTCCTCGACCTGACCAAGCCTCTTTCGCAGCGAGTGCCCCAGCCGATCGCGGCCGGGGGAGAGGAAGACTCTTTCGCCGTGTACTCCTGGTCCCCAGACGGGAAACGCCTGGCGGGTTTCGACGACGAGCAGTCGGAGGTCATGGTCTATTCGTTCGCGACGCGCAAGCTGGAGCGCATGGGGCAGAGCGGACACTGGCCGACCTGGACGAGCGACGGCCGGCAGCTTCTGTTCCTCCGCGAAGGCCGGATCTACGCGCTCGATCTCCACACCCGCAAGGCCAGGGAGGTGCTGGCTCCGCCGCAGAACGCCTCGTTCAGCTTCCTGGCCCTGAGCCCGGACAGCCGGACGCTCCTCACGGTCCTCGCGACCGAGGAACGGAACCTCTGGATGGCGACGATGGAGTGAGGAAGCTCTTGGTCCGCAGGCGATCCTGGGGTATGCTGTTGCCATCGCGTTCAGTCGAGTCGGAAGAAGAGCAACGCTCTCGTTCTCAGGAGGTGCTATGAGCTTCCAGTCCAGGGACCTTGCGATCCATCTGCCGGATCAGACACCACTATGGCTTGGCTGTCCGAACACCGGGTGCGGCGGAGGCAGCGGGGCTCCTCCCCCCGAGCCCTGCGAGGGCAATTCGGGGAAGCCTCCATGCCCGAACTCGGGCTGCCCTCAGAACACCAACAAGCCGTACCCGATCGCGATGGGAGACATCGAGGATCTGAGGCGGCAGCTCCGGCAGACTCTGAGCCAGTAGAAGAGACCACGACTCCGGCGGCAGCCGGCGGCGTCCGCGGGCGCTGCCGGCCTCCCCCTCGACGCGATGCGCAGAACCGGAGACCTCCTCGCCCGCGACTTCCGGGCCAACCCGCGCTACGAGCTGGTGCTCTTCGACCGCCTGCCGGCCGAGGAGCGGCGGGTGCTCGTCTCCCTGCGCGAAGATCCCGACTTCTACGGCGTCCTGCGCCCCCGCGAGGCCGCGGGCCTGGGCGTCAAGTCGGTCGACCGCGACACGGCCCTCCTCTTCCTGACCCTGCGCGAGCCCGGACCGCTGCCGGCCTACGTGGACACGGTCCTCGGCGAGGCCGCGGAACGCACGGTCGCCCGGCTCGTGGCCGACGGCGTTCTGGAGGTGGAGAGCGGCGGCTCCTGGGGCTCGGGCGCGGCCGTCCTCGGCCTTCTCCGCCACGGCGACGCCCCCGAGCCGGGCGCCGGCCGTCTCGCCGAGCTGTCGGTCGCGGCGCTCCGCTACGGCCAAGCGCTCGCGGTGGACGATCCGCTCCTCCTCTCCTGGCGCCTCTACACCTACAACCGCCGTCCCCTGACCCCGCGCTGGCAGCGGCTTCTCCCCTCGGCCGACGCCGTCGAGCGCTTCCTCGGCATCGACCGCGGCGGCGCCCACCGCAAGCTCCTCGACCGGAGCTGGTCGCGCCTCTCCGCCGGTGACTGGCTGAGCTGGACGGCGCGCGGGCGCGGCGCAACGCTCCGGCCGTCCGGCGCCACCTGGAAGCTCTACGTCAGCCCGGCCCCCGAAGCGCTCGCCGAAGGCTTCGGAGACGTCCTCGGCGCCCTGGCGGCCGCGCGCGCTTTTCAATTCAAAGTGGGATCGGACGCCGCGGGGCTGCTCCGTCCGGACAAGATCGTGGCCTATTTCGCCAGCTTCGAGCGGCTCGCCGAGGCGGCCGGCGTCGTGGTGGGAAAGCTGGCCGGCGCGCCGGTCCAGGGGGTCCCCTTCACCTCCGAGATCGGCGGCGACGGCCTGCTCTCCTGGGGCGTGGACCCGCCGCCGGAAGAGAGGACCTGGAGCGAGGGGGAGAGCTGGCGGCTCTGGTTGACCCACCGCCTGGCGCGCGCCCTGCTCGCCGCCCGCGCCACGGCCGCGGAAGGGGTCGAGCCCAGGCGGTTTGCCCTGGAGCGCCTGCGCCTCGAAGGGATCGACACCGCGACCTGGACGCCCGGCGCGCGGGTGTGGCGGGAGGGGTAAATGGCGGAATCACTGTGCGCCCGGCCCGGTTGGCCCTCACCCCCGACCCCTCTCCCGTCACCGGGAGAGGGGCGCCCCCTCCCCATCCCGAAATTGCATTTTCCCCCTCTCCC
Source organism: Thermoanaerobaculia bacterium (assembly GCA_036380715.1). Lineage (GTDB taxonomy): Bacteria > Acidobacteriota > Thermoanaerobaculia > Multivoradales > UBA5704 > UBA5704. Next base: position 10,496 of record DASVEF010000327.1, on the reverse strand, counting down.
GGTGACGGGAGAGGGGGCCAGGGGGTGAGGGCTTGGCGATCACCGACCCGCTGATCCTCCCCCCCGACGTGGTCCTCGTCCCGGTCGCGGACCTGCCGGAAGAGGTGCGCCGCAAGTTCGAGCACGACGAGGGGGACTGGGCGATCACCCGTCCCCGTTCGCGCACGCCGTCGCGCATCGTGGACGCGCGCTCGGCCGAGCTGCTGCAGGAGTTCCGCGCGCCGCGCACCATCGCCGAGGCGGTGATCCGCTACAGCCGCGCCCGCGAGGCCGACCCCGAGGCGACGCTGGAAGAGGCCTATCCGCTGCTGGACCGCCTGCTGCGCTCCGGCTTCCTGGTCGCGGAGGGGACGGACGAGGCCGAGGGGATCCGGACGTCGCTGGAGCCGGGCGAGCGGATCGCGGGCTGGGAGGTGCTGGAGCTCGTGCACGGGCTGGAGGACACCGAGCTCTACCAGGCGCGGGGGGAGGCGGGGTTCGCGGCCCTGAAGATCGAGCGGCCCTCTTCGGCCGGGCAGCGCGCCGACCTCTTCGCCCGCGAGGCCGCCGTGCTGGAGCGCCTGGCCGGCGCGGCGGGAGCCCCCCGCCTGCTGGCCGCCGGCGAGCACGAGGGGCGGCGCTTCCTCGTCCTGGAGTGGTGCCGCGGCGTGGACGCGGTCACCGCGGCCTGGGACCTGCGGCGGCGGGGGAGCCAGGGCCGGCCGGCCCTGCTCGCGCTGGCCCGCGCCATCGCCGCGGCCTACGCCGATCTGCACGAAAGGGGCGTGATCCACGCCGACGTGCATTCGCACAACGTCCTGGTCTCGGCCTCCGGAGAGGTCCGCCTCCTCGACTTCGGCCTCTCGCGCTGGCCGGGCGCATCCGCCGACCCTGGGCGCGGCGGCGTCGCCTTCTTCTTCGAGCCCGAGTACGCGGCGGCGTCGCGCGCCGGAGCCGTGCCGCCGCCCGCCTCGGCCGCGGGGGAGCAGTACGCGCTCGCGGCGCTCCTCTACCTGATGATCGCCGGAGCGCACTACCGCGACTTCTCGCTCGACCAGGACCAGATGCTGCGGCAGATCGCCGAAGAGCCGCCGCTCCCCTTCGCGGAGCGCGGAGCCGAGCCCTGGCCCGAGATCGAGGCGGTCCTGGCGCGCGCTCTCGCCAAGACGCCGGAGGAGCGGTTCCCTTCGGTGGCGGCGCTGGCGGAGGCCCTCACCCCCTTCCCCTCTCCCGGAGGGAGAGGGGCGCCCCCACCCGACCCTTCTGCTCTGTCTTTCCCCCTCTCCCTCCGGGAGAGGGGGCCAGGGGGTGAGGGCCTCCTCGCCCGCTTCCTGGAGCGCGCCGGCATGGACGGCCCCCTCTTCGCGGCCGGCCTCCCCGAGCCGCCGCGCGTCTCCGTGAACTACGGCGCCGCGGGCGTCGCCTGCGCCCTCTACCGCATCGCCCTGGCGCGCGAGGACGCTTCGCTCCTCTCTCTGGCCGACGTCTGGGCGGAGAGAGCCGCCGCGGCGCTCTCCGCCGAAGACGCCTTCTACAACCCGGCGATCCAGATCACCGTGGAAACCGTGGGCAGGAGCTCCGCCTGGCACACGGCGGCGGGAGTCCACGCGGTGCGGGCTCTGATCGCGCACGCGATGGGGGCTCCGGGCGTGCAGGGGCTGGCGGTGGACGCCTTCCGCGCCGCCCTGCGCGAACCGTGCGAGAGCCCCGACCTGACGCTCGGGCGCTCCGGCCTCCTGCTCGCCGGCTCCCTGCTCCTCGACACGCTGGGTGTCCAGGCCCAGGAACAGATCCACGCCGAGCGCCGCCGCGCCCTGATCGGAGAGGGCGAGGAGAGGCTGCGCGCCCTGTGGGCGGAGCTCGACGCCCTCCCTCCGGTGAGCGAGGCAGAGCCCGGCTTCGGCATGGCCCACGGCTGGGCCGGCTTCCTCTATGCCGCCCTGCGCTGGTGCCGCTCGGCGGGGACGCCGCTCCCGGACCGCGTCGGCGAGCGGCTCGCGGAGCTCGCGGCCTGCGCCCGCCCCTGGGGGCGCGGCGTGCGCTGGAAGTGGTACGAGGGAGGAGGAGAGAGCGTCTCCATGCCCGGCTGGTGCAACGGCGGCGCGGGCTTCGTCCACCTGTGGAGCCTCGCCGGCGAGCCGGACCTCGCCGAGAGCGCGGCCTGGAACGTCTGGGAGGCGCCGGACGGCCACGGCAACCTCTGCTGCGGCCTGACCGGCCGGGCCTACGCCCTCCTCCACCTCTGGCGCCGCGGCCACGGCCCCGAGTGGCTGGACCGCGCCCGCGACCTCGCCGGCCGGGCCGCCCGCGCCGTCACCCAGAGCCGCGAGACCCCCGACAGCCTCTACAAGGGAGAAGCGGGAGCCGCCGTCCTGGCCGCCGACCTCGCCCGGCCGGAAGGCGCGGTGATGCCGTTCTTCGAGGAGGAAGGATGGTAGGCCTACGGCATGAAAATCGGTTCCAGCCGGTCGAGGACCTTGTCCTGCTCGTCGCCGTCCACGGTGACGAGCAGAACCGTGCTCACGTCGGCGGCGAAGAGGGCGGCGATGTGGGGCAGGTTCGCTTCGTTGAACGCCTTGACCACCATCGGAGCCGCTCCTTCCCGGGTGTACAGAATCGTCAGGTTGTCGCCGGCAGGCTTGACGTATTCAACGAGGTGAGCGACCTCCTTCAGATGGCCGTCGTCGCCCCCTTTGACGGGAATGTAGTACTGGTTCCGCAGCCGCCAGGCCCCGAGGGCACGCAGGTCGCGGCTGACGCTCGCCTGAGTCGCCGTGATGCCTCGCTCCGCCAGCAGCCGGACGATCTCATCCTGGCTCTCGACCCTCTTCTGGGTCACGATTTCGGTAATCGCTTCTCGCCGTTGCTGCTGGAGCTTGGTCGGGGGAGGCATGGCCGGCTCGTCTCCGGGTTCGTCCTGCACCCGGGTGCATAGAGAATAGCACGCACCGCCGGGGAGTGAGACCACCTTCTGGATGTGGATGTGTATCAAGAAGTAGACGCTCCTGGCTAGGAGCCTGCGCCAGAAATCGTGGGCATGCGTAAACATGGCCGCATGTCCAGACCGTTCGTCCTTATCTTCCGGAACAGTCGCTGCTGCTTCCGCCCTTCACCCCGGGATCGGCGAGCCGGTGGTGGCCACCCGTGGCTGGACCGCTGGATGAGGACCTTCGAACCGATGCGGCTCGACCCTCGGGATACCTGGCGCGGCCCGGGCATGGCTGTACCCAGAGGAGTTCGCGGCGGCGCCGACGGGCGCGGGCCACCAGCGAGGAGCTGGGACCACTGCAACCGCTCTTTAAGGGCGTGACGCCGTAGATCGAGGTCGAGGCACTGGCGCTCCTGCGCGGCAGGAGGCGTGCTAACCCGGACGTCGTGCGGGTCGCCGAGAGATCCGGCGCGCGGGGAATGGTTTTGTCTAGCCTGGGGGGCCTTCCACGCACTATAATAATCTCACAAGGTTCGAACAGATGGAGAAAGCCGATGAAGCTTCCGAGCGCGGCGCTTGAAGAATGGATGCGAAAATACTACTTTGCCGTGGAGTACGACATTGGGAGCAGCGGTGTCCAGAACTTCTCGCTCGCGGAGCTCCGGCACCTCCTTGCCTTTACTCAAGATGACCTCGACAGAATCGTCCTCCGAGACAGCCAGACGTTCGGCGGTGCCGAGCTACGCCGCGCTATCGCCGAGAGATGGCTCCCGGGGCGGGAAGATCGGGTGCTGGTGACCCACGGCTCGAGCGAGGCCAACTTCCTGGTCATGAACACCCTCCTCGAGCCTGGCGATGAAGTGGTGGTTCAGGACCCGAGCTATCCGCAGCTGTATGCGATTGCCGAGACGATCGGCTGCCGGCTGAAGCACTGGCCGCTCCGCTTTGAAAACGGCTTCCGGCCGGACCTTGATGAAGCGCGGAAGCTTATCGGCCCCCGAACTCGGATGGTGGTGGTCAATTTTCCACACAATCCGACCGGCGCCACCCTGGCTGAAGAGGAGCAGCTCGAGCTCGTTCGGCTCGTGGAGCGTATGGGCGCGTATCTCCTTTGGGATGCCGCGTTCTGCGAGCTCACCTATGACAGGCCAACTCTCCCCGATCCAGCCGTCCTGTACGACCGCGCGCTGTCGCTGGGTACTCTTTCGAAGGCCTATGGACTGCCCGGGCTGCGGGTAGGGTGGTGCCTGGCAGCGGAGGAGCTGCTCGAACGCCTGGTCCGGATGCGCGACTACATGACACTGCATCTTTCACCACTGGTCGAGTTTATCGCCGAGCGGGCTATCCGAGGTGCGGACCGGCTGGTCGCCTTACGGCGGGAGCAAGCGTACGAGAACAGATCGAAGGTGGGCGAGTGGGTTGCGGCCAACCGGGATCTGGTGGAGTGGGTGCCTCCGGAAGGGGGCGTCTGTGCATTCGTTCGCTTTCCTCATCTGGCTGATACCACAAATCTATGCCATCGGCTCGCCTGTGAGCAGAAAGTTCTGCTGGTTCCGGGTTCGTGCTTCCTTCATCCGCGTTATGTGCGACTGGGCTTCGGAGACTCCCCGGAAGCTGTCGGCCAAGGCCTTAGGCGCCTGTCGCGGCTCCTACCATGCCCACTCTCGGGCTCAGGCGAAACCGTGGCGTCCGTTCCAGTTCCGGCGCCAGGCCGGATCACGACTCTTTCGAACTGAAAGGTTGTTAGCCATGAAAACTTTCGCTGGTGTGAACCGGGCGACCGATTGTAAGATTTGGCTTACCGAGGACGAGATCTGTTCGCTTCAGGGGCTTCTGCAAGAGATCGCCGCTCAGTATGATTCGGTGGAGTCGCCGGAATTCCTCGCCGAGGCTGCTCTTTACGCCGCCGAAATGCCGAGGCGGGTGCGGGCAGCTCTCTATGATTTTAAGCTTGCGGAGTCGCCTTGCGGGCTACTCATCCTTTCCGGCTGGCCCGTCAAGGAGACGATCGGGAAAACCCCCGAACACTGGAAGGCGCGACCCGAGAGGTCGCCGGCTTTCGAAGAAGAGGCGCTGCTGGTGCTCTTGGGCTCGGTGCTGGGAGAATGCATCGGTTGGAGCACACAACAGGATGGCCATATCGTTCATGACATTCTACCTATCAAAGGGCACGAGGGGGAGCAGTTGGGGAGCGGCAGCGAGCAACTGCTCTGGTGGCATTGCGAAGATGCGTTCCATCCATTCCGGGGCGACTACCTCGGCATGCTCTGCTTGCGCAACCCCGATCGTGTACCCACGACCTTCGCCTCTATCCAGGACGTACGCGTTGATCCCAAGGACTTGGCACTGCTCTTCGAAGCGCATTACGTACTCCGGCCCGACGAGTCACATCTGAAGAAGAACAAGGGCGACACCGATATCGATGAGGTGCTGGGCGCGTCCTATAAAAAAATCGAGCAAATGAACTCGACACCGGACAAGATCGCCGTGTTGTATGGTGATCCGCGGGCGCCGTACATTCGGATCGATCCGTACTTCATGGATCCAGTCACCGACCATCCGCGAGCGCAAGAGGCGCTTAAGAATTTGATCCGGGCCATCGAGGGCCGATTGCGAGACATTGTTCTCGAAGCCGGTGATTTCTGTTTTATTGACAACTTCCAGGCGGTGCATGGACGCAAGCCGTTCAGGGCGCGCTACGATGGTAACGATCGGTGGCTCAAACGGATCAACATCGCGCGCGATCTACGCAAATCGAGGACGAGCCGCCGCGATCCTATGTCACGGATCATTTTGTGAGGTACCGAGCCGGATGAGCAGCCAGGCTCTCCGCAGCCGGACCCTCGCCGAGCTGTTGCAGCACAGAGTCGCGCGGGAACCGGATAGGGTAGCTTTCGTCTATCTTGGAGACGACGGGGAGGAAGTCTCTCGCCTGAGCGATTGCGACCTGGATCGCGAGGCGCGCAAGATCGGACATGCCCTCACCCAACTGTGCAAGCCGGGCGAGGCGGCATTGTTGGTGTATCCCCCCGGGACGGAGTTTCTGACCGCCTTTTTCGGCTGTCTATATGCCCGCGTAATCGCCATTCCGGCATATCCTCCTTCGCCGAATAGGACCCCGACCCGGCTACAGGCGATTCTTGAGGACGCTCGTCCCGCGGTGACGCTGACAGTCACGCCGCTGCTCTCCCGCCTCCGAAATCTCGCTTCTCGCTGGCCGGAATTCGCTCTTCCTACCCCTGTCGCCACGGATGAGCTTCCTACTGAGCAGGCGATTGCTTGGGAGCCGCGGGACACGCCAGCGGACGCTCCTGCGTTCCTCCAGTACACCTCTGGCTCGACCTCCACTCCCAAGGGTGTTGTGGTGAGTCACGGCAACCTCTTGCACAACCTGGAGATGATGCATCTGGCCTTCGGCCAGTCCGCGGAGTCACTCGTCGTGAGCTGGTTGCCGCCCTACCACGACATGGGGCTGATCGGGAGTTTGCTGGTGCCGCTGTACGTCGGAGCCCGCTGTGTACTGATGGCCCCGACAGCGTTCCTGCAGCGCCCGGTCCGATGGCTGGAGGCGATCTCCCAGTACGGCGCTACGACCAGTGGCGGTCCCAATTTCGCCTACGAGCTTTGTGTGCGTAAGATCACACCGGAGCAGCGCGCGAAGATCGACCTGAGCCGTTGGACAGTGGCTTTCAATGGTGCCGAGCCGGTGCGCTCCGATACTTTGAGGCGCTTTGCGGAGGCGTTCGCCCCTTGTGGATTCCGCGCCGAGTCTTTCTTCCCGTGCTATGGCTTGGCCGAGGCGACGCTGTTCGTAGCCGGCGGCTCTCTGAAGGAATCACCGGTTGTCACCACCTTTAGCGAGAGGGCTCTCGAGCAGGGGAGCGCAGTTGCGGCGAAGGATGGTCGCTCCCTGGTCGGATGTGGCCGCTCCTGGATGGGGCAGAGAGTGATTGTCGCCGATCCCATGACGAGGGAGCCTCTGCTCCCTGAAAGCATCGGAGAGATCTGGGTCACCGGTGAAAGCGTAGCGCAGGGATATTGGAACCGCCCCGAAGAAACCGAGGCAACGTTTCGCGTTCGACTTTCGAACGGGGATGGTCCATTCCTGCGCACTGGTGACCTCGGTTTTGTCGACTGTGGCGGGGAGCTGTTTGTCACCGGACGTCTGAAGGATCTGATTATCATCCGCGGGCGCAACCTCTACCCGCAGGATATCGAGCTGACGGTTGAGCGCAGCCACCCGGCTCTCCGGCCAGGCTGCGGTGCCGCGTTCGCGGTTGACGTTGAGGGCGGGGAGGGTTTGGTGGTCGTCCAGGAGTTGGAACGCGGCCGCCACGCAAACGCGGCCGAGGCGATCGAAGCGATCTGCCGGGCGGTCGCCGAAGAGCACGAGGTAGGAGTCTACGAGGTGGTGCTCCTCCCATTCGGACGAGTCCCCAAGACAACGAGCGGGAAAATCCAGCGTCAGTCCTGCCGTGCGAAGTATCTTTCTGGCGATTTGGAGGTCGTGGTGCGGAGCGGGAGGGGCGCAGAGCGCGCTGCGGTCCTCTCTACGTCCGCAGCATTCGAGCGCGACCTCCTGCTGGCCCTTCCTCCAAGAGAACGAAGAGAGGCCCTGGAAACGGCTCTGGCGGAACAAATTGCCGCCGTGCTTGGGAGGGCTGATTCGAGCTTCCGGTACGACGAATCCTTGACAAGTTGGGGCTTGGATTCACTTTCAGCCGTGGAGCTGAGCGGTGCCCTTGAGAGAGGACTGGGAGTATCTCTGCCCATGACGGAGCTCCTCCGGGGGCCGAGTCTGCGCGAGCTGTCAGCCGCCCTCCTGCACCTCTTGGAGGCCAGGCAAGAACGGCTCCTGCCGCCGCTGGAGCCGCGGACATCCGATGGGCAGGGGCGGCTCTCCTATGGGCAGGAGGCGTTCTGGTTTCTCGAGCGGTTGGCCCCGGGGGCAGGGGCCAACCAAGTTGCGGGCGCGGCCCGCGTGCGGGGAGGGCTCGATCCTGAGGCCTTTGGGCGTGTGCTGCGCCGCCTCGCGGACCGCCACCCTGCCCTGCGCACCATCTTCGACTCGCGCGATGGAGAGCCCTTGCAACAGGTGCTGGAGCACTTGGAGCCGGATCTCTTCGTCGAGGATGCCAGCGCTTGGAGCGAGGCGCACCTGAACGAGCGCCTGGCAGACGAAGCCTATCGGCCGTTCGATCTCGAACGCGGGCCGCTCCTGCGGGCGGCGATTTTTGCGCTTTCCCCTCGGGAACACGTATTGCTCATCGCGGCGCATCACATCATCTCCGATTTTTGGTCGTTCGCGGTCCTTCTGCGGGAACTGTCGGTCCTCTATCCGGCGGAGATCGAAACGTGCAACCAGGGTAGGGTCGAGCTGCCTCGTCTCCCTGTCTCCTATCTGGATTATGTGCTGTGGCAGCGCGACCGGATGGCCGGTGCGGAAGGGAGGCGGCTCCTGGATTACTGGAGCCGGAGGCTGGGTAACGGTTTGCCGGACCTCGAATTGCCAACCGATCGGCCGCTCCCGACTGTCCAGAGCTACCGCGGAGCCGCGCGCGCGCTGCGGCTGAGCCCAGAGCGGACGATGGCCGTGACCGCGGCGGGAAAGGCCGTGAAGGTCACTCCCTTTATGGTCCTGCTGGGAGCCTTCCTGGGGCTCCTTCAGCGCTGGTCCGGCCAACGCGAGTTCCTGGTGGGCACGCCCACCTCGGGGAGGAGCACGTACGAGCTACGAGATCTTGTCGGCTACTTCGTCAACCCGCTGGTTGTGCGGGCGGACCTTACCGGAGAGCCGACCGTACTCGAGCATCTCACTCGCGTCCAGAGCACCATGCTCGATGCCTTCGCCCACCAGGATCTACCGTTTCCTCTCCTGGCTGCCCGACTGGCACCCGAGCGGGAGGCGAGCCGCTCCCCGGTGTTCCAGGCCATGTTCGTCTACCACCGCGATCTGGGAATCGGCGAGAGCGGACTCGCTGGCTTCGCCATGGGAGAGCCCTGTGCGCGGATGAGCCTCGGTGGGTTGTCCCTGGAGCCTATCCGGCTCGAGACGCGCACCGCCCAATTCCCTGTAACCCTTGCCGTAGCCCTCGTGGAGGGTGCCCTATCAGCCTCGGTTCAATTCAACACGGACCTGTTCGACCCTTGCACCATTGAGCGGCTATTGGGACATTTCGCCCTGCTGCTCGGTGGCATGGCGGCGCATCCCGAATTCCTTCTTTCGGACCTTCCTCTGCTCTCCGAGGCGGAGCGGCAGCAGGTGGTGGTGGAGTGGAACGACACGCAGGTGCCGTCGCTTTGGAGCGGGAGTCTGTCTGATCTGTTCTTGGCGCAGGCGCAGAAGAGCCCGGAGGCGGTGGCGTTGGTGTGCGGGGGCGAGGAGGTGCGCTACGGCGAGCTGGCGGCGCGTTCAGGCCGTCTGGCGGCGCATCTGCGGACTCTGGGAGTGGGTCCGGAGGTGCGGGTGGGGGTATGCCTGGAGCGCTCGGTGGAGCTGGTGGTGGCGCTCTTGGGAGTTTTGCGCAGCGGCGGAGCCTACGTGGCGCTGGACCCGAGCTATCCGATGGAGCGCCTGCGGATGCTGGTAGAGGACAGCGCGGCGCGAGTGCTCTTGACTCGGCGCGAGCTTCTGTCTCGGCTGCCGGAGCACGGCGCCGAGGTGCTGGAGGTGGGGAGGTGGGAGGAGCCCGGGGCGCCGGGACCGGAGCCCCGGGTGGAGCCGTCGAGCCTGGCCTACGTGATCTACACGTCGGGCTCGACGGGTCGGCCGAAGGGGGTTGGCATCTCGCACGCGAGCGCGGTGGCACTGGTCCGGTGGGGATTGGAGACATACGAGCCCGCGGAGCTGTCGGGGGTGCTGGCCTCGACGTCGGTGGGGTTCGACCTGTCGGTCTATGAGCTGTTCGTGCCGTTGAGCGCCGGCGGTACGGTGGTTCTGGTGAGCAACGCTTTGGAGCTTGCGGGGCTTGCCGGAGGTGGGCGGGTGAGCCTGCTCAACACAGTGCCCTCGGCGGCGTGGGAGCTGGTGCGGCTGGGCCTGCCAGGTTCGGTGCGAACGGTGAACTTGGCGGGCGAGTCGCTACCTCGCGCCCTGGTGGACCGGCTCTACGAGTCGGGAGTGGAGCGGGTGTGGAACCTTTACGGTCCGACGGAGGACACGACGTACTCAGCGGGAATCCTGCTGGACAGGGGCGATCGGCTCGCGCCGTCGATTGGGCGGCCGTTGCCGGGGGGGCGGGCTTATGTGGTGGACGCCAGACTGCGGCCGGTGGCTGTAGGAGTGGTGGGAGAGATCGCCCTTTCCGGATCGGGTCTGGCGCGGGGGTACCTGGGCCGGCCAGAGCTGACGGCGCAGCGATTCGTGCCGGACGGGGTCAGCGGATACCAGGGGGGTCGGCTGTATCGGACGGGGGACCTGGGACGGCACCGGGAGGACGGAAGCCTGGACTACCTTGGGCGCATAGACCATCAGGTGAAGGTGCGGGGTTTCCGGATCGAGCCTGGGGAGGTGGAGTCGGCTCTCACGGCTTATCCAGGAGTCCGGTCGGTGGTGGTGGGGGTGCGGGGCGAAGGGCCGGAGCGGCGC
>DASVEF010000326.1:0-2664 GCA_036380715.1 Thermoanaerobaculia bacterium | reverse complement strand
GGCACGGAGACCTTGGAGAGGAGCTCGTCGAAGTGCTTCTGCCGGCCGGGACCCTTGTCCTCCACGTCGGGCAGGCACTTCTCCAGCCACAGGCCGGCGTTGGTGCCGGCGCTCGCGGTGAGAGAATTGAGATTGTTTCGGCGGCTGGGCATGGCGGTTCAGTCCCCTTCATCCTCGCCCGGCAGGATCCCCCATTCGGACCGCGCGAGCCGGCCATACCAGCTCACGGACGCGAGAGTTTCCCGGGTCAGCCAGACGTATTCGGCGAGATCGGCCTCGCGGGCTTTCTCACACAGGGATTCCATGTCCGAGATCCGCCCGTCGACCCGCTTCAACTGGTCGGCCAGGTGGTTGAGAAGAACGTGGAGAGGAGCCTTGCCCCGGGACTTCACGAAGTGGAGCGCCTGGCAGAGCCCCGCGGTGCGGATCAGAGCGGGCAGCTTCTGCGCCATGGCGCCGTAGCGTTTCTGATCGTCTTTGCCGGTGACGAGCTGGACGTGTCCGTAGGCCATCGCGGCCCGTTCCTGTTCGAGCGTCATGGCTTTCCCTCCGCGATGCGGACGAAGCAGCTCCCCTGGCCCACGGTGGATTTGCCTCCGAGCTGGACGAGGGTCCGGGTCAGAGAGGAGACGTGATCGAGCAGATCCGCGGCCTTGCGTTCGGAGCGCCCGTTGGCGGCGTTGACGTCGGCGGCGACGACGATGCCGGCGAGCACGCTCTCGGCCGGCAGCGATTCCTGGTACCACAGGGCTCCGCGCTCGACCGTCTTCGTGTCGTTGTTCAGGCGCACATGCGCGTTGACCTCCATGGCGGTGTCGAGCAGGAGCGACATGATGTCGTCGTGGATCAGGCAGATGCGGTCGGCCAGGCTCTTCCGCCACTCCTGCGCGTCGGCGGCGCCTTCGGGGAAGAGGACCTCGCCGAGCCGGCCGGTGAAAGTCTTCAGGTCGTCTTCGTGGCCGGTCTCGACGAGAAAGTCGAGGTCCTCGAAGATCACCTTGCGGTCTTCGCCGGCCGGAATCGAAAGCGTTTCGCCGAGGACCCGGCAATGTTTCATCGAGGTTGGAGATTGCGGGAGCTTCGCGAGGCCGACCCTCGCTTCGCGCGCGCCGCGGGCGAACCTGCGGATCAGAAACGACGAGGTCACCCAGGCGAAGGTGCCGCGGACGCTGCGCACGGGCAGCAGGAGGAGTTGGGCGTCGGAAAACTGGACCGATCCCGCGTGCTCCGAGGATTTGTCGGTCTCGGGCCCGAAGACGTCGCGGGTCATCTGGGCGTCCTGGCTCCGGGCGCGTAGCGCGCCTTTGATCGAAGAGCCCGGGAGCAGCGGGATTCCCGTCGGCCGTTCCCGCGCGATGGGGAGGTCGATGGCTCCCACCGACTGCCCCGTGCCCGCGTGGAGCGGCGACATGGCATGGATGAGGGTGAGGCGGGTTTTCATCGTTTCAGCTCCTCGAGGAAAAGGTCGATCGGATCGGTGTAGGTCCGGCCGTTTCGATTCAGCGCCGGGATCTGCCGGGCGAGGGTGGCGTCGAGCGTCGTATTGACGGGATGGACTTTTTTTCCGGCGTGCAGCTCGGAGGCCGGAACCTCCGAGGAGAGGACCAGGGCGGCGGCGCGGAAGCTCTTGCCATCGGCCAGGGGACGCACGATGAGAGGGGAGGCCAAGCGGTCGAAGCCCACCGGCTGCAGTTGAAGGGGTTTCATATCCGGATCGCCCATGCTGCCCGGCTCGGCAGGGGAACCGGGATGGAAGTGGAAGACGATCGGCATGCCGAAGGCCGCGCGCGGGAAACGGGGGACTGTCACGACGGGGTTCTTGTGCGCGGGCGCGGTCTTTCCCGTGAGGTTGCGGATCTCGTCCGGCTCGGGCCACCGGCTCCGTCCCGCCGGCTTCCGCGATCCTGCCGGCGGATCGTTCCTGCCGAAGCCGCGGCCCTGACGCATCATCTGAAGAAGGCCGAGGCAGTCCTTCCAGGCTTCCAGGGCGCTGGAATGGGGCTTGGAGCCAGTGGCGAAGCGGGCTTGATGGAGAGAGGGTGCTCCCGCGATGTGTGGGTTTTCCCGGTATTTCGACAGCCCGGCCTCGGCGGCGCTGATTCCGGAAGCGCCTTCACGCAGGATGGCGCCGAATCCGCGCCGCGTCCGCCCGCCGAGACCGCCGAAGGTCTCCCACGCCCACAGCGCCGCCTCCACGTCGGCACGGAGCTCCTTTGGATAGGTGAAGCGAAGAGTAAAAATCGAGCTCCCGTAATCGTAGAGAACCCAGGGCTGCGCGCCGCTCCTCTGGGCCTCACGGCTGGGCTGGAGCGGAAAAGCTCCATAGGCGATCTCTCTCATTCCCTTTTGTACCACCAGAATCTTCTTGCCGTTTTTCAATTCGTAGGCGAAAACCTCGACGTTCCGGGGCGCCGAAGGTTGCGAGAGAACGGCGGCCTCCACCTTCGAGGCCTGGCTCATGGTTCCCCAGATCTCGCCTTCCCGTTGCCGCAGCTCCTCGACGGTCCGGCACCGGCCGGGATTGCAAGCGCGCCACCAGAAGCGGAGCTGTCCGCGGACCGAAGCCACGCGAATCGGCGTCACGGCATCGAAAGGCTTTTCGTGCTCCCGGACTTTCACGCCGCCGCCGAAAACGTAGGTGAGAAAGCGGTAGCGGCGGTCTTC
>DASVEF010000325.1:0-2463 GCA_036380715.1 Thermoanaerobaculia bacterium | reverse complement strand
CGGGGCGAAGAAGGTGCGGCGCGCCGGCAAGGGCAAGGTCCTGGTCGGCTTCGCCGGCGGCGGGGCCGACGCCCTGGCCCTCTTCACCCGTCTGGAAGCGAAGCTGGAAGAATTCAACAACAACGTCGAGCGGGCGGTCGTCGAGCTGGCCAAGGACTGGCGGACCGACCGGGCGCTGCGGCAGTTGCAGGCGATGATGATCGTCACCGACAAGGAGAAGAGCTTCCTCGTCTCGGGCGTGGGCGAGCTGATCCAGCCCGACGAGGAGGACGGCGTCATCGCCGTCGGCTCGGGCTCCAACTTCGCCCTCGCCGCGGCCCGCGCGCTGATGCGTCACACCGACCTGTCCGCCAACGACATCGTGCGGGAGGCGATGAAGATCGCGGCCGAGATCTGCATCTTCACCAACGACCGCCTGACCATCGAGGAGCTCTAGAAGCATGGCCACTCCATCAATCGGCGAGGCTCCCGCCGGCCTCGTGATCGAGAACATGACTCCGCGGCAGATCGTCACGGAGCTCGACAAATACGTCGTGGGGCAGCACCAGGCCAAGCGGGCCGTGGCGATCGCCCTGCGCAACCGGTGGCGCCGGCAGCAGCTCCCCGCGGAGCTGGCCGAGGACATCGCGCCCAAGAACATCCTGATGATCGGCTCGACCGGCGTCGGCAAGACCGAGATCGCCCGCCGCCTGGCGCGCCTCGCCAAGGCGCCGTTCCTCAAGGTCGAGGCGAGCAAGTTCACCGAGGTGGGCTACGTCGGCCGCGACGTCGAGTCGATGGTGCGCGACCTCGTCGAGATCGCGGTCAGCATGGTCAAGGAGGAGAAGCGCGAGTCGGTGCGCGAGGCCGCGATCGCGCGCGCCGAGGACCGCCTCCTCCAGCTCCTGGTGCCGCCCAAGCCGGTCAGCAGCTACCTGCGCCACGAGCCCGAGGAGGACGAGGACGACCTCGCCCAGACGCGCGAGAAATTCCGCACCAAGCTGCGCGCCGGCGCCCTCGACAACCGGCGGGTCGAGATCGAGGTCGACGAGTCCTCCTATCCGAGCCTGGAGATGTTCACCCCGCAGGGGGTCGAGGAGGTCGGCCTCAACATCAAGGACATGCTCCCCGGCCTCTTCGGCCGCAAGAAGCGGCAGCAGGTCTCGGTCGCCGAGGCGCGCGAGATCCTGGTGCAGCAGGAGGCCGAGAAGCTGATCGACCGCGCGCAGGTGGCCCGCGAGGCGCGCCAGCGGGTCGAGCAGGGGGGCATGATCTTCCTCGACGAGATCGACAAGATCGCCGGCCGCGAGGGGACCCGCGGGCCCGACGTGTCGCGCGAGGGCGTGCAGCGCGACCTGCTGCCGATCGTCGAGGGGACCAACGTCTCGACCAAGTACGGCATGGTCAAGACCGACCACATCCTGTTCATCGCGGCGGGCGCGTTCCACGTCAGCAAGCCGTCCGACCTGATCCCCGAGCTGCAGGGCCGCTTCCCGATCCGGGTGGAGCTCGACTCGCTGACCGAGCAGGACTTCGTGCGCATCCTGACCGAGCCGGAGACCGCGCTCACCAAGCAGTACTCGGCCCTCCTCTCCACCGAGGGGTTGACCGTGGAGTTCACCACCGACTCGGTGGCCGAGATCGCCCGCCTGGCGGTCGAGGTCAACGCCACCACCGAGAACATCGGCGCGCGGCGCCTGTCCACGCTGATGGAGCGCCTGCTCGACGAGGTCTCGTTCGAGGCGCCGGACATGGCGGGCGTCCACGTCAAGGTGGACGGTGAGTACGTCCGCCGCACGCTCTCCGGCATCGTCAAGGACCAGGACCTCTCGCGCTATGTCCTCTGACCCCCGAAGGCTCCTGGCAGGCCTCCTCGGTCTCCTCGTTTGGGGTCTGCTGTCCGCGACCCTCGCGGGCTGCGGCAAGCAGGGCAATCCCGAGCCGCCGCTGCGCGCCGTCCCGGCTCCGGCCAAGGACCTCAAGGTCCGCCAGCAGGGGCCGCGGATCGTGCTGGATCTCACGTATCCGAAGACCACCGCGGCGGGCATGGCGCTGGAGGGGCTCCGCGCGGTCGAGGTCTGGGAGGCGGTGCAGCCGCCGCCACGCGAGGGCCGGCCCCAGCCGCTCGACGCGCGGGCGTTCACGGCCGCCTCGGCCCTCAAGCTCCGCCTGGAGGAGGGGGACGTCGGAACGGTCACCTTCGGGGACCGCATGGTGATCGCCCTCCCCTTGCCGGACAACGCCGAGGCGAAGCCCGAGGCCCGGCATTACGCCGTGCGCACGGAAGGGAAGACCGGCGACCGCTCGGAGCTGTCGAACGTGGCGGCCCTGGTGCCCAAGGCCCCGCCGGCGGCGCCGGAGAGGGTCTCGGCCACCGCGCGGGCCGACGGCATCCAGGTCGAGTGGACCGCGCGGGAAGGGGCCACCGGGTACAACGTCTACCGGCGCCTCTCCCAGGAGCGGGCGCACGGCCAGCCCGCGCAC
>DASVEF010000324.1:0-21123 GCA_036380715.1 Thermoanaerobaculia bacterium | reverse complement strand
CAGAAATAAGCGCCTGGCACCTCTGGCGGGGACCTCAGTTCGGCTCGTCGAGGACAGCGGCGACGGAAGCGGCGACGGCGGCCTTCTCCAGCCAGCGCTCCAGCCGTTCCGGGTCCTTCTGGGACAGAATGTGCTCGCGGACGGCGTCGGGCACTGCGATGCCGCGAGCCCGCAGAACGGTCAACACGGCGCGCGCCGCCTCCTCGGTGCGCCCCTCGGTGCGCCCCTTGGTGAGCCCCTCGGTGAGCCCCTCGGTGAGCCCCTCGGCACGTCCCTGCGCGACGTATTTCTTCGCGAAATCGCTCTTGTATTCGTAACCCTTCATCATGGCCTCCAGCGCACGGCGAGTCGTCTCGTTCAACGAATTGTACACGAGATCGTAGTACAGCCGGGCCCGGTCGTCGTCGAGTTCCCGGATCGCGGGCAGCACTGCGGCGGCGACCGTCGTCCCCTGCTCGGTTTCGCCGTGCGCCATCACGGAGAGCACCCCGAGCTCGGGCCGGCGGGCCGCTTCCCCAAGGTCCGTCACGACAGGAACGGCCGTGCGGCGCAGCACAGGCGGACGCAGGACGAAACCAGGAACACCGATCTCAATCGGTTCCGCGCACCACCCGGCAAGAAGGGGATCGGGCGCAACCACGAGGAGATCGGCCGGGCAGCCGTGGAAGGCGCGCGAGACGGTCACGTAGGCAGGCCAACTGAAACGCTTTCTGGGGTCGACCGCCAGTTGGACCTCGACGATGATCACCCGGACCGGGACATCGCGGTCGAGCAGGACGACCACGGCATCGGCGCGGTATTCAGCGGGCTGGATCTCGGTCAAATCGGTCGAGGCCAGATGAGCCTGGGTGTAAGGTGGAAGCGAGACACCCAGCACCTCGACCAGGATCTCGGCGGCGAGCGCCGGGCGATTCCTGAAGAGATCCACCAGGACCTCATGGTCCATCGAAAGCATGGCGACGATGTTCCTCCTTGGGGTCCTTCTCCCAACCGGGTTCTCGGATTCCTGAATCTCGTAACAAGATATCATATCTCCGCCTCGAAAGCCTTTAGCCCCATTTGGAATCGACTACGAACCTCAAGGAAGTGCCGAGCACGACCCCTGAGGGTGGGCCGGAGGCCTCCCCCCACCCAGGAGGGCTCCGGCCCCGTACGTCAGTTGTCAAAGAACCCGCTACATACAAAGGGAAGCCGGGAGCGCGCCGGAACACACTCCCGGCCTTGGGTTACTCGGCCTTCTCAGGATCGGGCTGGTTCTCGGCGCGCTCCTCGAGCGGCAGCGTCGCCTGGCGCTTCCGGCTGCGGAAGGGCTGGAGGTCGAACTCCGCCACGCTGCGCTGGCGCATATGAAACCACAAGCCCGCATGTCTTGTCAAGGCCCTATTTGCAGCTCTATTTTTTCTATGCGGTTGACATCCAGATATCTTCCTCTATAATGGCACGGCTGTTGGCTGAGTCATGCGGGATCGAGGCAATCTTTCCCTGGGCATGGTGAGTTGTAAATCTTCCAGTGTATGTGGATTCAACGGGGGAACGGCTTGGAAGGAGCAGGGAATGGCTGGCGGAAGGCTTTTGGAGGGCCGGAGGGGGCGGGGAATGGCTCATTCCCTCCTTTTCGGGCTCCATTCCCCCGGGGGAATGGCTTGCGGAGAGCTCTTCGGATTTTCCGATGGACGGGGAATGCGCCATTCCCTCTCCTTCGCGAGGCATTCCCCGCTCGTCGGATCTTGGCGATGGTGGGGAATGCGATCCGGAAAGGAGGGAATGTCTCATTCCCCGCGGGGAATGGCCCGCGGAAGGTTTGTGGATTGACGAGCAGCGTGGGGAATGCCTCGCGGAGACCTTTCCGGATCTTCCGAGGAACGGGGAATGAGCCATTCCCCCGCTTTCGCGAGGCATTCCCCGCTTGCCGGATCGGAAAGATCGTGGGGGATGCGATCCGGAGAGGAGGGAATGAGCCATTCCCTCCCGATCGGATGGCATTCCCCCGTTTCAGGCTCTCATTCCCTTCGGGGAATGCGAGCCGCAGCCGGGGGAACGGGACGTTCCCCCGGCTGTCGCTCTTTGACAACTGAATCTTCGGGGGTCCGCTTTGGAGGCGGCCTGGGCGGACCCCTTTTCTGCTCTCCTGAGCAAAGCGCCGGCTGACCGTGTTCCGGCCGCTCAGATCTCGTACTCGCCGCCGGGGTAGACGAACGAGTCGCGCGGCGCGAACCAGGACGAACCGGTCACTACCTGCAGCGGCTGCGCTGGCCGCAAGGCCCACGCCGGGTGGTCCTTGGCCAGGAACTCCACCGACTGCAGCTCGAAAGGATCGACCAGGTCGCCGATGTAGGCGTAGTTGCCCGCCATGATCTTGTCGTCCAGCTTCGTCACGTAGGTCAGGTGGCCGCGCGCGACCACGCCGATCTTGTTGCCGACCCGCGCCCGGGTGCGGAGGATCGGCACCCCTTCGACGGAGGTCGTGGCCTCGAGATGAGGGCCGTCGACCTCGACCGTCGTCGTGCCCGGAGAGGCCGGCACGCCGCGCTCGGCGACGTACTGGCGCATGATCTCCGACGAGTTGAAATAGTGCGTGAAGAAGCGCGCCGGCGTGACCCCGTCCGGCGCGGTCAGGCCGCCCAGGTCGAGGCCCATGTAGGTCAGCGAATAGGCGCCGAACCCGGAGGTCTGCTCCTCGGAGTCGACGACGTACTGGTTCATGTAGATGGCGCGGTTCGCAGCCGGCGTCAGGCGGCCGGGCAGCAGCTTCGCGGCGGCTTCGGGATCGGCCGGGATCCAGCTCGAATAGATCATGCGGCTGTTGATGACGAGCTGCGGCGCGGCGAGTTTGGACTGTGACATGGAACCGATCTCCTCGGAGAAAATTCTTGAAAGGTACGGAGCGGCGCTCCGGGCTACATATCCCAAACGAACCCTGGCCGGTCATCCCCTCATTCCGCCGAGGGCGCCGTCTCCACGTGGCTCGCCGGGACCCAGCCGCTCTCGCCTCTGGCGTTGGTCGCCCAGTACCAGCCGTTGAGGAGCTTGTGGAGCAGGATCTCGTCTCCCACCGCGAGCGCCAGCTCCCGCGCCACATAGTCCTGGCGCATCGTTGCGCCTCCGCCGCCTCCCCTCTCGACGTATTGGGTGGGCGCCCAACTGGACTTGCCGCGGGCGTCGGTGCACCAGACCCATCCCGGCCACTCCTGGTCCTCCTCTCCCAGGATCACGGTCTCGCCGGCCCTGACGTCGACCGGGTCCGGATACATGACGGTCCATTCGGCGGTGGCGCGCCCGGGGATCGGTGGATCGATGATCTCG
Organism: Thermoanaerobaculia bacterium; assembly: GCA_036380715.1. Lineage (GTDB taxonomy): Bacteria > Acidobacteriota > Thermoanaerobaculia > Multivoradales > UBA5704 > UBA5704. The sequence goes on along the minus strand of DASVEF010000324.1, from coordinate 17,820 downwards.
GCCATCTCGTCCTCCTCAGGTCGATTACGGCCCTATCTTCGCAGATCGAGGCGAGCCCCTTGTCACGATCCGGCCAGGACCCGCACCGCAATGGGTAGGGACACGGCAACTCTTCCGTCCTCAAGCGCCGCCTCCCCTTCCCCGCCTCGTACCGCCGGCGGGGCTGCACACGCTTCTTCAATGCGGTTTTCCAGGACGGCCATGGTGGTCCGTCCTAGCTGTCCTTCGAAATGGAGGAGGTAGCAGATGGAACCGTCGGAGCGATTCAGATTGTCGTGCAGGAAAGTGGGCCTGTTTGCCGGGCTCTTGGCGATCACGGTTACCAGCGCGCTCTGGGCCGTGGAGCCCAAAGAGCCGGCGGCCTACCTGGACCACAAGGAGTTCTTCAAGCCGGAGCTGTACATCAGCAGCTCCCAGGAGCCCCTCGAAGACGTCGTGGGCAATCTCCCGAACCGGGTGGCCTGGGAAAACTATCTGGAGGCCCGGGACCGTGCCAACGAGCCGAGGCCGAAAGCGTTCGTCGATCCGCGTTCCGGAGCGGCGACCAACATCCTGGGACCGTTCCCGATCATCCCCGGCCGGGGCGTCGGCAACCAGCTCACCGTCTCGGACGTGGGCCTGCGGGTGGGCCGCTCGATCCAGGCCGTGGACGCCCGCGCGGTGGCGGACTCGGTCCTGAGCTTCGTCCGCGACCACCGGGAAATCCTGGCGATCGACACGTCGCAATTGGGCGCCTCGCGCACGGATCAGATCACGCCCGACCTGTGGCAGATCAGCATCCCCCAGGTCTATCGGGGGGTTCCGGTGCGCCATGGGCGCCTGGCGGCGTCGATCAGCCACGGCAACCTGGTCGTGATCGGCACCGAGACCTGGGGTGACGTGCGCGGCCTCAACACCAACCCGAGGATCGACGGCGCGGAAGCCATGGACGCCGGCTTCGAGTACGCCGGCGGCCGTTCGGTCATGGACGAGATCGTGCGCGACGCGGCGCTGGAGATCATCCCCGTGGCGCCGCAGGAGCACCAGCGGGGCGAAGGGTTCGGCGGCCCCGTCGGCGCCGGCTACCGCCACCGCCTGGTGTGGACCTTCGTCTTCCGCCGGCCGCCCGACGAAGCGAGCTGGGAAGTGATCGTCGACGCCCACGACGGCGAGGTGCTCGCCTTCCAGGACATCAATCACTACGCCAACCAGACGATCACCGGCGGCGTCTATCCCATCACCAGCACGGAAGTCTGCTCCAACGCGCAGCAGTGCGGCACGATGCAGGGCGGCTGGCCCATGCCGTTCGCCGACACCGGCCTCGTCTCGCCCAACAACTTCACCAACAGCGCCGGCATCTTCAACTGGACCAGCGGCACGGTGACCACGACGCTGACCGGCCGCTACGTCGACATCGTCGACTCGTGCGGAGCGGTCACCAACAGCTCGACCACCGGCTCGATCGGTCTGGGCGGAACCAACGCCCAGCACGACTGCACCACGGGCGGCGGCGGCGCCGGCAACACCCCAGCCTCGCGCACGGCTTTCTACGAGGTCAACAAGCTCGCCGAGATGGCGCGCGGCTGGCTGCCCTCCAACACCTGGCTGCAAGCCCGGCTGACCACCAACGTCAACCTCAACAACACCTGCAACGCGTTCTGGAACGGCTCTTCGATCAATTTCTACCGCTCCGGCGGCGGCTGCCGGAACACGGGAGAGATCGCGGGCGTCTTCGATCACGAATGGGGCCACGGCCTCGACGACAACGACACCGCCGGCTCGCTCTCCAACTCGAGTGAGGCCTACGCGGACATCGCGGCGATCTATCGCCTGCAGACCTCCTGCCTCGGACACGGTTTCTTCTGGACGAGCAACAAGGGGTGCGGCAGCACGGCCGACGGCACCGGCTTCAACCAGAACGAAGCCCAGCAGGGAGCCGCTCACTGCGACACCGACTGCTCGGGCGTGCGCGACGCCGACTACCTCAAGCACAGCCCGAACACGCCGGACACGGCCCTCGGCTTCGTCTGCACCTCCTGCCTGACGGGCAGCGGACCCTGCGGACGCCAAGTGCACTGCGCCGCGGCGCCGGCACGGCAAGCGGCCTGGGACCTGGTCGCCCGCGATCTCCAGACCACGCCTTTCAGCCTCGACAGCCAGACGGCGTTCATCGTCGCCAACCGGCTCTTCTACCAGGGCAGCGGCAACATCGGGAGCTGGCACGCCTGCACCTGCGGCTCCTCCTCCAGCGGCTGCGGCTCGACCAACGGCTACATGCAGTGGCTGACGGCGGACGACGACAACGGCAATCTCAACGACGGTACGCCGCACATGACGGCGATCTACAACGCCTTCAACCGCCACGGCATCGCCTGCTCGACGCCGGCGCGGACGAACAGCGGCTGCGCCAGCGGCCCAGCCACGGCTCCGACCCTCTCCGGCGCGGCAGGCAACTTCCAGAGCTCGCTGTCGTGGAACGCGGTCTCGGGCGCCACCCGGTACTGGGTCTTCCGCACCGAGGGTCACGCCGGCTGCAACTTCGGCAAGACCAAGATCGCCGAGGTGACCGGCACGTCCTACACCGACACCCAGGTGGCGAACGGCCGCAACTACTACTACAACGTGGTGGCGGCCGGCGCCTCCAACGCGTGCTTCGGCCGCGCCAGCAACTGCGTGACCGTGACGCCGGTGGCCTCGACCACGCCCAACTTCTCCATCTCGTGCAGCCCGTCGAGCCTGTCCATCGGCCAGGGCGGCAACGGCGCGAGCACCTGCACGGTCTCGTCGCAGAACGGCTTCAACAGCGCGGTCACCCTGTCGTGCACGGGCCTGCCGGCCGGCGCGTCCTGCTCGTTCTCGACCAACCCGGCGACGCCGCCGGCCAACGGCAGCGTCAACAGCGCGCTGACCGTGACCGTGGCGGGCACCACCGCGACCGGCGCCTACAACGTCCAGGTCCAAGGCGTGGGCGGCTCGCTCACCCGCACCGCCGGCCTGTCGCTCACCGTCACGGCCCCGGCCCCCAATACGGTCTTCTTCGACAACTTCGAGACCAGCCTGGGGTGGACCCGGAACGCGAGCGGAACGGATACGGCGACCACCGGCCTGTGGGAGCGCGCCGACCCCGCGACCACCACCTCCAGCGGCACGAAGCAGCTCGGCACCACGGTCAGCGGCGTAAACGACCTGGTGACCGGACCGCTGGCGGGCGCCTCGGCGGGCGATCACGACATCGACGCCGGCGTGACCACGATCCGCTCACCGGCCATCGCGCTGCCCGCGAGCGGCACACTGACCCTGTCCTTCTCCTACTACCTGGCGCACGGCACCAACTCGTCGAGCGCCGACTTCCTGCGCGTCCGCGTTGTCGGCACGACCACGAGCCTGGTGTTCGAGGAGCTCGGCGCCGCCAACGACGATGACGCGGTGTGGGCGACTCACTCGGTCAACATCAGCTCCTTCGCCGGCCAGACGGTCCGCATCCTCATTGAAGCCGCGGACGCCTCGACGGCGAGCCTGGTGGAAGCCGCAGTCGACGACGTGAGAATCACCCAGCAGTAGGCCTCGCCAATCCACCCATAAACACCGCGGGGGCGCCTCGGCGCCCCCGCTTCATCCCAACCTCTCACGGTTCAGACAACCCTTATCATCCTGACGCAGAATCTCCCCGCAACGTAGCACCTTCACGCTCTGCCGCGAATTCGAGGCTCGCCAGGATGTCTTCCCTGGTGAGATAAGGAAAATCTTCCAAGATCTCCTCGTAGGACATGCCGGAAGCCAGGTAGCTGAGGATGTCGTAGACTGTGATGCGCATCCCCCGAATGCACGGCTTGCCACCACGCTTCCCTGGTTCGATCGTAATTCTGTCTTTATAACTCATGACTGCTCCAGTGAATCTTCTCCTGCGAGTTGACGAGCCCCCTCAGTGGCAGCGTCAGCCGCCCTCTGCCGGGGTGGGTTTGCCGTCTGCTTTCTCCACTCAGCTACGAGAATCTTCTGAAATTTCTTTAGTTCACTATCCAGTTGCCTAAGCGAAACAATCCCGCAAGTACAAAGTCCCCATTGGGATGGAGGTCTTTGCGGCTTCCGTCCGCTCGACCGCCCGGGTTGGCCGCTGCACCGATGCATTGCTATCCGCATACGCCTTCCGCGTCACGCAGTACGCCCTTGACTTTGAGGAGCCGACAGATGATACTTATGGCGGAGGCTCGGCCTAGGGGCTGCTGCTTGGTGGCTCTGAAGGCATTGCCTCCTTTTCATTCTCCAACTTGCCTCGGCTCGTATGGATCCGGCACGAAAACGATGCCGTAGGAATCGTAGACGACTCCATCGCGGTATCCCTCCCCACGGAACTGAAGCTGAGCGAGCCATCGACCGTAGTCATCGGCGATCTCCGGCCGGCCAGGGGCGTCCATTCCCCGAGTTGGCAGGCGAAAGCCCCAGTTCACGCAATAGATCGCCAAGTCTGCGGCTTGGACCGGGTAGGTCATGTCAGAAGAGACAAAAAACGGTGCTGGAACGATCCAGGTCGACCGGTAGCGTCCAATTTTTGTCTTCCGAAAGTACGCCTCGAGGCGTCGCACGAAGCGCCGGTCTTCGGTCTTCTCCGCTTCATCCATCACTAGCAAACCGTGCTGCCTCTCTTGCTCCAGGAAATAGAAGTAGCGCTCGAGAAGAAACACCTGGTCCTTCCGCAGATACTCCTCCGCCTCGTATGTATCCGGCTTGATGACGCTGCGCGGGATAGCAGCGGCGAACAAGCATGCCTTGTGTTGCCTGAGGAGTTCGAATATCCCAGTCGCCATCTCCAGTGATGCCTGCCCATAAGCTGTGAACTCCGATCTGGTCGGCGCTTTCTTCTCCAGGCCTTTGGTGAAAAAACCGCGGCAGTGCTTGCGACGCTCCTCGTCAGGCATTGGCGCCTCCTGGGTCGCCCACTTGAACCGGTCCTTGTCCAGAAGTGTGCAGCCTTTCAATTCGGCCTGGAACTGATGTAGCGCGGTACCGAAGGAGGCGAGCTCAAGGCGCTGCATGTCCTGGACAAAGGCCAGACCTCCGAAGCATGCAACGCCACACCCCCTCGAACTTCGTAGGGCATAGTCCGGTGGTCGTGGCCGCTCTCATCCAGGAAAAGCAGATAGCTCATTTGGGAAGCCTCAATACCACTATCGATCCCACCGGCGCATGGTATCGCCCTCCCGCTCACTTCTTCCGCTGCGCGATCATGTCGTTGCCGCCGTGGCGCACGAAACGGTCCACCTTGCCGTCCGCGCCGCGCAGGAACTCGATCGTGACGCCCGTCACGTCCTTGACCTTGAACGTGGTCCCCCGCACGGGCACGAGATCGTTCGGTCGCCCAAGGACGACGAATTGCAGGACGTTGTCCTCGCGCAGGGCGATCTCGACGTCGACCCCCGCCATATCGTAGGTGCCGGTGAGCTGCTTGAGGAACGCCGGATCGAGCATCTCCCGCGGCGGCTGGCGGGTGAAGCGGATCGGCTGAACGTTGGACTCGAACGGCAGCGCGATGCTCGACACTTCACCGTCCAAGTCCGTCTCGAACTGGACCCGCAACCGCTCCAGGCGGTTCGCAGCGTTTTCAGGCGCCCGGAAAACTTCATAATGCCAGTGGTCGAGCGGCGTCGTGAAACCGTTGTAGGTCAGCATCAGGCGCTCGCCCTGGAGCCCGACCCTGGCGTCGCCGTACCCCGGATGGGTGTAGTCCCCCGCGTATTCGGCGAGCGGATGCGCGGGCCGGGTATCCGGCTTCCGGCCGGTCGCCCCCTCGGCCTTGGCCGCGTCCTCGCTGGCGAAAGCCTTGGTCTCCAGCTCGGCGTTGCGCCGGATCATGTCCGCGCTCGGCAGGCCGAGAAGCCGGTCGAGGATCTCGTAGGGCAGGCCGTCGCGGATCGGCGCGCCGGAGCGGTTGGCCAGCACGACGACGCCGATGCGCTCCTTGGGCACCATGAGGACGAAGGCCGCCAGGCCTGGCACGTCGCCCCCGTGCTGCGCCGTCTCATGACCGCGGTAGGACTCGACCGACAGGCCCATGCCGTAGCTCGCGAAGCCGAACTCGGGAAAGAACGCGGGACCCGCCGGCATGAGCGGCTGCATCATGGCCTGGACGTCCGACTCCAGCAGGACCTGGCGCCCCTCGAACTTGCCCCCCGAGAGCATCATGCGCACGAAGTTGACCAGGTCGCGCGCCGTCGAGTTGATGGAGCCGGCCGGCCCCATCGCCTCCACCGATTCGAAGCGGTCCTCGACGAGCTGCCGCTTCTCGTCGAGCTGGTAGCCCTGCGCGTGGTCGGGATCTCCGGCCACGTCCACGAGCGAAAAATTCGAGCGGCGCATTCCGAGCGGCTCGAAGATCGAGCGGCGCACCAGCTCTTCCCAGGTCGAGCCGGCGACGCGGCCGCCCAGGAACCCGGCCGTCATGTACATCAGGTTGTTGTACTGAAAACGGGTGCGGATGTCGCGGCTGAATTCGAGATGGCGCAGCTTCCCGTAGATCTCCTCGCGCGACAGGGAGGAACCGAACCAGAGCCGGTCGTGCCGCGGCAGCCCGATGCGGTGAGTGACCAGGTCGCGCGGCGTGGCGTGCAGCGTGGCGTAGTCGTCGTGAAGGCGGAGATCCGGTAAATAGTCCCGGGCCGGCTTGTCCCAGTCGAGCTTGCCCTGGCGCACGAGCGTGCCGAGCGCCGCGACCGTGAACTGTTTCGTCACCGAAGCGATGGGCATGATCGTATCCGGCGTCATCGGCAGCCCCTTCTTCACGTCGCGCTTGCCATAGCCCTTCAGGAGCACCACCTCGTCGCCGACGATCACGCCCACGGCCACGCCGGGGACCTTCTGGTCCTGCAGCGCCTGCTCGATGACGGCGTCCAGGCCCGCCAGGGCCGTCGCCGGCTCGGGCCGGGCTTCCGCCGTCGCCGCGCCCCACAGACACCACGCCAACAACGCTACGCCGGGAAGCCGCCTTCTGTAAGGCATCGGATCACTCCTTGCGGTTGAGCTGATCGAAGACTTCGAGCACGGTCTCGGGCCGGGCGCGGACGCGGTAGTCCTCGGTGAGATCGACCCAGCGGATGGTGCCGGTCGGATCGATCAGGATCTCCGCCGGCCGCGCCGCGTCTCCCTCCATCCCGGCGTCGGCGTGCAGGAGGTCGTAGCGGCGGAGGACCTCGCCCTTGGGATCGCTGAGGAAGGTATACGTCCAGCCGGTCTTCGCCAGGTGCGCGCGCGTCGTCTCGGGCGGATCGACGCTGACCGCTACCGGACGGATGCCGCGCGCCGTGAAATCGGGAAGCCGTTCCTGGAAACTCCGCAACTCGGAGTTACAGAACGGTCACCAGTAGCCGCGGTAGAAGATGAGGATGACCCAGGATCCGGGAGCGCCGTTCCCTGCCGTACCGAGGAGATCGTAGAGCCGCACCGGCCGGCCCTGGGCGTCCGCCAGCGTGAAGTCGGGAGCCTTCTCGCCGACCCTGGGAGCGCCCGCGGAGACCGGCAACTGCCGCGACAGGGACAGGGTGTAGAAAAGGAAGAGCCCCAGGAGGGCCAGGCTGAGAACCCCGAGGATCGGACCCATGACGCGGCCGCGGTACCGCTCCGGCTGGCGGAAGGCGCGGCGGACACCGGCGCCCACCAGCGCCAGACCGAGAGCGAAGAGCAGCCAATTCGCCCAGGGGATGTCCCGCGTCACCGGGAACTGGTAGAAGAACAGGAAGTAGCTCAACAGGGCGATCACGCAGACCAGAAAGCCGGCGAGAGGGAGGAAGTTGCGCTGGCGCATGGAAAAAGTCTATCAGAGGGTGCCTGGAAGTCCTCATACGGTCGCCGCCGCGAGGCTCTCCACTCCGTCCCCTCATCCTTCCCCAGCCGGATTCCCCCCTCTCCCCTCGGGAGAGGGGGGCCAGGGGGGTGAGGGTTTCGGGCGGCGCAGGCTCCGCCGCACCTGCACCAGGGCCAGGCCGATCAGCATCAGGACGATGCCCGCGATCTCGTGCGAAGCCAGGTGCTCGCCCAGGATGGGGACGGCGAAGAGCGCGGTGTAGATCACCGTCGAGCCGGCGAGGATGCTGGCCTCATAGGAACGCAGCGTCCGCAGGATGAAGTTCCATACGGTCAGACTGATGGCGATGGCCACCACCGCGTTCAGGGCGATGATGCCCCAATTCGTCCAGCCGGAGACGGCCGGCGGCCAATCGGACGCCAGCCCGAACAGAACGACCGGGAGACCGCCGATCCACAGGGCGACCGTGGAGACCACGTTGTTGGACAGGCTGTTGCCGGTGACGATCGCCAGCTTGCGGGCGACGTTGTTCGTCGAGGCCAGCGCCAGCACGCCGACGGCCACATAGATCAAACCGGACAGCTCGGACGGCGGCGGGATCTCGCGGAAAAACACGCGCAGGCCGAAGATGGCCAGAGCCGCGCCGAGGATCTGGAATCCGGAAGGCCGCTCGCGCAGCACGAAGACGCTCATCAGCAGGGTCGCGATGCCGACGAAATTGACCAGGTATACGTAGGTCGTCGCCGGCAGCCGGTCCAGCGAGAGCATGAACAGCACCCGCACGATCGTGAAGTTGCCGATCCCGATCCACAGGATGTAGGCCCACACCTCCCAGCCGAGGCCCTTGGGGATGCGCTCCCGGCGCAGCCCGAAGGTGTACAACGTCAGCAGGCCGCCCCCGATGGCGATCTGCAGCCAGACGAAGGTGAAAGGTGGAACGTCGCGCAACGCGAGCTTCGCCAGCACGCCGGCGAAGGAGGAGGCGATGAGCACGCTGGAGGCCTGGGCGATGGCGATCTGGCGCCGGTCCATGGATCAACCCGCCGGCGGATCGCCGAGGACGACCCGGATGCGGTGGAGGCCCTCCTCGACCAGCGTGAGCTCCGCCGCGCCGCCGGAGGGCACCGGCACCGGCGCGCCGTCGAGCTCGGCCTCCGCGACCCCTCGCGTCGCGCCGCGCGGGTTCTCGACGGTGATCGTGTACTGCGCGGCGCCATGGCGGAGGACGGCTTCGTAGGACGGCCAGGCCCGCGGGATCGCGGGGTCGATCGACAGCACGTCGCCGCGCAGGCGCAGGCCGAGGATCCACTCGACGCCGGCGCGGTACATCCACCCGGCGGAGCCGGTGTACCAGGTCCATCCGCCGCGGCCGAGGTGGCCGGGCTCGGCATAGACGTCGCCGGCCATGACGTAGGGCTCGACCTTGTAGCGGTGGATTCCGGCCCGCGTCCTCGCGTGGAGGATCGGGTTGAGCAGCGAGAACAGCTCGGCGGCCTTGTCGCCGTCGCCCAGCGCGGCGAAGGCGAGGACGCACCAGACGGCCGCGTGCGTGTACTGGCCGCCGTTTTCGCGCACGCCCGGCACGTAGCCCTTGATGTAGCCGGGGTCGAGCGGCGTCCGGTCGAAAGGCGGGGTGAAGAGGAGGATCAGGCCGCCGTCCCGGACATCGCGCCGCACCAGGAGCTCTTCGACGGCCGCCATGGCGCGCGCCGCGCGTTCCGGCTCGGCCGCTCCCGAGAGAACCGCCCAGGACTGGGCGATCGAATCGATGCGGCACTCCTCGCTGGCGGCCGATCCCACCGGCGTGCCGTCGTCGAACCAGGCGCGGCGATACCAGCCGCCGTCCCAGCCTTCCTGTTCGAGGGCCGCCTTCAGCGCGGCGGCATGGCCGCGCCAGGTCGTGGCCCGGGCGAGGTCTCCGCGCGTTTCGGCGAGCGCCGCGAATTCTCCGAGCAGGGGGTGCAGGAACCAGCCGAGCCAGACGCTCTCGCCCTCCCCCAGGCGGCCGATACGGTTCATGCCGTCGTTCCAGTCCCCGGTGCCCATCAGCGGCAGGCCGTGGCGGCCGACCGCGAGCCGCCGGTCGAGAGCGCGGGCGCAGTGCTCGAAGAGCGTGGCGGTCTCGGCTGCCACCGCGGGAGCGAAGTAGGCGTCCTCCTGGCCGGCCGGCACCGGCGGCCCTTCCAGGAAGGGCACCGCTTCCGCGAGCACCGCCGCGTCGCCCGTGACCTCCACGTAATGGAGGACCGCGAACGGCAGCCACAGAAGGTCGTCCGAGATGTGGGTGCGCACGCCCTTGCCCGAAGGCGGATGCCACCAGTGCTGGACGTCGCCCTCCACGAACTGCCGGCTCGCGGCGCGCAGGATGTGCTCGCGCACGATCTCCGGCCGGGCCACGGCGAGCGCCATGACGTCCTGCAACTGGTCGCGGAAGCCGTAGGCGCCGCCCGCCTGGTAGAAAGCCGAGCGCGCCCAGATCCGGCAGGAGAGGGTCTGGTAGAGCAGCCAGCGGTTGAGCAGGAGGTCCATCGAACGGTCCGGGGTGCGGACCTGGAGGGCCCCGGCGAGATCCTCCCAGCCGCCAGTCACCTCGCCCAGGGCCGCGTCCAGGTCGGCCTTCCGGTAGCGCTCGACCAGGGTCCGCGCCTCTTCGACGCCGCCGCCCTGGCCGAGGAGGAAGACGATCTCGGCGCGGGCGCCGGGGCGCAGCTCGACCACGGTCTGGAGAGCGCCGCAGGGATCGAGGCCGGCGCCCACCCGCCCCGACAGGCGGTCTCCTCTTTCGAGAGCGGCCGGACGGCCGGGCGTGCCGTTGCGGCCCAGGAATTCCGCGCGGTCGCCGGTCCAGGAGGTCTGCCGCCCCGCGAGGTCGGCGAAGGCCACGCGGCCGCCGTGCTCGCTGTTCCAGGCGTTGCGCGCCAGCATCGCCCCCGTCGCCTCGTCGATCTCGGTCACCAGGAAGGGCGCGGAGGCGCTGCGCGACGTGCCCAGGACCCACTCGACGTACGCGGTCACCGACAGGCGCCGCGGACGGCTGTCGCGGTTGGTGATCGACAGGCGGGAGATCTTGACCGGGTCGGCCCGCGGAACGAACTGCAGCAGCTCGAGCTCCACGCCCTGCGAGGCGTGCTCGAACCGGCTGTAGCCCTGGCCATGGCGCGCCACGTAGGACCCGGCCTCTTCGCGGACGGGCAGAACGGTCGGACCCCAGAGCCGCCCGCTCTCCTCGTCGCGGACGTACAAGGCCTCTCCCGGCGGATCGCCGACCGGGTCGTTGGACCACGGGGTGAGCTGGTTCTCGCGGCTGTTGGCCGACCAGGTATAGCCGGCGCCCGACTCGGAGACCTGGAACCCGAAGCCGGGATTGGCGATGACGTTGATCCAGGGCGCCGGCGTCCACAGCCCCTCTTCCAGGATCGTCACGTACTCGCGCCCGCCGGCGGCGAACCCTCCCAGGCCGTTCCAGAGCTCGAGATCGGGGCGTGCGGGCGGCGCCTTCGCGGGCTGCGGCTCCGCGGCGCCGGCGGAATTCGCGGCGCGGTGCACCCCACCGGCCGGCGCCTGCCGCTCCGCCCTCCGGGCGCGGCGCGCGATCTGCTCGGAGAGCGTCCCGCTGCGCGCCACGAGCACCGCCCGGGCGGCGGCGAGGAGGACGTCCCGGACCTCGGGCGCGAGGAGGTCGGACCGCAGGATGAAGGCCGTGCCGCCGCTACGGTCGTGCTCGTGCCCGTCCTGGTGCAGGCGCGACTGGCTGGCGCGCACCAGCGCTTCGAGGGCGGCCTGCAGGTCATGGACATAGGAGGGCGCCTTCTCGTTCACGATCACCAGGTCGACCGGCAGGAGCTTGAGGCGGAAGTACTCGTGGGCCTTGAGGAGCTGGCGGACGATCCCCAGGTCCTCGACCTCGTCGATGCGCACGAGGACGATCGGCAGGTCGCCGGAGATGCCGTGCGGCCAGAGGGCCGACGGTCCGCGCGCGTTGCGCTGCAGCGCCTCCAGAGGGCGCAGGGAAGGGTCCGAGTAGAGGACGCGGTTGGCGAGGCGCTGGAAGAGGTTGGCCTCCTCGGGCAGGATGCCGAGGTGACGGAGCTGCACCTGCGCCTGGGTCCAGGCCATGGTCGCCGCCCGCTCGAACGCCGCCGGGTCGCGGTATTTGTCGGCGAGCTCGAGCGCCGCCTCGCGCGACGGCGCCACCAGGGTGGTGAAGGTGACGCGGGCTGTCGTGCCCGGGTCGAGGCGGACCCGGCGCCGCAGGCTGAAGACCGGATCGAGGACCGCGCCGGCGGTGTTCGAGAGAGGGCCGCCGTCGAGCACCGCCGCCGCGGTCCTCACGCCCTGCCCGCGGCCCAGGAACCGCAAGCGGTCGGTCTCGAACTGCGGGTCTCCGACGCCGCCTGCCGAGACGCAGGCGACGTGCGCCGCCCAGAGCCGGGGCTCGCTCTGGGCCCGCGGCCGCCGCGACGCGAGCAGCGCTCCCAGGTGGGGGACGAATTCGGTCTCGACGAACAGGTTCGAGAAGGCGGGATGAGCGAGATCGGCGGCGGCGGGGGCGAGCACGACCTCGGCGTAGGAGGTCAGCTCGATCTCCCGCACCCGGGAGCCGTGGTTGGTGAGCGACACCCGGCGGACCTCGGCGTCGTCTTCCGGGGCGACCACCACCTCGAGCCGGCTCGCGATGTCCCCGTCGCGGCGAACGATCTCCGCCCGGTCCTCGAAGAAGAGGGCCTCGTAGCTGTCGGGCTCGGCGCCGCTCGGCTGATACCCCGCGGACCACACCTCGCCGGACTGCGGATCGCGGAAGAAGAGGAAGCTCCCCCAGCCGTCGCGGGTCGGGTCCTCCCGGAAGCGGGTGACGGACACCTCGCGCAGCCGGCTGTATCCCGAGCCGGCGGTCGTCAGCATCACCGCATAGCGGCCGTTGCCGAGGAGGTGGCTGCGCGGGATCGCCTGGTGGGGGGAGGAGTACCGGCGCGCCACGACCGGCGCGAGGCCGCTGACCGGCGCGGCGGACGCGACTTCCTCGGCCCGCGGCCGGGCCACGGCCACGGCGCGAGGCGTCCGCTCCTGGAGCAGCAGCTCGGTCGCCTGAACCAGCGGCGAGGCGTGGAAGCGGGCCGGCATGGCGCCGTCGCGGCGGACGTCGAGGACGTTGGCCAGAGCGAGGAGCGTCATCCCCTGGTGATGCGCCATGTAGGCGCGCACCACGGCGAGGTCCTGCCCCTCCGGCAGCCGGGTGGCCGTATAGTCGATCGCTTCATAGAAGCCATGGCGCCCGCGGGCTCCGGTGCGCTCGAGGCGCGCGAAGTTGCGCACCGCGGCGTGCGGCTCGAACATCGCCGCCAGGGCCGTCGCATAGGGCGCCACCACCACATCCTCGGAGAGCCCCCGCTTGAGGCCGAGGCCCGGCACGCCGAAGTTGGAGTACTGGTACGTCAGCTCGAGGTCGCGCACGTTGAACGCCGACTCCGAGATCCCCCAGGGCACACCCCGCTCGGCGCCGTAGCGGATCTGGCGCCGCACCACCAGGCGGCACGTCTGCTCGAGCAGGCTGTGCGGGGGAGAATGCATCACCAGCGCCGGCATCAGATACTCGAACATCGAACCCGACCAGGAGATGAGCGCCGCTCCGCGGTCGACCGGCGTCAGGGAGCGGCCGAGATGGTACCAGTGCGCCACCGGGACCTCCCCCTTGGCGATGGCGACGAAGCTCGCCAGGCGGGCCTCGGAAGCCAGCAGGTCGTAGTAGCTCGCGTCGAGCTCGCGCTCGGCGGTCCGGTAGCCGATCGAGAAGAGCTTGCGGGACCGGTCGTAGAGGAAGTCGAATTCCATCGCGGCGAACAGCTCGGAGGCAACCCGGGCGAGCTCGGCCAGGCGGCGCGGCAGCTCGCCGGCGTCGCCGGCATTCAGCGCGTCGAGGTCTCGCGCGTGGCTCGCGACGCACGCCTGCGCCAGCTCGGCCCAGGCCAGCGCCTCCCTCCAGGCCGCGGCATCGGCGCCCTCCCCCTGCTCGCCGGCCAGCGCCCGCGCCACGTCCACCACGCCATGGAGCTCGCGGTCGAGCGCCGCCAGGCGCGCGGCCCACGGCTCCGGCGCGCCGGGCGCCGAGGCCGCCGGCTCCATGGCGGCGTCGACCGCCGCGAGCGCTTCGTCGAGCTGCCGCCGAGTGACCGTCTGGGTGCGGCGGCCGGCGCTCGCCGGCGCCGATTCACGGATCAGCGCGACGGCGTCGCGCAGCCCCGGGAGCACCTGGGAATCGAGCGGTCGCGCGGAGAGCTGGCGGCAGGATTCGGCGAGCGTCAGCAGGTGGCCGGCCAGGTTGCCGCTGTCCACGGTGGAGACGTAGAGCGGCTCCAGGGGCCGCAGCTCGCGCGTGTCGTACCAGTTGTAGAAGTGACCCTGGTGACGCTCGAGCCCGGCCATCGTCCGCAGCGTCTCCTCGATCCGCCCCACGCAGTCCACGGTGCCCAGCCAGCCGAAATCCCGGGCGGCGACCACCGAGAGGAGATAGAGCCCCAGGTTCGTCGGCGAGGTGCGGTGGGCCACCACCGGCCGGGGGTCTTCCTGGAAGTTGTCGGGCGGCAGCGCGTGGTCCTCCGCACCGACGAAGGTCTCGAAGAAGCTCCAGGTGCGGCGGGCGAGGAGCCGCAAGGCCTGCGCCTCCCCGGAGGTGAGGGGTACCGACTCCGCCGGGGCCGGCGGCAGGCTGATCCAGCGCGCCACCGCGGGCGCCAGCAGCCAGAGCAGCAGCAGCGGTCCCGCCCAGAGCCAGACGCCGGGCCGCGGCCCCCCGGCGACCCCGGAGATCACCACCAGGCCCGCCGCCGCCACGGCCAGGGCCACGCCCCCGGCCATCCGCCGGTAGAAGGCCCGCAGCTCGAGGCCGAGCCCGATCTTCGCCTGCGCCGCGGTCACCCACTCCAGCATGCCGCGGCCCGTGCCGCCGAGCCGCACCAGCGTGCGCGTGATCGCATCGGCCATCCTCCAGGCCTGCTCGGCCAGGAAAGTGACCGTCAATCCCACCTGGGCGACGGCGAGGACGAGATCGGCGGCGACCGCGCGGATGTGGCTGCGCTTGGAGATGCCGCTGCGGCGCGGGATCGCCCCGGAGAGGAGGCGGAGGCACGCCGGCAGGGCCATCGTCGCCAGCACGAACCCTGTCCATATTGCAGGTGAAACGGCAGGCGAAGCGGCGGGCAGCGTCCACCCGGCCAGCAGGGTCAGGAAGGCGGCCGGAGCCAGCAAGGTCCGCCGCAGGTTGTCGAGCATCTTGAAGCGGCCGATCGCGGGGATCGGCACGCGCAGGCGGCCGCCGTCGCGGGTGGGGCCGCGGCCGAAGATCCACGGCAGAAGCTGCCAGTCGCCCCGCGCCCAACGATGCTGGCGGGCGGCGGCGGCCTCGAAGTGGGCGGGGAACTCCTCGAACAGCTCGATGTCCGTCACCAGGCCCGCGCGCGCGAAAACCCCCTCGAACAGGTCGTGGCTGAGCATCGCGCTCTCCGGCACCTTGCCGGCGAGCGCCGCCGTGAAGGCGTCGACGTCGTAGATCCCCTTGCCGGTGAAAGATCCCTCGGCGAAAAGATCCTGATAGACGTCCGAGACCGCCGCCGCGTAGGGATCGATGCCTGCCGGCCCGGAGAAGACGCGCTGGAAGAGCGAGCCGTCGCGATCGGACGGCAGGGTCGGAGTGATCCGCGGCTGGAGCACGCCGTAGCCCGCGACGACGCGGCCGAGGCGCGCGTCGAACCGCGGCCGGTTGAGAGGATGCGCCAGAGTGCCGATCAGCCTCCGCGCGGCCTCGCGCGGCAGCCGCGTATCGGCATCCAGGGTGAGGACGGAGCGGATCCCCTGAAGCCTCCCCAAGCCCTGCGGTCCGGAGCCCTCGGCGGCGAGGAACGTGGTGTCCGTGGCGCCTCGCAACAGGCGGTTGAGCTCCTCCAGCTTGCCGCGCTTGCGCTCCCAGCCGAGCCAGCACCGCTCGCCCTCGTTCCACACCCGCCGGCGGTGCAGGAGCAGGAAGCGCGCATCGCCGCCGGGGGCGGGTCCGTGCCGGGCATTGAGGCGCGCCATCCCCGCCGCCGCGGCCGCCAGCAGCTCCTCGTCGCCGGGCATCGTCTCCGCGGGCGCGTCCCGCCAGTCGGAGAGGAGCGCGAAGCGCAGCTCGTCCTCGGGGTTGGCGAGATAGTGGACCTCCAGGCGGCCGATCTGCTCCTCGATCTCCGCCGCGGTGGTCAGCAGGGTCGGCACGGCGACCAGAGTCCGCAGCTCGGACGGCACGCCGCCGCTCAGCTCCAACCGCGGCAGCACCCCGGGCCGCAGGCGCTTCATCACCGAGGAGTTGATCAGTTGGATCGCCAGGTCCGAGGCCGGTATGAGCGCCAGCAGGCCGAGCCCCAGGAGGACCGGCGCCGGGGCTCCCGCGACGCCTTCGAGCAGGAGCGGCAGGGCCAGGATGAGGCCGGTGACGAAGGCGATCGTGCCCAGATAGCCGGGCGTCGCCAGAGCCAGGAAGGTGCGCTTCAGCCAGCGGCCCGGAGACACCCAGGCGCCAAGCTCCCGCTCGAAGGCTCGACGCCCCTCGGCGATCAGAAAAAAACCGGGATCCTGTTCCCGCTCTGGCCCGGCCGCCGACGCGCGCCGCACCGCCCGCTGGGCGATTTCGATCTCGGAAAGCTGCGCGCCGCGCGCCAGGTCTTCCACCGCATGCCGGTAGAGGTCGCGCGTCGCGAAATCCATCGCGCGGTAACCCGGATGCTCCGACAGCGCCTCATCCACCAGGCTCACGCTCTCGAAAAACGCCGTCCAGTCGAACGCCGAGATCAGCCGCATGCTGACGATCACGTTGCGCACCGTCGCGTTCATGGCCGTCTGCCGCTGGTACTCCTTGGCGACGACCTCGTCGGCCGTGGTCCCCTGGTCCGCCAGGCGCTGGTCCAGCCAGGCGAGGGCGGGTGTGGTGACCTCCGGATCCTGCCCGCGCAGCCGGCCGAGGAGCTCCACCGCGAAGGCGACGTTGAGCCTCCCTTTCTCGTACCGCTGGAGCGGCTCCGCCGGCCGCTCCTCGCCCAGCAGGTCGTCGGCCAGGCGCCCGGCTTGCTCGCGCGCCACGCGGGCGTGCACCATCCTCTCGGCCAGGCGCCGCAGATTCTCCACCAGCACCACCCGCAGGGAGATCACCACGGCCCACAGCTCGCCGATGGTCAGGGGCTGCTCGCTCTGGTAGGCGCGCACGAACCGCCGCAGCGCCTCCGCGTCGAACAGGCTGTCGGTGTGGGCCACGAACTGATGGGCGATGGCGTAGACCCGCGGGTAGCCACGCCAGGGGCCGTCCGCCAGTTTGGGCAGCTCCCGGTAGTACCCTGGCGGCAGATCCTCGCGGATCTCGCGCAGTTGCTCCTCGACGAGATGGAAGTTGTCGACCAGCCACTCCGCCGCCGGCGTGACCGTCCGCTCGCCGCGGATCGCCTCGGCGAGCGTGCGGTAGCACTCCAGCAGGACGCGACTGTTGTCCCTGACGCGTGGCGCCAGCCCCCGGTCGCCCCGGCGTCCGGGACGCACCGGCTGCGTCCCGGCGAGCTGCGCGGCGTGCTGCTCGAGACGCTCCACCCCCCAGAGCTCCTCGCGGATCGGCTCTGGAAGATCGGCAAGGGACGGAGGAAGGAAAGGCCACCCGGACGGGTGGCCCCTTTCACGACTCGTCACGAAATGTCCACTCCGCGACGAAGGAGATCCGCTTCAGGCGATCTTGGTGACGTTCTCGGCGGCCGGGCCTTTATTGCCCTGCACGACGTCGAACTCGACGCGATCGCCCTCGGCGAGGCTTTTGAAGCCTCCGCCCTGAATAGCCGAATGATGGACGAAACAATCCTTGCTTCCGTCCTCCGGAGTGATGAATCCGAAGCCCTTGGTGTCATTGAACCACTTCACTTTACCTGTGTTCCGCATGCTCTTTCCCTCTTTCTGTGGCCACAAAACAGAAAGAGACCCGATCAGAACCAGGTCTCTCTCGAAGTTTTCTGGCTTTGACGCCAGTGGAGCCAACCATTGGC